>SXMN01000010.1 GCA_005777315.1 Verrucomicrobiales bacterium
CCTGCGCCAAGAGATCGCCGCCTGGACCCGGCGTCGCAATCAGCCCTCTTCCAAAATCAACTGGCGTTTCACCACCGACGATGCCCGCGTCAAACTCAAGAAACTTTACCCCTCATTTGATGACTGACGGAGTACTAGCGTGCCGCGCATGTCAGAATTCATTGCAGGGAACAGCTCGTGGCGGCGCTTGTTCGCACTCATCACAGCGGCCGCTAGCGTTTCACTAAACGCCCAGCATCAGATCGCCAAACCTGGTTCGACATACAATCCCAAGGTGGCGTCGGCATCGGATGCGGCGGAACAGGCGATCAAGCGGTTTGTTGTCGCGCCGGGCCTCAAGGTGGATCTCTTCGCCGCTGAACCGCACCTGGCCAATCCGGTCGCGTTCTGTTTCGACGAAAAGGGTCGCGTGTATGTCGCCGAAACATTCCGTCACAGCGCGGGCGTCGGTGACATTCGTGGGATCATGAGCTGGCTGGATGATGAACTGGCTTCGCGTTCGGTGGATGATCGCATGGGTTACATGAAGCAACGACTCGGGGCCAAGGCTGCCGACTGGATGCGCGAGTCGGAGCGGGTGAAGCTGCTGGAGGACCGCAACGGCGATGGACGAATCGAGCACTCAACCGTCTTTGCCGACGGGTTCAATTCTCTGCTGGATGGGATCGGCTCGGGTGTGCTCGCGCGCAAAGGAAATGTCTATTTCGCCAACATTCCGAACCTCTGGCTGCTGCGGGACAATCAAGGCACGGGCTCGGCGGATTTTCGCAAATCACTTTCACACGGCTACGGCGTCCGCATTGGTTTTCTTGGCCACGATTTGCATGGGCTGCGTTTCGGGCCGGACGGGAAGCTTTACTTCAGTTGCGGTGATCGCGGATCGAACGTGATCGTTGACGGGCGCAGCGTCGGCAACACAGATATGGGCGATGTCTTCCGTTGCAATCCTGATGGCTCGGAACTGGAAGTCTTTGCCACGGGCCTGCGCAATCCCCAGGAGCTGGCTTTCGATCAGTATGGCAACCTGTTCACCGGCGACAACAACTCGGACAGCGGCGACAAGGCGCGCTGGGTTTATCTCGTGGAAGGCGGCGACAGCGGCTGGCGAGTCGGGTATCAATTCATGGAGGCTCCCTACTCGCGCGGGCCGTTCAACGCGGAGAAAGTCTGGCATCCGCAACACGACGGCCAGCCGGCGCACATCGTTCCACCGATCACGAACATCACTGCCGGTCCATCAGGGCTGGCGTATTATCCGGGCACGGGCCTCTCCGCAAAATACAACGAGCACTTCTTCCTCACGGACTTTCACGGAAGCGACAGCAGCCGCGTGCATACTTTCAAACTCAACCCGAAGGGCGCTTCATTTGAACTCGTCGATGCGGAGATTCTCGTGAAGGGGCTGCTGGCTACGGATGTGGAGTTCGGCGTCGATGGGGGCGTGTATGTTTCGGACTGGGTGGCCGGTTGGAACATGACGGGGCGCGGGAGGATTTACAGATTCCACGACCCGGAGATCGATCGCAGCGCTGCGGTACTTCAAACAAGGCGTCTGCTGGCGGAAGGGATGGAAAAGCGTTCGGCATCTGAACTGTCAAAGTTGCTCGCTCATCAAGACATGCGCGTCCGGCAGGAGGCGCAATTCGAACTCGCGGATCGCGGACCAAAATCAATCAAGCTCCTCGCAGGCGTCGCCGCCAGGAACTCCAGCCAGCTTGCAAGGCTCCACGCCATCTGGGGTCTGGGGCAGATCGCGGCAAACACCAAAGTGCCGACTCCACGATCCGAGTCGTGGCCGACGATCGAAACGTTCCTGAATCTGCTCACTGACTCCGACGTTGAAGTGCGTTCTCAGGCGGCCAAGCTTCTCGGTGAACGGCGAATTCCCCAGGCTTTCCAAGGGCTGATCACGCTGCTTAACGACTCGAGCTTGCGCGTGAGGTTCTTTGCAGCAAACAGCCTCGGTAAATTGGGGCGCAGTGAAGCAGTGCAGCCCCTTCTGGAAATGCTGCGGCAAAATGCGGACAGCGATCCGTATCTCCGTCATGCTGGCGTCATGGGGCTGGCTGGAATTGGGGACATGGACGCGCTCATGGCCGCTGGCTCTGACAAATCGCCTGCCGTGCGAATGGGAGTGTTGCTGGCCATGCGCCGGCTGGAACGGGCGGAAATTGCACTATTCCTCAACGATCCCGATCCGAGGCTGGTCGTCGAGGCGGCGCGGGCCATTAACGATCAGCCGATCAACGGCGCGAAACCGGAACTCGCGCGACTCCTCGGCAAGACCATCGAGATCGCAGCACTGCCGTCACACCTTCAGGAACCGCTTCTGCGCCGGGCCATCAATGCTTCCTTGCAAGTCGGAACCCGCGAAGCCGCCGAGACCCTCGTGCATTTTGCCACGCTGGATGATGCTGCCACGTCAATGCGCGTCGAAGCTCTCACGGCATTGGCGGATTGGGAACATCCTTCGGGACGAGATCGTGTGATTGGGCTCTGGCGCCCGGTTCCTTCCGCTCGTGATCCTCAGCTCGCGCCCAGCGCTTTCAAGCCAACGATGAGCGGCCTCCTGGCTTCCGCTCCGGCGGAACTTCGCGTCGCCGCCATTCGTGCCGCGGAACGACTGAAGATGACCGACACAGCGCCCGCATTATTTGCGTTCGTCAAGGACGACAGCGCTCCCGAAAGTGTCCGTCTTGCGTCGCTCAAAGCGCTCGCCACATTTGCGGTTTCCCAATTCTCCGAAGCTGCAAAACTCGCCGCCTCCGCCGCCTCCGAAGCGCTGCGCAAGGAGGCAACCCGTCTCCAAGCGAAGCTCCAGTCCTCCGACGCGCTTGAGCAATTGCGAAAGACTCTCGAAACCGGCTCAATCTCGGAGAAACAAAATGCCTTCGAATCACTGGGCACCCTCGGCGGAGAAGCAAGCGAGTCTCTTTTGACGACGTGGATGGATCGCCTGATTGCAGGGAAGGTTCCGCCAGAGGCTCACCTGGACCTTTTGCAGGCGGCCAATTCGCGCTCAACTCCCGCGCTGAAGGAGAAGATTGCCCTCTTCGAGTCAACCATTTCCAAAGCGGACCCGGCGGCCCCTTACCGCGTCGCACTGCACGGTGGAGACGCAACCGAGGGAAGGAAGATCTTTCTGGAACGTCAGGATGCAGCCTGCTCGCGATGTCACAAACATGGAGAGGACGGTGGTGAAGTTGGCCCTGAGCTGACCGCCATCGGGTCGGCCAAGGATCGCGAGTATCTCCTGGAAGCACTCGTTCTCCCCAACAAGCAAATTGCCGCTGGCTTTGAGAATCTGCTGGTGGGGACGAAGGATGGCACGACTTACTCCGGAATCTTGAAGGCTGAATCAGCAACCGACCTCACGCTCAATTCGGCGGAGGACGGTCTGATGACGATCAAGAAGTCTGAAGTGAAATCACGCGAACGCGGGCTCTCCGCCATGCCCGAAGGTCTCACCGGCATCCTGTCCAAGCGGGAACTGCGGGATGTGATCGAATTCCTCGCCACTTCGAAAAAGCAATAAGGTAGATGACGCCTCGATTGTTCATTCTTTCCATCGAACGCTCGCGCTTCCTCACAAGAAGCTTCCATATCCTATTTTGAACCGTTGAAGGCTGCCGAGAACGCTCTCCATGGGTGGCCATGTACGCGGGTATCACGAATCGCTCACTCAACTGACCCGGGGCTACATGGCGAGGCACGACCGATTACTGGGTCAACGGGATCGATGGCCGACTCTTCTTCGTGGTGAAGCAGCCCCCGATCCGGGGCTCAATCGAAGCGTCTCGCAGGCCGGTTCGCTGAACTTGGGTCGTCAGGCGTTGATACGGGCCTCTTGCCTTCAAAACCACAAAGCGGAAGTTTTTTAGGACCGACAAACAAGCCGTGATTGACGCTCTCAACAGGCTCCCGGAAGCCGCCTCGCTCGAAGAGATTACCGAAGGGTTGCACATCATGGCCTCCATCCGGCGTGGACGTGGCGACATTGCCGCTGGCCGCTCCGAGAGCCAGGAGGAGGTCGAGCAACTCGTTGATTCGTGGGCGACCGCGTGGACTTCAAGGTAATGTGGTCCAACGCGGCAATTGCAGACCTCCATGACATCTGCTTCTACAACGCCTGCAATGCGCTGACATCCGACCATTAACCTCGTCGCAGCATCGTATAGCCGGTCAATGGAGGATGACGTGTTCATCCCAGGCGACTGATAGGCATCACGGACTGAAATCAGCGACGGGAGTTGCCACGCCAAACTGATTCATTTGGAACACGGAATTCCGGGCCGCTACAGAGGAGACTTGTGGATAGCCTGAAGCCCGTGGCGGCGGCTCAGGCGCATCTGCTTCGTTTCTCGCCAGGTCAGAGGCCGATGCGGGCATCCCCCCACACTCCTTGTTTCGCATCTGCATCTGCGGCGCTCGCCATCATCCGTAGCCTATCCCTCCGCCTCATCAGTATTTCGCTCGAGCTGCTCAGTGCTTTTCTTCGAGTCGGTCGGCGAAGGAGCCGGATTTTTCGGAGGCAGCTGGGCTGAAACGGCGGCAGGGGCCAGCTTTGGCTCCTTCACATCGCGAGGATTCTTTCCGCGCTTCTCGCGAGGGAGAGGGCTGAGGACAACATTCAGATCCCGGTCGCCCAGCATTTTCGGCGGCGAGTCCGCCTGCCCCCAAGCAGCGGCTTCCCGGACAAACCTGTTCACCACTTCAAAGCCGAATTCCTTGTGCGCACGCTGGCGTCCCCGAAAACGAAGCTTTATGCGGACCTTCATGTCATCGCACAGAAATCCGATGGCATGATTCAGCTTGGTCGCGAAATCGTGAGGATCAATCACCGAAGTGAGCTGAAGCTCCTTCATCTTGTTCCCGGACTGCTTCCCATGCGAATCTTTGTTCCTCTTGGACTCCTCGTAGAGGAATTTGCCGTACTCAATGATCCGGCAGACAGGCGGAACGGCGTTGGGAGCGATCTCAATCAAGTCCAGCCCTTTGCTCAACGCCAGCTTGATGGCATCGCCCAGAGGCATGACGCCGAGAGGCTGTTTGGTGTCGTCAAGCACCCGAACTTCCCGGGCGCGAATCTTCCCGTTTCTCCGGTGTTTGGGTTCGCGGGGCTGAAAGGATCTCGGGCGAAAAGGAAGACTCAATGCGCCCTCGGGGGTTGGAAGGTGTTCATGCAGGAATGACCAACGAACTTTCTGGAACTATGTATTGATTTGCCAAGACGACCACACCTTCGCATCCCTCCATCCACTCGCAAGCAGAATGTCAGCATTTATATCCGAGGCCGGAACGTCAATAATGGCCTGATGCAGGGTTGCTGTCCTGCACGGCTGTGACAAAGTCATTGGAGAAAACAGTTGAGAGTTGAATGGCCATGGCGAGCATCTGATTTCTGGTGAATTTCGGTGGTTCAGCGACTTCAGGAAGGGCAAGGCTTGAGGTTTTTGAACGCCATCACCAAG
>SXMN01000077.1 GCA_005777315.1 Verrucomicrobiales bacterium
ATCAACTTGCCGGCTGGATTGAAGACTGCCACGCCATCCAACCCCTCCCCCATGCCCCAACCGACCCACAGATTACCGTCCACATCCACACGCATCCCATCGGGCGTGCCACCAGGTTCGGCCGTGATCAACGTGCGAAGGTTGGAGAGCCGGGCACCACCTTCCACCACATCGTAAGCCCGGATCACGCGCGGCGATGTGCTCGCTTCGATGATGTAGAGCTTCGATTCGTCCGGCGAGAACGCGAGGCCGTTCGGACGGTTCACGTCGCCCACCACGAGGGATAATTTTCCGGTTTTGGGATCCCAGCGATAAACATTCGTCGGCAATTCCACTTTTGCAATATGGCCTTCGCAATAGCCGAGGAGGCCGAAGGGGGGATCGTTGAACTTGATCAGCGGGTCTGGATACCGCTGGCTTGGCTGCCATTCCGCCACAGCACCGGGCACCGTCGTCAACCCTCGAAACTGGCAAACTTCATGTCTCCACGCGAACTTTCTGCGCTGATCGGTCGCAGCCCAAAGCGATCCCCGCTCTCCCGCACCACCGGCGTCTGTCTGATCTTGCCCCAGGTGGTGCCGCAGTGTGGATCCGAGGGCGCGACCGCTTCGTCCACGAAGAAAACCACCGGGCCCGCACGTCGGGCCTGCACCCGCAGACCAGGAATGGTTTCCTCCAGGAATCGCACAACTCCCTGGGCTTTTGCTTGTACTGAGGAGACCGTGGGATATCCCACGGTCTCCTCAGTAAATTCCTTTCGTTGGCTGCACAGGGCCATTGGAACCTTAGAACTGCCTCAAAAACCGCACATCATTCTCGTAGAAGAGCCGGATGTCCGTGATGCCGTAGCGAAGCATGGCGATGCGTTCGATGCCGAAACCGAACGCCCACCCGGTCCAGACTTCAGGATCGTATCCGACGTTCTCGAACACTTGCGGATGGACCATGCCGCAACCGGCAATCTCCAGCCAGTCCTTGCCCAGTTTCTTCACGAGCGCGTTTGTGAAATCGATCTCCATGCTCGGCTCGGTATAGCTGAAATAATGAGGCCGGAAGCGGAGCTTCACGTCGCTCCCGAGCACGTCCTTGAACACCGCCTCGACCGTACCCTTGAGATCGCCGACAGTGACACCCTTGTCCACGTAGAGGCCCTCGATCTGATGGAAGGTCGGGTTGTGCGTGGCATCGGCATTATCGCGGCGATACACGCGGCCCGGGACAATGATACGGATCGGTGGCGGCTGCGACTTCATCACCCGGATTTGAACACTGGAAGTGTGAGTTCGGAGCAGGGGCAGTCTGGAGTTTGAAGTTTCAGGTTTGGAATTGTTGCCAACGTAGAACGTGTCCTGAAGATCGCGGGCCGGGTGGTCAGCCGGAGTGTTAAGCGCGTCGAAGCAGTGATACTCGTCCTCAATCTCAGGCCCATCGGCGACAACGAAACCCAGCTTGCGGAAAGCCTTCACAATGTCGTCGGTGACTTGTGTGAGCGGGTGCAACCGCCCGACCGCGCGTCGTCGTCCTGGCAGGGTCCAGTCTGTCGGCTCTTTTGGTTGAGCAGCTTTCAGCTCGATCTCCTCCCTGCGAGCTGAAAGTGCAGCTTCGAGCTCGATCTTGGCGGCGTTGATGAGTTTGCCAGCAGCCGGCCGATCTTCCTTGGGCAGGGAGCCGAGCTGTTTCATCAGGCCGGTGAACTTTCCTTGCGGCCCGATCCATGCCCCCTTGGACTGTTCCAAGGAAGGGAGGTCAGATGCAGCGTTCAGATCCGCGAGTGCGGACTGTTTGAGCGGTTCGATGTCGTTTAGGAAGGACATGGTGTCCGGAATTGATAGCGCCACCGGCTGGCAGGAACATCAAAAAAAAGAAAACGGGCGGCCCTTTCAAGACCGCCCGCAACAAATTCCACTGCCTGAAACTCTGGTCAGACCTTGGCAGCTGACTTGGTCTTGAGCGCAGCCTGGGCGATCTTGATCAGCTCGGCGAAGGCGTTGGCGTCCTGGGCGGCGATGTCGGCGATCGACTTGCGATCCAAAGCAACCTTGGCGGCCTTGAGCCCTTCAATGAACCGGCTGTAGGTGATTCCCGCTGCACGGGCGGCGGCATTGATCCGAATCTGCCAGAGCGCCCGGTAGTTGCGCTTCTTGGTCTTGCGATCGCGGAAGGCGTACTGCCTGCCGTGGTCGAGGGCGTCGGCGGCGTAGCGGTAAAGTTTGCTGCGGCGCATCCGGAAGCCTTTGGCGGCTTTGATTGTCCGGATACGGCGTTTGCGGGAGGCGGGTGCGTTTGTTACTCGCATAAAATCTTGTGACTGAAATCTTGGGTCAGGAGGTTCTGAAGATCAGTGGCTGAAAGGCAAGCTCTGCAGGATGCGGTAAGTATCTGTTGGATCGACCGTGGCGGCCTTGCCAAGAGCACGACGGCGCTTGGGTTTTTTTCCTTGCAGGAGGTGACGCCGACCCGCGTGGGAACGGAGAACCTTGCCTGTGCCTGTGATCTTGAATCGCTTGGCCACGGATTTCTTTGTCTTGATGCCTTTTGGACGGCGCATATATATCTTCGCTTTCTCTAAAAAGAGCGCGCAATATATGGGTGCGGCGCGAATGGAGGCAAGTGGTAATTTAAGATAGTTTGAGTGTATCACCGGGACTTAACACTCCAGCGGCCGGCTGGAGACGGTTTCTCCTACGATACTTGCCTGCCGGTCAACATTCTGTGAAACAATGTTGATCTAGATCGTGTCCAATCACGGAAATTCATGGCAAACGACAAATCGAAAAAACGCAACCGGTTGATTCTCGCGATCAGCCTCGTGCTGGTTGCAGGGGGTGTGGCGGGCGGCATTTACTGGCGAAAGCGTGAGAAGCCCGTTGTGATCCAGACCGAAAAGGTCACGCGGCGCAATCTCACGGAACTGGTGACGGCAAACGGGAGGATCCAGCCCGTGGTACAGGTCACCATCCAGCCGGAGGTCAGCGGCGAGATTGTCGAGCTCCCGGTCAAGGAAGGCCAGGAGGTCCGCAAGGGAGACCTGCTGCTGCGCATCAAACCGGCCAACTATGTGGCGCAACGAAACTCCGTGCAGGCCAGCTACCGCTCATCGCTGGCAAACGTCAATCTCGCCAAGGCCAACCTCGAGAAGGCACGGCTGGAGTTCAACCGGATCAAGGAACTCTTCGAGAACAAACTGGTGTCCGAGTCTCAATTTCTTGACGCAAGAACAGCTCTCTCGGTAATGGAAGCCTCGCATGAAACCAGCATTCATCAGACGGAAATGACAAAGGCTTCCCTGGCCAGGGCGGAGGATGATCTTTCCAAGACCACGATCCTCTCCCCCACCGATGGAACGGTGACGAAGCTCCGCGTGCAACAGGGGGAACGTGTCGTTGGTACGGCCATGATGGCTGGCACGGAAATCATGACCATAGCCAAACTCGACGAGATGGAAGCCCGCGTGGATCTTGGTGAAGTCGATATTGTGCTGATCAAACTGGGACAGACAACGCGCCTTGAAGTCGATTCGTTCCGGGATCGGAAATTCACCGGCATTGTCACCGAGATCGCCAACGCTGCGAAAACCAGCGGGATGAACATGCAGCAGGAGGCCACGAAGTTTGAGGTGCGGATTCGCGTGCAGGAGAAGGAGAATTTCCGGCCTGGAATGTCGGTCACGGCGGAAGTGGAGGCACGTTACCGGACAAACGTGCTGACAGTTCCCATCCAAAGCGTGACGACGCGCCTGCCGAAGGAGATGGAGGACGAGAAGAAAGCCATGGAAAAGAAAAAGGCGAAGAGCCGGGAAAAGGAGGATGAACCGCCTGATGAAGCCGCCGAGAAAAGGAAGGACAAAGAGGCAAAGAAGGCTGAAGAGCTGGTCTTCGAAGTGAAGAAGGATCGAGTCCATCGATTGAAGGTCAAACGCGGCATCGCCGACGGCGACTTTGTGGAGATTACCGAAGGAGTGGCGGAAGGGCAGGAGATCGTCAGTGGCGGTTACAAAGCAATCAATCGAGAACTGGAAGATGGCAAATGGGTGAAAATCGATAACAAACAGAAAACGGCTCCCCCCAGCGCAGCACGCTGAAACCATTCTGACTGCATCAGTCCTTGACGACTCCAAGCTGCCGGACGCAGCAACCCATGAGCCTCATCCGACTTCAGAAGATCACGCGCAAGTATGAAATGGACGCCGAGACGGTTCACGCCTTGTGCGGCGTGACCATTGACATCCAGCGTGGCGAGTACGTGGCCCTCATGGGGCCCTCCGGCTCGGGCAAATCCACGCTGATGAATCTCCTCGGCTGCCTCGATACGCCCAGTTCGGGGACGTTCGAGCTGAATGGCTCGCTGGTGAGCCAGATGGACGACAACCAGCTTGCCGAGATCCGCAATCGCGAGATTGGTTTCGTCTTTCAGAGCTTCCACCTCCTGCCGCGTTCGACAGCCTTGCACAATGTCGAGTTGCCGCTCGTGTACGCCGGCGTTCCCACTGAGGAACGCCGGGCACTGGCCAAGGCTTCGCTTCGTCACGTCGGACGCGGTGACCGCATGTATCACAAACCGAACGAACTTTC
>SXMN01000011.1 GCA_005777315.1 Verrucomicrobiales bacterium
CGTCCATCCGCACGGACAATTGCCGATACTTTCTCCTGACCTGGGCGATGATGATCTTGAGCCGGATCCTTCGAGCTTATCTCTCGATCCGTTTCAAAAGCCAGCCTATTTGCTCAAGTTATTATTTCGCTCGCCCTTACTTCTTCGCCGGCCTTGATTTCGCGGCGTGACACAATCCAAATCCTTCCGTTCCTGAATTCTGCGTCGCAGTTCGGCTGGCAACTGTGATTGATGAAGCGGGCTGGATTCCAGCCGACGTTGCCATCAATGTCGTGCTTGTCATCCAGCGCAAAGATGCAGTTGTTGTCCGCTTCGCATCGGCGCAAGGACTCCTCCTTCGAGATCCTCTGCCCCACATACTCAATGAGCAAAGTGCCCGCTGCGACGTCGCGCCGAACAAACACACCGAGCCCCTCGATGTTGGAAGGTTTGAATTCAAACATCTCATCGACGGATGAATCTGTCATCGCACTCATGGTCAGCGTGTGCCGGAGAGGGAACGAATGGCCCAACGGAGTTTCGCTGAAGAGGCGCGCGGGTTGGACCGGACTTCCTCCTCCCCGGGGCGGATCACCTCGTCTGAGATCTTTGTGTAGAAGCCTTCCCGGTGCCCCGCCAGGAATGCTTTCTTCACCCGTCGATCTTCACCAGAATGAAACGATAGTATCGCCACCCGTCCTCCCGGTTTCAGGCAAAGGGGAAGATTCCTCAAAAACGTATCGAGAGCGCCAAACTCGTCATTCACCGCGATACGCAACGCCTGGAAGACGCGGCGGATGGAGGTGTCGATCTCGTCAGTTCGCCGACTGCCTGAGCGTGGCAAAAGTGCCGTGCGGATGACGTGCGCGAGACGGGTCGTCGTGCGGACCGGGGCCCGGCGTTGTGCCTCGACGATAGCGTGAGCGAGAACCTTGGCGCTGGGTTCGTCGGAGTTTTCGATCAACAGTCGCGCCAGATCCGTTTCACTCGCACTTTCCAGCAATTCCGCCGCGGATCGGCCTCGTGACGGGTTCATTCGCAAGTCAAGCGGCCCTTCAACCTTGAAAGTGAATCCGCGGGCCGGATTATCGATCTGCATCGAGGACAATCCGAGATCTGCCAAAATCAAGTCGGCACCGTCCACCTCTTCCTGTGCAAGAAACGACGCCAGCCCCGCAAAGTTCATGCGACGAACCACCAGTGAGCCATCCGGCAGGCCAGGCAGTCGCAGTCGGGCTTCCGCCTTCATGATTTCAATCGGGTCAACATCGAGGGCAACAAGCCTGCCACCAGGCTGAAGGGCCTTCAGCAGCTCGGTTGCGTGGCCCCCAAATCCGAGAGTGCAATCGACCGCCGTTTCGCCGGGCTTCGGTGAGAGGACTTCCAGGATTTCCTTTACGCAAACGGGCCGGTGCATCCCTGCTGGCGTTTTGCCACTGGCGATTACTTTCTCCACGTCCGCCGAGTAACGGTCCGGAGAGAGCTCCTTGTACTTCTCGTGAAATCGCCGCGGGTGGGTGCCACGATACCGGACACGCCTGCGTGGCTTGTCGGCAGCCATTGAACCCGCAACCTCATTGTTTTCAGACATGGATCTCAAACACGTTTTGCAGCTTGTACAATCTTTACAACATCACCCGCGTTTGTAAGGCTTCCCTCCAGTATGATACAGAGATTTCTTCCACTCCTCGTCTGCTGCACGCTTCTCGCCGGTTGCACGACCACCACGCTGACGAACCTGACGCCCCGCCAGCTTTCGAGAAATGCCAACGGAATCTACACGTTTGAAGTTCTGCTCGACACCAAGCAGCAGACCCTTCGTCAGGAGACAATCAAGCCGTACGTCTTGATCGGGTTTAATGTGTATCCGATGGAGCCGGCGCTCGTGATGAAGAACCGGTGGGAAGCTCTCATCCCTGTGCCGGCTGACAAGAAATTCGTCAGTTACCGGTATAAGTTCGACTACGACTACAATCGCTTCGGACCCCGTGGGAGCAACAGCAAACTCTCCCAACAGTACCAGCTCGATATTTCGGAAAAGTAAGCCGTCGCCACGAAACGAGCCACACCTCTCGTTTTGTGTGGCTGGGTTCGACGAGTGGCTTTTCTCTTCGCTGACGCCGAACGAGAGTTCATCAAGCAGCGGAGAGGCTCAATATACTAGGCTTTGACCGCGCTTTTGTGCTAATTCAGAAAACGATTTGTCCACGTTATCAGTGCAAACCAGAAAGCCCGCTGTGGACAGCAGGTTTGCAAATTTAAGATGACCGTCTGTTCAACTCGTCAAAAGAACGGCAACCCGCGATAAGTCGGGCTGATAAATCTGCCGGCGTAAGCTCTGTTCCACGGTTTGGTTTTCATGCGCCTTTCAAGTGCCTTGAAAGGGTGTTGAAGAGATCATGGCCACCCTCTTTGATTGGACAGTTTCGAGGCTCATAAGTTGGTGTGGTGGATGGACTCATCAAGCGGCCCACGATTGGCGACGTGATGCGATGATCCTGGCTCGTTCTGCAATCCTGTCGGTGGGAGTTGACGACTGGCTGGAAGTGCGGGGGCTGGCTGTGCCATTCGTCGCGGTGGGCGCGGCGGGGGTCTCTTGCCCTCGCTCAGTGCTTCAGCGAGGGCGTTGTCGGAGGGAAGCGTGCCCTTCTCAATGGCAGTGACCAGATCAGGCCCCAGGACTTTTTCACGCCCAGCTTTCCTGGCCACGTAACGTGCCCGAGTGACGACCGAATCAATCCCCTGCAAGTACCGTGCGCTCCCTTGGGCGTGCGCCACCAGCAGCTCGATCATCTTGTTGTTGCCTTCTGGTAACAGCGTTCGCGCGATTGCTTCCAAGTCGGATTTTTTCAATCGATCTGGCAGCCTTTTGTAGTCCGCTACACGCCCGATGAACTGAGCCGATTGCCAGCCGGTCTTTTTCTCAACGATTTTCTGTGCTGCCGTGAATTGAGGGGTGCTGATTAACGCGGCTGAGACACCTTGGTTCACCGCCACGGACAGAAGCCAGTTCAAGCGGCTTGGAAGCGCTTCGCGCCGGTTATTCTGAGGCCAGATGTTGTGACTCTCATCAAGGATCAACATGATGCGCCCCTCTTGCAGGACGTATTCGACGCGCTCCCGGATTTGCTGACACTTCAAACTGAGTGTCGAACTCACACCGAGCGCCTTGGCGATAGCACGGTAAAAACCGAGGTCATCATTCGTGCTGGGAACTTGAACGTATCGCGCGCGGCCTTCGTGTAAATCAGTCCAGCATTTGGCAGCACTGGTCTTACCTGTCCGGGCGCTTCCTTCGATCAGAACAAGTCCGCCTGTTTCTAATGAATAATCCAGACTCTCCCAGACAAGACTGCCGATTTCCGTGAGGACAAACCTGGAGCGGAGTTCATTTTTAACGGCCTCTTTGTAGCGCCACAACGTTTGGATCAGATTGGGGAAGTACCACGGCCCGCCCTTCGCCAATGAACTTGCGGGATCGAGGCACAACTCAGTGAGGTAACGAGGCAATCCGTGCGCGGCCTGCCGGCACTCTTGGACAAACTTCTCAGCGGGATACTTTGTGGGATAGCGCACTGAATCAGGAATGTCGTGGATGCAGGCATCATCGCCGGACTCATCCTGCTTTGATCTAAGTTCTTCGGCATCAGACGCCAGTGGGAAGCCGCAATCGTAGGCATGGAAGATTTTTGAGGGCAGATCGAACTCTTCACGGATCGAACGGACTTCCTCACTTGTATAAACGCGCCCAGGAGCGAAGCCGAGGCGCTGCATTCCTGGCGTGGCGACCTCGTTTGGGAATTGTTCGACCAGTAGTTTTGCCAGCCCCTCTATTCCGCCCAGCTTGTGGCTATGTGCCTGAAGCCCGAAAATCAATTCGCGTTCACGGGTGTCGGTAATGCCTTCCAGCCTTCGGGTCACAAGGTTGCAGAGCAGGCCGCGCTCATGTTCGACAGATGAGCAGTAGCGCTCCTGTCGCAACGGACTTCCTTCTCTGGCTTGTCGCGTGTTGCTCACAGTTCTTCTGCGGATTCAGGCTCACGCAGTTCATCAAGCAGGGTTTTGACCTTGGTCAGCGCCGGGGCGGTTTCCGGGTTTTCATACTGGCTGGTTCTCACCGTCATTCCGAGATTGCCCGCCGCGCGATCCACCTGGCGCATGTGCGATTGAGTCTGGCGCCGCGTCACGATGAAATTCTCACGTGCGCGGTTGATCTCCTGGCCGATCACTTCCGCCTCGATCAAGCCGGAGTCCTTGATTGTGCGGCGGGCGGGCATCGGCTGAGTGGATTTCAACGCGAAGAATCTAGCCCGATAATAGGACTCAAATTCGGAAGCGGCCTTTCGTTCCGCATGAAAGACTGGAGATTCAGGATTGAACATCGGAGAGTCTTCACGCTTTTCCACGCAGAACGGATTGCGCTTCTCCATGTCCGTCACGATCACATGGCTTGAATCTCCCGCGTCGAACCAAGCTAAAACCTTTTGCCCCTTCCACGGACCCAGCTCCTTGTTGTAGTACGAATACTTGCCCTTTGAGAAAGGCAGTCGAATACCCATCCGATCCACCAGCACCGGAATGGGATCATGGGTGACAAGGTAGGCGCAGGAGGGATCAAATTTCGTCACCGGGTCTTCAACGTCTTTGAAAAGACCGAAGGCCTCATCGGGGGTGAGTCCGCCAAGCCGCCTTCCTCCCTGCCAGGTGTTGTTGTACTCACCGCAAATTTCAACAAGGCGCGCTGCCCATTCGTCGTAGCTTTGGAAAAATTCGGACGGATCAGCACCTGAGCGAACTGCCATTTCAGCCCGTCGCACATGTTCAGGGCAATCCCGCCGCTCATCCCTGCCGCAAAACCCGCGTTCCCCGGACATCATGTCTTGGAGCCTGCCGATGACATTCTCAACCGGCTTTGAACGCGGATGGTTTGAATGACAAATCTTGATCCCTAGCCGGCTCAAACCTTCGTGGACTTCGGGCAAGATTGAGTTCGTCTCGCCTTTGAGAAGTTTCGACTTTTTCCAGAGCCCTCGCTCCCAATGCGCCCACTTGAAGATTCCATGCTCAATGATCGGCTGGCTCAAACTGCCCCGCACAAGCGCCGCTGTGTACTGCGGACGCCAATCCAGCACTCCCCCCATCACACGCAAAGTGCGGAAATCCACGTGCAGGAGGAATTGACCGCGGACGATTTGAATCTTCCCGTCTTCGCCCCGCACCCAAAACTTCACCGGAAGAGTCGCGTCATCACTGCTCCACGCAAACATCGATGGCACTCCGGCAAGGTCCAACCGGAGTGGCGGCCGCTCGTTCCGCGCGTGCAGACCGCCAAGATGATATGCGCGGAAGCTGCGAGTGAGATACCTGGCCCGTTCCCGGAGACGGCGATCGACGTAACTCTTGCTCATGGAATCCGTGACCAATGCCAGGATGAATTCCTCACTTAATCCTTCGTTCATCCCCTTTTTGGCCAGTTCACGAGCGGCCTTGCTCACTTTGCCTTCACACTGCTTGCCGGCATAGTTGCAGAACTTTTCAATGTCCTCATTGGACCAGGGCTTCGCCTTCTGTTTTCCCCCGCACCGGCCGTCATCGAAGAACGAATCATCCCGTCCGCTTTTAATCCAACCGGAGAATGTCCGCTCAAGACTGACGCGGAGTGATCCTGGGCTGGTCGAAAGGGAGGGCACCTTGCTCCACAACCAAGCAACGAGGGATTTCTTCAATAAGGCGGGCTCCCGACCGAGAGCCAGCAATACATCGTAGCGTTTGATGGTCAGTTCCCAAAGCCTCTCTTTCTCAGCGATGCTCAAATCAGCCGAGGTGCGATAGAGGCCAAACTTGGCGTGGAGTTCGTTGAAGTCGCCTTGATCGGATTCGTCGAGCCTGGCCGCCGGTTCATCTTCAGGCTTCCGGCGTGGATGCTCAGGCAGGTGAAGCGTGGGATCACTCCAGTTTGGATTCGCGCCCGCGCGGCGGGCTGCACGATCAACCAATCGACGCAGATGGCGGGTGGAGATAAGATGCCCGAACTCCCTCTCGTACGCTTCCAACCCAAGTTCATTCAATTCCGCCGCGCTCAAGGCCGGATCGTGCAAACGCTCCATGACGGGTTGAAGCGCGCGTTGACGGCGGAACGTCTTCTCCACGTCGGCCGGGTGAATATCCGAGAGCGCGGGCTGCGGCGACGGTTGCTCGATCTGTGGTGACACACCGCGCAAGTAAGTTACCGAGTCCTCGTAGCCGCCCGCGTTCGCACGCTGTTGGATGAGTTCCCGGACCCGATCCGGCAGGCTTGGGAATGAATAGACCTTCACGGTGCCGCCGCGAACCGTTCGCAGCCCGGATGGAATGACCCCTTCCAGTTGGTCACGTACCCAGCGGGATGAGAGCCCGGCGCACTCCCCGATCCGCGCGGCGGTGAAGCATGGCTCGGTGCTGGCGGTGGAATCGCTCATGCAAGGGTCGTTATCGCGGGTTTATCTGCCGACAGGATGCCATTGAAAACCGCCGTGGCCCCCTTTAACAGACGGCTTGATGCGAAAGCGCTACACGAGCAGGGGGTAAAACGTCCTGGGGCATTTCTGGCGGCTTCGGAGGCGGCTGGATTTGGGGCTCGAAGGCTCATCGGGACTGCGGGGGGGATTCCCCAAGGTTATTGAATTCGCAGAGCCGGTTCTGAACCAGGCTGATTAGACTGGCGGTTTCGATACGCAGGTGTTGATGAGTGGCCCCTTTGCGACTGATGGACAGACCCCGAAGGAGCCCGGCGTCGAAGAGCGATCGTACATGCGTATCCGCGACGTGTAATGCAAGGGCTGCGTCTGCCACTATGATCAATTGACGCGGTTGCGTGATGGCTTCTGCTGAATTTCTGGAGTCGAGAATATCCAGCCATTGTGTAACGGTCCGTATGAGCCTCTCGAAGTCGGGCTGTCTTTTCTGATGGTAGTCATCGATGGATTCCGCAACCACGCGAAGGCAGAGGCGCTGCGGGCGTGGATCTGCATTCACTGCAAACGCGGCAAGTTTACCCTCATCGCAGAGCCAGCGCACTGAGCGCAGTGTCAAGCGCAGTCGTGATGCCGCTTCATGCATGGCGAGCAGAGCAGGCTTTGGACGACTCATTGGTTGGCCTCTGATGGCTTGTGCGCACGACTGGAGAACTCAGCCGCGCGTGAATGAAGGAACGTTACCAGCTCGCGCTCAGTTTTATGTTGTGCCCGGCGCAACCGATGCAGGCGGAAGAGTGTCTGCCGGTCGGTGCGGTCCAGGACGCGCCGGCAGGCGTGGAGTGAAGGCGTTTTCTGCGATGATCCACGATTCAGGCACCGTCTTAAGATACGACGATAAGCCTCAATCTGGCTTGGGCATTTAATGCACGCCCGCAAGTAGCGGCTAGCCCATGCCACTGGGACGCGGCTGAGGATGTTAGGGCCGTAATCCAGACGGAAAGCGGTTTCACCTTCTTTTCTGAACTGATACCAGATTCTCAAAAGGGTCGTCTTTGAGAGCATCACGCGGCGACCGGGATTGGATTTGTAACAGCGGCCACGCAGTTCGCGCGCACACACGCTCACGATACTTTTGAGCTTGGCACCCGCTGCAACCCGCCGCGCGATCCGAGCGCAGAGGCGCTTTAGGATTTTCTCGCGTTCAGTGTTCCAGTGCTGTTTCATCGTGCCGGGCTTTGAATCACGCATCCGGCCTTGTTGTGGCTTTCTTCGGGGCCGGTTTTCATTTCAGTGGACAGCCGACTTCACAAAACCCGGTAGCGGCGACCAACCGCCACTACCGGGCTCCCACAGCCCGGTGGCTCATTACTACCGGGCAAATTCACACACGTCCCTCGCTCCAGCATCGTAACGAAAAACACCTGCCCACGGACCGAACCCGTGGGCAGGCCCATGGTAGGCACAGCTCAAGCCCCGCCGGGGGCGAATCGAGGCCGTGCCTCTATGCCTCATCATGGTTGTGATGAACAACTTCATCCCTTTGCGAAGGTCAGCTTCCAAGGGATCTCTCCCTTGATCAACGTTTCGAGGGTCTGCCTGGCAAGAATCGAGGCCTCGATTACATCGCGCAATAGATCGAAGGCCGTGTTCCGTGAATGGGCCAGTCGTCGGATGGTATCGCTATTCCTCGCCGCTTGCCGCGCGTGTCCTTCTTGTTGATAAAAGGGCCGATAAAGTGCCGTCATTCCATCCTCAACTTGAGCGTACAAGTCGCGAGTAAGTGCCTCTACATGGGATTGCGTTTGGCGGAGAGTCCCACGAATCTCATCCGTGTGCGGAGCCAGCTTGTCCCGGAGCTCTTCGGTGGATTGATATAGTACCGCTAGGTAACTCTCTTTGCCGGAGATCTCACTGGCTTTGGCCTCGTCCAGAGGATCGAAGTCCACCTTCAGCGTGGCTATCTCATCGCGGACTTTTGTGATCTGATCGTCGAGATCGCTGTACTTTTTGGACCGGTCCCGCATGTGTTTTAATCCGCCGGCGAGAACAGCCAGATGGTTTTTTGCGCCTTCAATGGCCTCGTCGGGCGGGGTGAATCTTCTGAGAAAATCTGGAATCATGGGTGGTTTTCGAGTTGGTGGTGTGGGTTCTGTGTAGATCGGTCAGTTCATCCTTGCGTAAACGTCCGGGTGACGGCGCTTGGCTTCATTCCAGGCGGTCTCAAAGACGAGCTTCTCATTCACGCGAATGGCATCCACCAGCGCGGCGAATTCCTTGCCGCCATCGGCGCGGCTAGTCCGGGTCCGCTCGTTTGCCAGCGCAGTTTCCTGGGCGGCTTGTGATTGGGGGAAAAGGTCTGGCCGTTCGACTTGGATCGAATTGAAACAGGATAAGTAATCACGCCCTGTTTTTTCCATTTTCGCGTGTGCCAGGCGTGCAATCTCTTCAGACCGGGCCTTCGACTCTCGCTGTTCATTGGCGAGGGTTGCGGTGTCCTTCTTACCTCGGTTTAATGGGCTGGTGGCCTGCATCGCCTCGAATTCAGTGCGGTAGATTTGCGCGCAAACCTGTGTGGCGGTTTCGCGGTCACGTCCGGTCGAGTGCATGTGCTCATCAACGAGTAAATAGAACTTCTGCGAGGGTGTCATTGAGTTGCCTTTGTCTGGAGCGGTTGGTCGAGGTGCCAGATGCGTTGATTGATGGCGGCTTCCACTTTCAATCTGGATTGGCGGCAGGTGTTGTTTTCAGCCATGACGTTTCGGATGGTGCCTTCACTAAGGGCGAGCGAAATAATAACTTGAGCAAATAGGCTGGCTTTTGAAACGGATCGAGAGATAAGCTCGAAGGATCCGGCTCAAGATCATCATCGCCCAGGTCAGGAGAAAGTATCGGCAATTGTCCGTGCGGATGGA
>SXMN01000078.1 GCA_005777315.1 Verrucomicrobiales bacterium
CCACAGGGAGAGGGAGAAGCAAAGTCCGGTTGTTGAGAAATCGAATACGCAGCCATCGACGTTCGCGCCGTCGAACCAAGAAGCGGCGACGAAGACGCTCCCTCTCCCCAAGGGAGAGGGCCGGGGTGACGGGAAACAGCACGAGCAACGCACGCAAAGCGTTCGTAATGTACGAGCCTCGGAGCACTCCGCTGCCGCGCTTGCCGCGGCGATTATGTTCCTCGGACAGCATCCGAAATCCAGCAGCAGCGAAGCACAGATCATCGCGCCATTCGTCTCTGCCGCTGGATCAGAATCCGCACGCAAAGCAGCCCTGCAAGCGCTGCGAAGGATCGACACGCCAGTCACGACTGCGCTGGTTTTGAAAAGTTGGTCCCAGCATTCGCCAGCGCTTCGAGGAGAAATCCTTTCACTGCTGCTCAGTCGTGAAATCTGGGTCGCTGAACTGTTCGCCTCCATCGAACGAAAGACCATCCGGCCGGAGGAAGTCTCGTTACCCGACCGCCAGCGATTGCTTCAGCACTCAAACTCATCGTTGCAGGCTCAGGCTAGGAAGTTTTTCCTGTCCATCGCGCCTGCGGATCGCTCACAAGTAGTCGAACGCTATACATCTTCTCTTGGACCCAACGGCAGCTCGGGCAAGGGCGCGGAAGTCTTCGCAGCGGCGTGCGCCAGTTGCCACACAGTGCGCGGGCGGGGCCACGAAGTCGGCCCGAACCTCGCCGCATTGCGCGACAAGGACACAGCCTACTGGATCAAGAACATCCTCGACCCGAACGCGGTGATCGAACCACGCTTCGTCTCCTATCAAATCGAGACGCGTGACGGACGTTCACTCAGCGGGATTGTTCAGGCGGAGACTTCAACCAGCCTGACGCTCGCACAGGCAAACGGCATCAAAGAGCAGATACTTCGAAATGATCTGGCAGAGATTCGCGCGTCAGGTTTGTCTCTCATGTCCGAAGGTTTGGAACAGACGATCACACCGGATCAGATGGTGGACTTGCTGGTTTACTTGCGCAGCACACCTGCACAGTTCGGCAGTGCCACGACAGAGATGGCTTCACTGGCACGCGAGCGTTTTGTGGCCGATGGCAACAACGGTTTCATGTATCTATTCGCCAGCGCCGAGAAGCTGCCTTACCCAAGCTGGATCGGCACGTCTCCGCTGGCGATTTGCCGACAGACGGACGGCCGAAGCGCCGTCAAATGGCAGACGCGGCCAGTTCCACATGATCTCCGCAGCAATTCCCCACACGTCTTCCGCGTGCCAGCGGCGATGGGATTCGTCTCGCAACCGGCAGGCAAATTTACCCTGAAACTGAACGACCGCCCCGCGCTCGAGTTCGATGCCACGCTGAACGACAAAGAGTGGCAGAGCGCGGACGGCAGTGTCCGGGCGAACTACGTCGTAATGGAAAGCAACGACGAGGATAGCAATGGCGTCTTCCAGGTAGCTGTTTCTCCAGCCCTCCTGCAACCAGGGCAGTCTGCCACGTTGGAAGTGATCGCTTCGGCCAGCGGGAGCCAGAGATGGTTCGGGATTTACACCCCTTGACGTGTCCCGACGGAACTGCGTCTTCTTCCAGCATGAAAGCCACTTCTCAATTCTCCATTACTCTGGTCACCGCGCCAGATCTGAAAACTGCACGCGCACTTGCCCGTTCCACTCTGGAGGCTCGCCGGGCTGCGTGTGTCAACCTGCTCCCAAAGGTCGAATCGTATTATTGGTGGAAGGGAAAGCTCGAGTCCGGTTCTGAGGTTCTCATGATTTTCAAGACACCGCGCTCAATCATCCCGGGTCTCAAGCGGCATGTTCTGGCCGAACATCCTTACGACACACCCGAGTTCGTGGTTCTGGACATTACCGGTGGTTCGGAAGCTTACCTTCGTTGGATCAACGAGAATGTCCGCTGACAAAGAGGGCGCAACGCCGTGCTCAAACGGACACCACAGCGCCAGGGTGCGCGGAGTCTCACACACATGCACACGTATTCTTCAAAGTCACAATGCTTGTCTGGCGCAACGCTCAGACGTCCCCTCCCCATGAACCGTGCCTCCTCTCCCCCAGCCCTCTCATCCATTCGGAATGGAGGAGAGGGTGCCCGAAGGGCGGAAGAGGAGGTGCTCAGGTTCATGGTCACAATGCGCGATTCTGAAATCGTGGAGGCTTTCCATGAACCGTGCCTCCTCTCCCCAGCCCTCTCATCCATTCGGAATGGAGGAGAGGGTGCCCGAAGGGCGGGAGAGGAGGTGCTCAGGTTCATGGTCACAATGCGCGATCTCGAAATCGTGGAGGCTCCCCAAGAACCTGCCCCCGGGAGCGCTGGCGTCTCGCCGGCGCGTGCCTGACCTCGCCGCAGCAACTCGCCGGCGAGGCGTCGGCGCTCCCAAGGGCAGCTTGCCGGCTCAGGGGTTAAAAGCGCGAAATTCCTTTTCGGCGCCCCCCTCACCGGTCGCTACTTCGATCGAACCGTTACGCAAGGTACGGAATGGTCAGCGGCCCCTGGGGCAAGACAGCGACTCGCGCGTTCGGGCCAAGTTCGGAAAGCCGGGAGCGGACCGCCTCGCCGATGTCGATGCATGGCGTGAGATGACAGGCGCGAATCACTTCAGGCGGCAAGGCACTGAAAACCTGCACTCTGGCGCGGCGCTGGATGAGCGCCTGGATTTGCGCCTGCCATTGCTCGGGGCGAACAAAGCCGGGTGTCGCCAGCCGCGCGAGAATCTCATCGGGACCGGACGTGCTGCGCATAAATTCATCCATTGGGCTCCCGGCGGGAACACCTTCCCGACATTCACAGGCAAGGATGAGGCTCCCCTGCTCTTGCAGGATGCGCGCCCCGGCGCTCATTCCCTTGACGCCTTGATAAAGATTCTGATCCAGCGGGAAACCACTGTTCGTGGTGACAACGATCTCGAACGGTTCCTTCACACGCTGCATGGCTGACCGGCGCACAAACTCAGTGCCAGCCCGGTGCGCCTCGATCAAATCTCCGGCGAAAACGTTGGTGATTTCACGAGCCTCATTGAGGGTGACGTTCAAAAGAAAGCTCGGCCCCGGACGCAGCGCGATGGCGCGCATTTCCTCCCAGATGGGATTGCCAGTGGTGATGCCAAACGCGGAGCGTGGATCAGCAATGTGCTTTGCGCCGTGATTGCTGATGACCGTCTGAAGCCCTGCGCAGCCCGGCATGATCCCTTTTGGGCCACCGCTGAATCCCGCGAAAAAGTGCGGCTCAATGAAACCCGTGATGATTCGAACATCAGCATTCACGAGATGGCGATTCAGCAAGGCGGGAGTTCCGTCGTGAGTGACACCGAACTGAACCAGGGCCGAAGGGTTCTCAGGTTCGTGATTGATGACCTGGTAATCGCGGACGACTTCCGGCGTCAGCAGGCGCTCAAGCTCGGCCTTTGAATTGGGACGATGCGTCCCGACCGAATTCAACAGAACGATGCGGTCGCGCGATGCGCCAGCTTTGGTGATCAGAAAATGCAGCAGCCACGGGATGATCCGCTCATTCGGGGTGGCGCGAGTGCTGTCGGTGAACACAATGCAGATCCGGCTGTCCGGTCGGACCCATTCACTCAACGGACGGGCGCCAATCGGCTGCTCAAGCCCTGCGATCACAGCCTCCCGCTCGTCTCGCAGGCCAGGGACATGGGCGGGCTCGATGACAGTGGTTCGGTCGGCTGGAAAATCGACCGTGAGGTGGCCTTGTCCATAAGCGAGTCGAACATTCATAAGGGCGTGCTGCGCATCAAACCCTAGCCACACGGGGTCACGGGGCAAGCGGCTTTAATGCCGCCGAAAACCCACGGATGCGTCCTAATCGTGCTCATCATCATGATCGTAATCTCCCGGAGAAAAGGATTAAGAGCATGAGCAAGATTAAGATTAGGACCCTGCCAAACCTACGCGCTGCTTGTAGCCGTCCCTGCTATGTGATCAGATGCTGAAATGAAAATGAGCAAGACTGTTTCAATTGGCACGCTGGCAATCGCACTCGTCATCATCGGCTGCCAGACTGTGCAGGAGACCGGCCGGAAGCAGTTCAACTTCATGTCTGAAGGCCAGGAAACTCAACTCGGGTTCACCGAGTTCGAGAAGATGAAAAAGGAAACCCTGATCAGCAAGGACCCACAACTCAACGCACTTCTCCAACGCGTGGGCAAACGCATCGCGGCGGTTGCCACACTTCCCAACGCTCAATGGGAATTCGTGGTCTTCGACAGCAAGGAGGCCAACGCGTTCTGTCTTCCCGGAGGCAAGGTGGGGGTTTACACAGGCATCCTGCAGATCACGAAAGACGAAGCGGGCCTGGCGACGGTCATTGGTCACGAGGTGGCGCACGCGGTCGCGCGGCATGGTGGTGAACGCATGAGTGAAGCCATCGGCCTGCAAGTGCTCGGTCAGGTGCTGAGCGCGGCAACAGCCCAGAGCAAATATGCGACTGCGATCCAGCAGACCTACGGAATGACATCCCAACTGGGTGTCGCGCTGCCACACAGCCGTTCGCAAGAGTCGGAAGCGGATCACATTGGCCTGCTCTACATGGCGCGAGCCGGTTACGCGCCGGAGAACGCTGTCAGCTTCTGGCAGCGCTTCGCTGCCTACAACAAACAGCGCGGTGGAGAAACGCCCTGGTTTCTAAGAACTCATCCACTCGACGCGACACGCATTCAACAGCTCCAGCAATGGATGCCTGAGGCGAAGTCTCAATTCAAACCAACGGCGAAATAACTTCCCACTGACACTCCCTCAATAAGATGAAACCCCTTCAACTTCTCATTCTGCTTTCGGTGGCAGCTTCACTGTCCGCCGCTGACTTCACTCCTGGCACACAAAAGTTTCGGCAAGAGACCGCGCGTCATTTTACTGAAGGAAGTGGACTGCCGGGCGGTGCCATCCAATTGCTCGACTCCACCCCAGGAGGTGTCGTTCGTGCATTCGCCAGCGGGCGCTGGTTTGAGTTTCGCGATGGCAGGTGGAATGAGAATCGTGATCTGGCGAGCGGGGAAAAGGAATTCGCCTTCGCTGATGGCGAGCTCAAGACGGTCCGCGTGGCTCTGCCGTGGAAAGAGGTTCGCCAGTTGATTCGTTTTGGAACCACCAACTTCATCGCCACGCCCGGAGATCCTTACGCTGTGGTGGACGGTAAGCTCTCATCACTCGGCTGGCCGGGCCGTTATCGTGTGAACCAGATCGCGGTGGCATCCGATGGCAAACTGATCATCGCTTCAAGCGCCGGCTTGTTCCGGCAGCGGGATCGCAGTTGGGAGCAGATCAGGGTGTCGGATGCTGTGGGACGAATCTGGTCCGTGAAGGATGTGCTGGGCGTCGCTTTCGATTCCAATGGTCGTCTGTGGTTCGCTTCCAAGGCTGGCGTGGCTGCGGCGAACGGAGTAGGCGCGAATGCCACCTGGCGTTTTCACGAAGGCAAGGATGGACTCCCTTGGAATGACTTCAACGGAATCGCGGCCGGCCAAAATGGTGAGATGTGGTTCTCAACGAAACTGGGCCTCATCCGATTCGACGGGAAGGAATGGCATTACCGCCAGGGGCCGCGATGGCTCCCGAATGACGACGTGACGGAAACGTTCGTCGATGCTCAGGGCGATGCTTGGTGCGCCACAGCCGGAGGTTTGGGAAGAATCGAGCGCCGACCGATGACGCTGGCGGCAAAGGCGGAGTTCTACGAGGACGAGATCGAGCGTTACGTGAAGCGCACGCCTTTCGGATTTGTGGCTGAAGCTCACCTGCGCAAACCGGCGGACAAGACAACCGCTGATCCGCAGGACTCGGACAACGACGGTCTTTGGACGGCGATGTACGGAGCTGGAGAGTGTTTCGCCCACGCCTCCACTAAGAATCCAAAAACGAAAGAACGGGCGAAGCAGGCGTTCGAAGCATTGCGTTTCTTGCAGAAAGTAACTCAAGGAGGAGCGCACTCACCGCCACACGGATACATCGCTCGAACGATTCGTCCGGTGGAATGGCCGGACCCGAACATAGGCCGGCTGGAGCGGGACCGGGAGGATCAGAAGCACGACAAACTCTGGAAAGCTTACGACCCGCGCTGGCCCAGGAGCGCGGATGGCAAATGGTTCTGGAAATCCGACACCAGCAGTGACGAACTCGACGGGCACTATTTTTTCTACGCGCTTTATCATGATCTATGCGCGGACACCGAGGCGGAAAAGGAACGGGTCCGTGAAGTCGTCCGTGGCATCACGGATCATCTGTTGAAGCACGCGCTCGTTTTGATCGATCACGATGGCAAGCCGACTCGATGGGCTGTTTACGGTCCGCAGTTTTTGAATCGTGACCCGATGTGGTGGCCCGAACGCGGGCTGAACTCCTTGAGCATTCTGAGCTATCTGGCAGTCGCGGCGCACCTCACGGGAGACGCCAAATACGAGCGAGCTTCCCGCGAGTTGATCGATCAGCACGGATACGAGCACAACGCGATGTATCCCAAAGTCCAGCACGGGCCGGGGTCGGGAAATCATTCCGATGATGAGATGGCTTTCATGTGCTACTACTCGCTGCTGAGGTGCTCAAAGGACGAGGCGTTGAAAGGAATGATCCGTTACTCGTTTTTTCGATATTGGGTCAACGAAGCGCCGGAGATGAATCCATTCTTCAACTTCGCCTACGCGGGGTACAACCTTGACCACAGCGCGGTGAATCCCTGGGGCACATTCTCTCTCAATCCGTGGGGTGATTGGCAGCAGGATTCGATGCGCACGCTCTACGGTTTTCCATTGGACCGCTTGAACTGGCCGCACAAGAACAGCCACCGCCTCGACATCGTCGCGCTTTCGCCGGTTCAGTCTCGCGATCTATCTTCGCCGGACCGCTATCGCCGAGGCCATCTGTTCAATGGCAAGGTGGTCCCGGTCGAGAACCGCCATTTCAATCATTGGAACACGGATCCGTGGGATCTGGATTACGGAGGCAATGGGAATGAGCTCGCTGCAGGAACCGTCTTTCTCCTCCCTTACTACATGGGATTGTATCACGGCTTCATCGAGAAACCCGCGCCGTGATCTTCAGAGGGATGATTTACGAGTGAACCGGGGAGTGTCGCTTCGCTCAACCCCCGGCGAATGTCTGTCACGGCTTCGCCGTGATGCAGATCGCCCGTCGCGCTCCGGGAAAAAGCACTCCCCTACTGAGGAGACCGTGGGATAGGCTAAAAATCTTGACGGCGGCACAGACGCATCTGCTTCGTTGCTCGCTTGGTCAGAGGCTGCTGCGGGCATCCTCCCGCGTTCGCGCCTCGCATCTGCATCTGTGGCGCGCGCCATCATTCGTAGCCTATCCCACGGTCTCCTCAGTAAAACAGCGAGAAACCCGTTTTTTAGATCCGTCTGCCCTGCCGGGAAGCTTGCAAAGCCTTCCAAGGCTAATCATCTTCGTAGTGTGAACCCAAACGAAGCTCCCGGAGGAGGAGGAAGCGCAGCGATACGGCTGAGAAAGTCCAGCCACATGTGCTTCACCAAGCTTGCATGGCTCTGTTTGAGCATCTTCGGATTCTTCCGAGTTGATGCTGCCGGCGCTCAAGCCGGCGTCCCACCGGTTCTGACGAAAGCAATCCAGGTGATTCAACTGACGCGGGACCAGGCTGGCGCGGCTCCGCCCGTCGATCTCCGAGGCGTGGTCACCTACGGAGATCCGCAGTGGAATATCTGGTTTATGCAGGACGAGACCTCCGGGATTTACATGGATTATCCCCAGAGCAAACCGGAACTGAGAACGGGTCATCAAATCCGGGCAAGAGGCACTGCGGCTCCGGGTGGTTTCGCCCCCATAATTGTTGGCAAGGATGTAGTTCTTCAAGGCCGGGCTGCGCTGCCGAAAGCCAGGGCTTTTTCTTTTGATCAACTGGCTGGTGGCGCGCAGGACTGCCAGCGGGTGGAGATCGAAGCCATTGTCCAGGCGGCGTACATCCAGGATGGTCACCTGCATCTGGAGCTTCATCCGGGATACCGCATCACCGCCTTCATTCCCGGCTTCACCAACCGGCCCGCGCCGACCCAGCTTGTCGATGCCCGTGTTCGTCTCCGCGGAGTATGGGGCAGTGAATTCAACAACAAGGCCCAGCATCTGCCGAGTTACAAAATGTTTGTGGCATCGCTGGAGGATGTCGCCGTCACGGTGCCAGCGCACCCCGATCCTTTCACGCTTCCGACGCAACCAACAGTCAATGCGCTAAGTTTTTTCAACGCTCGCAAATTCGGTCATCGTATCAAAGTGGCCGGGGTTGTGACAGCTACCGGCTTGGGTGGAGTTGTCTATTTGCAGGACTCGGCCGGCGGATTACGCATTCACACGCGAGACCCATCCCCGCTTGCAACCGGTGAGCGAATTGAAGTGGCAGGCTTTCCACGCGTCGATGCCGTGACTCCCCTGCTTGAAGAATCAGTAATTCGCCGGCTTGGGCGAGGAGTTGAGCCGGCGGCCATTTTGATTCATTCCACAAACATGTTGAGGGAGGAGTCGGATTCTCGCCTCGTCGCCCTCGAAGGTGAACTGGTGGAGACCGTTCCTCGCGGTGATCACGTAGAACTCGTACTCCACACTGGAACGGAATTCTTCACTGCAAGGCTGGCCGGGACGAATGCAACTCGGGAACTCAAGCGATTCGAGCCCCGCAGCATTCTGACGGTTTCCGGAGTTTGTTCACTGGAAGTGGACAAGGAGCACCGCCCTACGTCTCTCTCGCTGATCCTGCGTTCGCCTCGCGACATTCAAACACTTCGGTCCGCCCCGTGGTGGACCGTGGGCCGCGCTTTCAGCCTACTCGCCGTGACTGCTTTTGCGCTGCTCGCCTGGCGCCTCCGTGGATTTAAGAATGAAAGCCGCTTAAAGGAACAATTTCAGCACGTCTTCGCGTCCAGTCCGCTGGCGACCACGCTTCACTCGACCTCGGACGGCCGAATCATGGATGTCAACGCAGAGTTCCTCTCGCTACTCCAGTTCACCCGGGATGAAGTGATCGGCCGCACCAGTCTGGATTTGGGCATCTGGTGTGATTCTGAAGCCAGAACCCGCCTGCTGACTCTTATGAAACAAGGGGTTGATGTGCGCGATTTTGAAGTCCGGTTCCGCGGGAAAAACGGGCAGGAGCACGACATCTCGCTCTCGACCCAATTTGTCCAGTTGCCCACCGGGATACTGGCAATGATGCAGGCCGCGGACATCACGTCCCGCAAACGAGCGGAGGAACTCGAACAGCAGGCCAACCGTGCGCAGCGATTGCAATCCATCGGCACGTTGGCTGGGGGCATCGCGCATGATTTGAACAACGCGCTTGCCCCCATCACCATGGCTGGCGGGCTTCTTCACGAGTTGTTCCCAGGCGAATCGGAAATTCTTGATACCATCCAGAGCAGCGCCCAGCGCGCGGCGGGCATGGTGCGCCAGTTGTTGACCTTCGCCAAAGGAGCGGAGGGCGTCGATATTTCCATCAACCCTCACCAGCTCATCACCGAGATGGAGAAGATCATCAAGGCCACTTTCCCCAAGACCATCCAACTACGAACGCGCATTCAGCCCCATCTCCCGAAGTTGCGCGGCGATCCGACCCAGCTTCATCAGGTGCTGCTCAACCTTTGCGTCAACGCCCGGGATGCCATGCCTGATGGCGGCACACTCACCCTGGAGGCCGTCACAGAACTGGTGAACGCCAGTTCAGCCACCAACGCCCACGTCGGGACTGCCAGGTTCGGACAATACGTGATGTTCCGCGTCACGGACACTGGCACGGGCATTCCCCAGGAAATTCTGGATCGGGTGTTCGATCCGTTTTTCACCACCAAAGGCCCCAGCAAAGGCACTGGTCTCGGCCTCTCGACTGTGTTGGGAATCGTAAGGGGGCATGGCGGATTCATACAGCTGGATACTCAACCCGGGAGTGGCACAACTTTCGCCGTGAGTTTACCCATCGATGAGACTTCGCGTGAAGAACTGGCAGCACCTCCCGCTGTGTCCGCCTACCAAGGCAGCGGTGAGTGCATCCTTTATGTGGACGATGAAGAAGCACAACGAGATGTTGCGACAGCGATCCTGCGGCAGCTCAACTTCAATCCCTTGACGGCATCCGATGGCCGGGACGGGCTCCGCATGATTGGATTACACGCCGCGGAACTGCGCGTCGTCATCACGGACGTGGAAATGCCGGAAATGAATGGCCTGGCATTCGCAAGAGCCCTGAGGGAAATCCTCCCGGACATTCCACTCCTCGCCATCAGCGGATCGTTGAGCGATAGTCAGGCGGCTGAGTTCCTGTCATTGGGAGCGTGCATGACGATCGAAAAACCATTCACCAATGCGATCCTGGCGGAAGCGTTGAGCGACGCCCTGCGCGAACCAGAGAAAGCTTTCGGGCAGCCTGTGTCGGGCGAGACTTGAACCTGCCATGCCGGGGAGACCATGGGATAACCGGCAATTCTCGGAGGGTAGTGAACGCTCGAAGGGCTGATAGAAGATTAGCCGGGGATGGAGGAACACAGCGACCATCACGCCTTACTACCCAGTCGCCACTCACTCAAGCACCCGCTTTGCCGTCTCTGGTTTTCTTCGCGTGTTCGGCCAGTTGTTTCTCCAGTTCCGCGATGCGTTGTTCGATTCCTTGGCGGCCCACACGATGTTCATCCATTTCCATCTTTGGAAACATGGACTCCGCGTAATACGGCAGGTGACCGGAGGTTTTATACATCTTCTCCTTCGCCAGATGCGGCGTGCGGACACGGACGTAGCCTGCGGCGAATTCGGTTTCCTTGGCCAGCTTCTCCAGTTCCTCGACGAGCACCGTGCCCTTGGGCAACCACAACGGCATGCCCGGCCCGACAAATTCGGTATCAATCGCGAACAGCCCCATCTCCGCGCCGATCTTGCGATGGTCGCGGCGTTTCGCCTCCTCGAGCATCTTGAAATACTCGTCGAGCTGCGTCTTGTTTTTGAACGCGGTTCCGTAAATGCGCTGGAGCTGCGGCCCCTTCTCGTCGCCCTTGTAGTAGGCCGCCGCCACCGTCGTTAGCTTGAAGGCCCCGATGTTGCCGGTGCGCATGACGTGCGGCCCGGCACACAGGTCAAGGAAGTCGCCGTTCTGGAAATATGAGATGGCTTCGCCTCCGGGAATTTGCGCGATGAGGTCGAGCTTGAACTTGCTCACGTTGCCGGGGCGTTCGGTCAAACCGCCGAGGCGACCACTCTGTGCGTCCTTGATGGCCTGTTCACGCGGCACTTCGAGCTTCTGGAAGACGTTGTTGGCTTTGATCTCCTTCTTCATCTCCTCCTCGATGCGAGGGAAATCCTCCTGAGTGATGCGATGCGGCATCTCGAGGTCGTAGTAGAAGCCGGTCTCGACGGGTGGGCCGTACGCGAGTTGGGCTTCAGGCCATAGGCGGAGGACGGCCGTCGCGAAGACGTGCGCACACGAATGCCTGAGTCGTTCGAGATCGGACATCTTGTTGCGATCTTCAAGTGTCTTGCGCTCGGGGCTGGGCTGGGACGGTTGCTGCGGCTGATTGGGCTGCTGATCTTCGTCGGGCATAAGATTGTTCTTCAGGTGAAGATGGTAACAAGGTAACGCCTGAAAAAGCCAGCGCCGGTTGACGAACAATCGAGCTGTCTTCCGAAAGGCGGATGCATTGGGACCTTGAACTTCCTTGGCTGAAGGGCGCACCCGTGCTTCAGGGCCGAGTTTTGGAGGGCACAGAGAGTTCAGGAAGGAAACGATGCAGTTATTCTCTGTGTTCCCCGAATGTCTGTGCTGAAACTGGCGGTTACTGAGGACACCGCAGGATAGCCTACGGTCTCCTCAGTAATGCGCGCCACTGCTTTGGGTTCGAGTTTGCGAGCTGACACGCCTTTCATTTTCGTAGGCGGTAGCACTGATTCCCCATCGTTGGAACGGTCACAGTGTGTTCGGTCGCGGTGTCCTGGACAGCTTGATCCACTGGTGTCCACACACCCAGGCCAGGGTCGGCACACGCTTCGAGAGTGAAGCCATTCACACTGACAGGCCACGAGAGGATCGCCTGGTTCGCCGTGTGGAGACGAATCCTCACCGATGGGGCACCGGGCGTTTGCACAATTGTAGGCACACTCCAGAGGCCGGGTTCGAGTCTGAACGCGCCGCCCGTAAGCACGGGCTGGGCGACCTGCTGCCCAATGATTCCGGCCAGGTTGAATTCCCCACCGCGACTGACACCACCGCCGGGAGAAACGGTGAACGAGTGAAGGGAGAAAGGAGCACCTGACTGTCCCCAGGAGTCAACCGTGAGGACGACCGCGACCGCCAGCAGCGATAGTCTGGAAAAGGTGTTTTGCATGATAGGAGAGAAGGGCGTTGATTCATCAGAGCCATGCGGTGTTCAGCGTTTGATGACGAGCACGCTGAAGTCGTATTGATAGGCTGGATCCATTTCATCATCCGCAGTTTGGATGTGCCAAAATCCTTCGTGGTAAATGGTGCCTCTGACCGCTCGGGGAGTCTCGGTATTTGAGTTCCAGATCATCCTTCCTGTTACAATCAAGATGGCACCCGGATCTCCGTTGGTCAGTGGGTTGTCAATTCGAGTCCAGAGGTTTTGAGTGGTGATGTTCCCCTTTTGTGCACGATGGATGAAGACCGAAGTGGGAGTGTTGAGCCCTGCCCCCTTCACCTTGAGGGTGCCTTCACCGATTTCGAGGGCTGTGCCGGCGTCGGTATTGGCCGCATAGATCGCGCTGCCGCTGCCGTGAGCCTCGGCAAAAATCGCATGGCCGTTGCCACCCGTGACGGCATGCACCGCGTCCTTCGTGTTGTCCGGGCTGGTGATGGAAAAATTTCCGGCGTGACCAGCTCCCGCGGATTCCGCGGACAACGCCATGCCTGAGCCGGCGGTGTAAGCGTGCAGAGCGATGTATGGGTTCTTCAGATTGGTGATCTCGAAATAGGCCGGCTTCCACCGATCGCTCCTCGCATAGACGCCAGCGCCGAAAGTTCCGTGATGCACGAAATAGCCACCGTAGCTCTGCCCTGGGGAATCCTGAGCAACGCCGGCAACGCCGGCAAAGCCTTTGGTCGTACCCAGCAAACCATATCCGTTGCTCGCATCCGCCCATAATCCGCCGGTCACCCCCAAGGGCGTTAGAAACCCGTTGCCGGTGCCTTGCCGAGTTGCGATGCCCAACCCATCGAGCGCGGCGTTGTGGACCGTGAAACCGTTTCCATGAGACGTGCCGTTCAACGATGCGCCGAACTGGCCGCTCCCGGGCGTCGCGGAGATTTGCAACTCGTTACCACTCGCCGCCAGCGTGACGCCGGCGCCGGCTGTGATTGTCACGGCATCCGTCCTGCCATTGATCGATTTCACCACCGCGCCGGTGGCGAGTTTGTCGGCGGTGACGGAGTGGTTGAGCAGCGCGGCGCTGTTCACGCCGTTGGCAACCACCCCGTCCGCTTTCGCGGCTGTTGCGGCGAAGAGCGCGTACGGAACCGGGTTGAATGGTTGGCGTGGCTCCAAGGTTACTGGTGCGCCGTCCGGAACGGCATTGACAGCGATGCCGAGCCAGCGGGCCGCACCAGCAAACGCATTTGCGCCAAAGTCCAGTTGCGCGATGAATGTTCCATCGGCCACCTGGACTCCAGCCTGGCTGGTGCTGCCGACGAGATTCCCGTCCGTCTCCGCGTCGTAGAGCATGAACTGGAAATCGAAGAGACCGTTTGCGGGCTGCCCGATCTGCGTGAGCTTGCCTTGGTAAGTAAACGCGGAGCCGAGCGGCGCGGCAGTGAGGGTGAGTGCGCCGAGGATTCCCAGCAGAAAGAGGAGACACTTGTGTTTCATGATTGCGATACGTTGAGTTTTGATTGGAGGTTGAGTTTCAGGAGTTGGTTCACTGTTGGATCACACGATAAATTCGGTGAGACATGCCTTGCCCAGGGAGTGAGCAGTTCATCGGGGAAGTGGTGCAAGTGACAGCGGTCATCGGGATCCAGTTAATGAAGTCCGTTGTGGCTTGGACCTGGTAGCTCTGGCCGACCGTGCCGGTGAACTGGAACTGGAACTGGTCGCCCATTCTCATGGGCTGGCTCAGTTCGAAGCCGACCGGAGCGGCAGCAATGGGATCGGATTGCACGATCTGTCCGTCCCAACCGACGGCGACAAACATTCCGTTTCCGAACGCGATGTCGGTAAGATGATCCGTTGCGCTCGTCTCACGACGCACCCAATCCACACCGTTGGGCGAGGTGAGCACGCGCCCCCATTGCCCCGCCGCCGCGAAGAAATCTCCTCCGACACAAACATCCCAGATGAAGCCGGTATGGGGCACGCTGCGCGGCGTCCAAGTGGCCCCGTCGGGAGAAGTGATCAACGTACCTTTCATCCCCACCGCCACGAACTGACCCAACCCATAACAGACACCAAACATGTTCTCGTTCGACGCCGCGTCGCGGGATGTCCAGTCCGAGAGGCTCGCTGCCGAATACAAATCTGTCGGCTGCCCCGTTCGCTTGTAGCCGATTTCGACATAGGTGCCGCCGCCAAACGTCATGGCTCCGATGTCGGTGTATCGCGTCGGCACGCGGCCTGCGGATTCCCAAACAGCACCGTCGATCGAGGTTGTGAGGAAGCCGCCCGCCAGCAGGGTGATGAATCTGCTGCCGTCGTGAATGATTTCCACTCCGCCGCCGCCGATTTTGGGTGTTTGCTTCGTCCATCGCCGTCCGTCCGGCGAGGTGAGCACAAGATTGTTACCCGAGCCGATCGCGACGAAACGCTCGCTGGCAAACACGACATCATCCAATCTCAACGCTCCGGATGGATTCACCTCCGCCGTCCACTGAACGCCGTCGGGCGAGCTGAGAAGGGTTCCTTTGCCGCCGACAATCACCCAGCGGCCGTTGCCGTAAGCGACGCCTTCGAAATCTTCTGTGGTGGGAGCGATCGGAGATTGTCGGACATGCCAGGTCGCCAACGGATCAGCGGCGAGTGCGGGAGAAATGAAAAGCTCCAACACCACTGGCGCGAGGATAAGAATCGGGATGAGTTGAATGTTCATGTTAACCATGGCCCTCGACAAGGAGGGTGGAATGAAGTTTGAGGGCAAGGAGATGGAATGAATTTGGTGGCGCGCCGCTGTGGACTCTGATTGGATTGGCGCATGTCCATCGCGCATGCGGATCAAATGTTGGCAGGATTGCC
>SXMN01000079.1 GCA_005777315.1 Verrucomicrobiales bacterium
CATCCCGCGATGGGCTGAAGCCGGACGCGTTCGGACTCACGGCAATCTGGCTACCTTTCGCCCTCCCCCCGGGGGAGAGGGCCGGGGTGCGGGGAACATCAGGCACGTCTCCCCACGTCGTCCCATCACGCCTCAGCGTCTTCGCATGTCTCGACTTCGCGTTGTAATGCTTGGAGGTCGGATCAATGGTGTCGATAGTCTGCGGAATCTCCCATCGCACATCGGGCGTCATGCTGGCCCGCTGAAACAACTTGTCTCCTTCCCACTCGAAACGCGGCCCCCATGAAGTGTTGCTCTGGCGGAGGTCCACTTTGCCGCCATTGCCCGTGGTGAAGAGCGTGGGACGGCTGTTGATCGTGCCGTGGCAGTCGATGCACTCGATGGTCGTGGCGGCTCGCGGCTCGCCGTAGAGATTGCCGTTGCCGTGCGAGTCCGCGAGGAAATGGCAGTCGGCGCACTGCATCCCGCGGGCAAGGTGAATGTCCTTCAAATGAACCGCCCTGGCCCATTTGTGCTGGTCGTCGTGAGGAATCACCTTGTCGTCGAGATCAACGAGATTGCCTTTGCGATCCTTTTTGAAGATGGCGCGGAACACCCAGCCGTGACCGTGGTAATCGGCGAATTGAGTGTGCTGCAACTTCGGATTCAGCTCGGCGACTTTCTCCAGAAAATCCTGATCGCCCCACAAACCGCGCGCAGCCGCCGCCTCGGGAGAGTGGCGGGCAACAGCGGCCTTCTCGTCCTCGGTGGGATTTTTCTGCTCCTTCGGATACATGAACTCGCCGTCGGTTTCCTGATCCCACCAGACATAACCCAGGTAGGGATTCACAAAGAGATTGCCCTGGTGCATGTGGCAGTTCATGCACTGGCTCGTGGGAATGGCGCGGGTGAATTGATGTTTGATGGGATGTCCGCGCTCGTCCTTTGGGATGGATTTGTCGCCGCTGAAACTCAGGCCCTGATGGCCGTATTTCGAATACCAACCGGAATGAGTTGGCGATCGATCATTCGCATAGACCACGTGACAGGCGGAACAGCCGCTCGACCGATAATCACCCGGATGATTGTTCGAGCCCATGAAGTCCAGCAACGGATCATGCAGACGGGTTTTCTGAAGATTCAGAAAAACTGGATCGGTGCGGTTGAGCGTGCCAAAGCCTCGCTCCGAAAGGCGACGGGCGGGTTTTCCGGGCGGCTCGGCCGTGTAAGGATTTCCCACCTGAAGCTGCTTCTCCCCGCCCTTCTCGAAAATCCGCAGCGTGTTGCTGGGTTGACTGAGGGGGAAACGCGGCAGCGGATCGAGAAACGGGAGAATGCCATGCAACCTTGTGTCTTCAGGCGTGACCGGTGTTGGATTGATCAGCCGAAGCGGCACGCCATCCGCCCCATAGGCCTGGCCGAAGCGGGGATTCTTGTGGTGGTAGGCGCCGTTGTTGTAGAGCGCAGCGCCCCACAGCATTGCTCCGTGCCGCATCATGCTGTTGCCGACGTGATCCACGGCTTCCTTGTGGCATGGACCGCAGGTCTTCGCGGCGACGCGCAAATCACCAGGGTTCACAAACTGAATGAACTCCGGCGACTCGTGATTGAGCAGAACACTCGACTCGCTGGGATTGGCGGAGCTTTCCCAGAAGACAGGATTGCGCGGTTCGATGTGCGCCTTCTTGAGCGTGAGGCCGGGAGTGGGATTTCCCCCGTGGCAATCCGTGCAGCCGAGAACCACGTGAGGCGACTCGTGCATCGAGTGAGTGTCTGTGCCTGTGTGGCATTCGAGACAGCCGCGGCTCTTGAGAGATGCTTCTTCGCGGGTTTGATCCACCCAGGTCCGAGCTTTTTTCAGCGTCGGAGCCGGAGGATCGTTTGGCATGGAGATGGCCGGGCCAAAGCCGGGGGCGGCGTGGCTGGCAAAATTGATTACGCCGAACAACAACAGGCCGGCAAGAAACCGACGCGAGTTTCCAAAAACAAAGATCGTGGTAAGGACGCGTTCCACCGCGTCCGTCATTTTTGCGGTTTGCATGATGGAAATTGAGGACGCGGTGGAATGCGTCCTTACCGGCGCTCTGGAGTTCATGCGCACTGAGGGTTGGCCGGAACGTGACTTCGTTTCTGACAAATCGATTCTGGTGGCATGGGTCATCATCGCGCGTCAGTAAGTGAGTGTGATGACCAGCTATCCGCTGTAAAGAAAATCATTCACACAGGCTCCTGTGCCTCTTCATGCGAATGGCCTCTTCGGCACCCGTGGCTGTGGAGGGGATGCCAATATCCACCCACCAATTTCTTCCCGGCGTGGCGTGTTCCCGTCGTGCTTGCGTCGTCGGCTGCCAGCACTTCAGTCCGGTGTGTGGCGGAGGTGTCGGGCCAGACGGCAGAGCGGTCCAAGCTTAACTTCGAGCGGCGTTGAATCAGACCTCCATCGTTCAGCGAAGCACGACTCGATAGAAGCGTTGCGAGTGGAATTGCCCATTCGTATCCTCAACTCCGGTAAGCCCCCCCCCCGCAATCCCCGTTGCCGCAATCAGGATCCCACCCCTGCACTTTGATTTCGTGCCAGTCCGGCGGGGAGAGTGTGGACGCGGCTTCAATCACGTAGCTGGTTCCGGGGCGCATGGTGAAGAGCAGCGCGCGGGCGTCTCCGCCGGCGAATCTCCGCCAAGAATCTCGTCCTGGCGAAGCCAGGGGATTTGATCGCCCCATATCCTGAAGAGAATCAGATGTTCGCCGAACAGTTTGGACAGCACGAGGATTCGGTGGTCGGGCTGAAGGGCGAATTGCAGAACCTGCTGATCGGCGGACTGGAACCAGATGCCGGGATCGAACTTTTCATCCACACTGCCGTCCACGTTCAAGCGCGCCAGCCCGCGTCGAACCACCCCATTGATCTGGGTGAACGTCCCACCCAACAGAAGTTTTCCGTCACGCAGTTCAGCGATTTGGCGAACCCCTTCGCCCGAGATCTGCGGCGGCGCAAAGCTCTCGTCCGTGGAACCGTCCTGGTTCAAGCGCCACAAACGTGTAGTCAACTCCTCCCTCCCATCAGTACTCACGACGGTTGCCTCCGTAAGCGCAGCGACGATGCCGCCATTTTGTAGAGTTAGCAATTGAACGGCATTTGGGAATGTGCCGGGCGGTCGAGACGGCTTGAGTGTGCGTACGCCGAAAGCAAGGTCCGGTCTCCCGTCGCGCTGGAGACGTCCGACGCTGAATCCAGAATCCACTCCGGCCACAAGCACGCTTTCTTCGGCGTGGAATGTCGCGACGCCCCATACGTTTAGTTTGTTGCGGCTTAGCCACAAAGCCGTTTACGAATTGGCGTAGTTTTGGAGAATGAAACGAAGCATAAGTTGCTGTGGCTGGGTAATTTTTGCCTTGTACTTTGAGCCGTAATGACCCACTAACCTTGGGATGCGAAATGTATCTGTGCTTCCCTGTGG
>SXMN01000080.1 GCA_005777315.1 Verrucomicrobiales bacterium
CGATCCAGACAGCCCAACAGAGTCAGCAAGGTGGATTTCCCGCAGCCGCTCGGCCCCATGATGCTGATGTATTCGCCGGCGTGGATTTCGAGCGACAAACCTCGGAGCGCCTCAACCGTGACGAGGCCCATCTGATAGCGCTTGTGCACGTCCTCGAACCGGACAATTGGCTTGGTTTCGGCCATTAAAGTTTTGCGACCTTCTTGGGCTTGCCAGCATCTGGCAAAGATGGGACGGAACTCGCAGGTGTCGCAGGTTTCTCGGCATTTTGCTCTCCGTCCCCTTCGTGTTCCTCCTCATCTTGATCAAGGGGTATCTCGGATGAGCGCAATTGAACGACGTCGCCCTCGGAAATTCCCTTTTTAATCGCGATGAACTCATCATTGAAGTCACCGATTTCCACTTCCCGTTTCTCAGGCTTTGCGTTCCGTCCGATGAAGCAAAAGTGCTTACCCTCGATCGGCACCACCGCCTGAACAGGCACATAAACCACGTCATCGAGTTTCTTTACGTGGATCTCAACTTTGGCGCTCATGCCTGGCTTCACCCAATCCCTTACGCCTTCGATGCTGATCGTCGTCAGGTACACCTTCAAATCAGGATTCATCCATCGGTCCTGCGAATCGGGCAGCACTCCGACCTTGGTTACCTCTCCAACCAGTTCATCATCTGGAAAAGCGTCCACTTGGATGCGCGCTTTCATCCCTTTCTTGACCTTCTTGATGTGCGCCTCGGGAATCCGGACTTTTACAGCCATCTGAGTTGTGTCTGGAATCGTGATGATCGGCTGCCTTTCACGCACCGTGGCCCCTTCGCGGATTTGTTCTTCGCTGTTGTAAAACCGCTGACTGCTCCCACCTCCATAAACCACCAGCCCAACCTTCTCGGCTCGAATGGTACACTTGGCCAACTGCTCGATCAGTTCTTTGCGCTGCGTCCACTGGATGCCATACTGGCCTGCAGCCGATTCGTAGCGTGCCTGGGCTTGCGCCAGCTTGGAAACGGCTTCCTTCCTCGCCCGATCCAGGCCATTCAGCGCCTCTTCATAGGTCGAAAGCGCCCGCTCCGCTTCTTTGGGAAATTCGTACTTCTTGAACAACTCCAAAGCAGTTTCCGCTGTTTGAAGCCCCAACTGATTCTTTTTGACGGTGATCTGGTCCGTCTCGACATCGGTCTTGGTCACGAACTCCCTTTCACGAAGCTTGAGTGTGCCGGCAAGCCTGTTCGATGACACGTTCAGCCCGATCCTCGCTACTAGCACATCATCCCCAAGTTTGCGCAAATTCTGCTTCGCGGCACCGTCACCCAGCCGCGCTTCGTCCACATAATCGGAAAAATCAAACGTCAGGGAATTGAGGGTCCGCTTCTTTCCATGCACTTCAGTGCCCACCATCGGTTCGACTGTCGTTACCGGAGGCTCGACGGCTGAGTTCGTCCCGTTACTCACAAGGGAATTCCCAAATGTGATTGGCTGCACCGCCGCCGCATTTGCTCCGGCACCATTGAAAAGCTGATTCGCACCAAACTCCGGATTGTTGACCGCATCGGCCAGCGTCTGTTCTGCCACCTCAGTTTCGTTGGTGAACAGTTCGGAAGGCAGTCCGACTTTCGCAAGAACATCTTTGGTGGCCACATCTCCCATGTATTTCTGCAGATCCATCAAGGCAAACTTCGCCTTCTGTTCCGCCATCTTGATGTCACTCTTGTTCTGATTGATCTGGATGGCCTTTGATTGGGTCGCATCGATGTAGTTGGCAAGTGATGACTGATACTGGATGTTCTGCTGGGTGATCCTCTGCTTCAAATCCGATGAGTCCAGTTCCACAAGAAGTTTCCCCTTCTTCACATCCTCATCGGTCACAAAGTAGCCCTCCTCCACGATGCTCAGAATCTTCGTTCCCTGATACCCTTTGATCTCGGACCTTACCTCCTGCGCCTGGCGCGACTCCAGGCTGCCACCCTCAAGGATGTTGATTTGAAGCGGACCGCGTCGCGCCACAAAAGTCGAAGCGCCCACCGGCGGTTTGCCACGTCCAAGCCAGAGGTAACTGACCACACTCACCACGATCAGCCCCATGGCGGCTTTAGCCCAAGGTCTTTTGAGTATTGAAATTGGATTTGTCATGTCATTTCGCCACGTTGACCACATGCTGAGTTTCGTCCCACTGGCCATCTTCCTTGATATTCAGAATTCCCAGATCACGCCAGAACTGCAATCTTGCGATCGTATGCCCAACCACCGCCCGTGTGCGCTGGTTGAGCGCGTTGATCTGATCCCTCCGTGCGTCAATCAGCTCCAATGCCGTTGTCCCTTCCCTGCCAATTTCTATCCGCAATTCCTGCTCTTCCACCCGACGCTGGCTCAAGGTCACCCCTATCTTGGCGATCTCGTGATTTCGCTTGGCCTGATCCAAGGCCCGCCAACCTTCGTTCACCTCGAGTTTGATCTGATCCACGGCTAGCTGAAGCTCGCGCTTCGATCGTTCGTAATCGATCAACGAACGCCGGTACGTGTTTCGTTCGGACTTGCGATCCAGCGGAAGGTCAAGATCCAACCCTGCACTCCATTTTGCCCTGTCAAAATCAAGCGATTGGGGTCGAAGACCTGGCTTGCTCTCGACGTCCCCTCGGAGAATCAGGTTCAGGTCGGGCCTGAGCCCGTTCGCGGCCAGATCGATTCTCCTCGCCGAATCCTCGAATTGATCCCGCTGATTGTAAAGATCCAGACGCGTCTCAAGCGCAACCTTGATGGCATCCTCGATCACCACGTCGGGATGAACGATCTCGAGTTTCTCCAGCTCCTTCTCGTTCAAAACGACCCGGGCATCGGTGGGCAACCCAAGCAGAATCTTGAACTGATCCAACCGTTCGCGGTAACTCCTGATGGCATCCACCCATTGGCCTTCAGTGCTCAATTCTGCCTGCAGCAACCGACCGAGCGACGCTTCCGTCTCGCGGCCCTCCTTCACAAATGCCCTTCCCCGCTCCACGTTCTTTCGGTAGTTCTGCAATCCAATCCACGCATTTCGCACCTCATCCCGTGCTTGCAACACCTGATAATAACGCGAAGCCACATCCACGGAGAAATCCTTCCTGAAGCGGGTGAAGTCTCGCAATGCATACAGCAGGTTCCTTTCGGATTGGGTCAGATTCTCCAACGCCACCTTGAAACCCGCGCCGCGCAAGAGAGGCTGCGTCAGTGTCGCCCCGAGCCTGGAAGAAGTCGCCCATCGCGAATCACCTGTCATGAACCGAAGGAAATCGACCGAAAAATCAGATGCCAACCGTCCACCAGTCGCCAGCAGCAGGTTCATTCCCAAATTCGCACCGCCGCCAACCGAATGCTGCTGCTCGAGAACCATCGCCGTCTGCCTGACCACTTCCGCGCCGACAATCGACTCAATTTCCCGCTGAACATCCCTGGCTTGAGTTTCGTATGTCCCTCGAGCTCCTCCCGAAAAGATCGGTGTGTAGCGGTGACGGGCCAGTGTGAGGTCGAGAGCTTGAAGAAAAAGCTGCTCCTTTCTTGTCTGGTATGTCCTGCTCCTGGTCACGGCGATCTCCAGCGCCTTTTCGAGCGAGATCACCCGGGCACCGACTTCTGCAGCCGCCTCGGCCCCAAAAAAATCGTTTGTCTGCTGAACAACGGGGAGCGCATCGATGATGGAGTTGGTTGTCTGCTCGATGGTGAAATGAGGATCCATGTTCTTCACGGAAGGCGCCTTGGCGGCGATCACCTGGGCCGCTTCGTGGTCTGCCGCTTTTCGGTAATAACCCCGCGAACACCCACCCACGCCAGAACAAAACGCGGCCAGCATGAGGACAGATCCCCATGCCACACCGCGAATGTTTCGCTCTTCAACTTTTCCCATTAGCACGCCTACGTATCGTTTTAGAATCAGTCCACTCAGAGTATTCTTTACTCAGGTTTTTAATCAAAATACCAACCCAATCTATCGGCAGCTCCCTTGATCTCTTTAGCCAGTGGCCGACCTTTTGGAGTTTCAGAACAACTTGTGCCCTGGCAGCACGACAATTTTGACGCGTTCCAGAGGAATGAATTCAAATCCGTTCACCGCAACGCGCCGTCTTCCCTGTTGCAGTTTGCACATCTGTTCGTTACTACACTGCGCCATGAGATTCATCGGCGGTGTCATCGAAAAACTGCAAAGACATCCCAAGCGCATCGTATTTCCTGAAGGCCTGGAGCCGCGCGTTTTGCAGGCGGCACGGCAGTTCCACTCCTTGCGCCTTGGGGCGCCGATTCTTCTTGGCGACCGCACCAAAATCAAACAGGCCGCAGAGCAACTTAATCTCTCACTCGAAGGTGTACGTATCATCAATCCGGCTGAGAGCGAGGAACTCGACAATTTCTCGCACCGCTACGAACTCCTCCGCCGTATGAAGGGAATCAAGGAGACCGAAGCGCGGCAAGCGATGCAACTTCCAAACTATTTCGGAGCCATGATGGTGGCAATGCATCAGGCGGATGGTGTGGTTTCCGGCACCAATGAATTCAGCGGAAGCGTGCTCCGACCACTGTTTCAGATCATTAAAGTCGCCCCGGAAGCCACCACGGCATCGAGTTGCATGATCATTGAAGTGGAAGACACGAGGTTCGGCGTCAACGGGGTCATGTTCCTCGCGGATTGCGGTGTCATTCCTGATCCAACGGTGGAACAATTGGCGGACATTGCCGTTTCGACCGCCCAGCTTGCCAGACAACTGATGGAAACGACACCTCGGGTCGCCCTCCTCTCCTACTCCACCAAGGGAAGCGCCACGCACCCGTCGATCGGCAAGGTAAAGGCGGCGACAGCGCTCGCCCAACAAAAGGCTTCCCAGAAAATGTTGGAAGCGGACTTCGACGGCGAACTTCAGGTGGACGCGGCACTTGTCCCGGACATTGCTTCAAGGAAAGTCCCGGAGAGCAAGGTCGCTGGGAAAGCCAACGTCCTCGTTTTCCCAGACCTGAACTCCGGAAACATTGGGAGCAAACTCATCCAGCACATTTCACGGGCGAATGCCTACGGACAGATTCTGCTCGGTCTCGATCGCCCGGCCGCGGACGTTTCTCGTGGCTCATCAGCCCACGACATCCTTGGAGTTGCCGCAATCGTTGGCCTGCAATCCATCGCCTACAAAACTCTTTATCCTGACGCGCTCCGGCGGCTGCCGGGCGAATCCGTCTAGGGTTTTCCGTCGCGGTTGAGGGGGTGTCCCCAACCCTCTGGTGCCGCGTCGGAACCGTCCAATCATCCATGAACAGCTCAACACCACGAGTCTTCATCGCAGCAACCCGTCAAAACGACGGCAAGACCACCAACTCGCTCGGCCTGCTTGCCGCTTTACAGAAACATTACCCCCGCGTCGGCTACATCAAACCGGTGGGGCAACGCTTCGTGGAAGTTGATGAGCACAAGATCGACGAGGACACAGTGTTGATGGACCGTGTTTACCAGCTCAACTGTCCGCTTGTGGACATGAGCCCCATCGCCGTCGAGCCGGATTTCACCCGGAAATACCTCCAGTCCTCGAATTACGACACGCTCGTGAAGAAAATCCATAAAGCTTTCGACCGTGTCGCCTGGGAGAAGGACTTCGTATTGTGCGAAGGTTCCGGGCACGCGGGTGTCGGCTCAGTATTTGATCTCTCCAATGCGACGGTCGCGCGGCTCCTTGAAGCGAAAGTGATCATTGTCAGCCAGGGAGGGATCGGCAAACCCATCGATGAAGTCTCTCTCAACCAGGCGCTCTTCGAGAAGGAAGGCGTCGAAATCATCGGTGTGATTCTCAACAAGGTGATGCCGGATAAACTCGAATACGTCACGGAATTCGCCCGGCGCGGCCTCAAACGCAAAGGTCTGGAACTGCTCGGTGTCCTCCCACATCAACCGATCCTTTGCCGTCCTTCGATGCAACTGATCGCAGACGAATTGCAGGCACGGTTGCTCAACAAGGGAGACCGCCTCACCAACCTCGTGGACGAAGTCGTTCTCGGCGCGATGGGAGTTCAGAACGTGATGAACCTCTTCCGCCCCGGCGTCCTCATCATCACCCCGTGCGACCGCGAGGATATCATATTGGCGGCAGCCACGACGCTGTTCGGTCAGGACGAGGGGCTGGCGGGCATTGTTCTCACAGGCAATTGTGAACCGTCCAGCGCTGTCCTCAAAGTCATTCAAGAATTGCCGTTTCCGGTCCTGCTCGCGCCTCGCGACAGCTACCGCGTCGCCTCCACAGTCCATGATCTCATCGTCAAGACGCGCCCCAACGAAACGCAGAAGATTTCACTGATCCGCGACATCGTGGCAAAGCACGTGGACGTCAACCGCATTCTCAAATCGCTCTGATATGCCGCTCCAGTTCAACCCCGCGCTGAAGGATATGCCGGTTTATCAACCGGGCCGTCCCATCGAAGAAGTCGCACGCGAAGTGGGGCTTCCTGCAACCGACATCATCAAGCTCGCCTCCAACGAAAACCCGCTCGGCCCATCCCCACTGGCGCTCGCGGCAATGAGCCGGGCTCTGAACCTGTTGCATCTCTATCCAGATGGGAACGCGTTTTATCTCAAGAGCAAGCTCGCCGAGAAGCTCGGCCTGGAGCCCGCCAACATCATCCTTGGCAATGGCTCAAACGAGATAATCGAGTTCGTCGGGCACGCGCTCATGGCTCAAGGCATCGATGTGGTGGTTTCGGATTACTGTTTCGCCGTCTATCCCATCGTCACGAAGTTGTTCGGGTCGAATATGATTTCCGTTCCGGCGCTCGAATTAGGTCACGACATCCCCGCCATGCTGCGAGCGATTACGCCGCAGACAAAGGTGATGTTCGTCGCCAACCCGAACAATCCAACAGGTACACTGGCTTCAAGAGAACACATCGTTCAACTGATCAACGAGGTGCCTGATCATGTCATGCTCGTCATGGACGAGGCTTACATCGAGTTCCTGAGTGACACCGTTGATCTCCTGCCCTTCGTCCGGCAGGCGCGTCCGAACCTGCTGTTGATGCGGACATTTTCCAAAATTTACGGCCTCGCGGGACTTCGACTTGGCTACGGTCTCGGATCGCCGGATTTGATCGCAGCATTTGAAAAGGTCCGCCAGCCATTCAACATCAATGCGCTCATCCAGGCCGGAGCACTCGCAGCCCTGGATGACGACACTCATCTGAGGAAGACTCGGGAAAACAACTCCGCCGGCCTGCACTACTTTGAATCCGCGTTTCGAAGACTTCGCCTGAACTATGTTCCTTCGAGCGCGAATTTCATCCTCGTCGAAGTTGGGGATGGCGCACGTGTGTTCAGTCAGCTCCAGAAACTTGGCATCATCACCCGACCAATGGCTGGCTACCGGCTCCCCGAATGGCTCCGCATCTCCATCGGCACTCCAAATGAAAACGCGCGCTGCCTGGATGCGCTGTGCTCGGTGCTCGGCATGGAGACAAAATAGTGATTGAAACCCACAGCCATCGGTTTACGTATCGAACCCTTGAAATGAAAGAGAGACAGCTGAAGTGAAATTCACGGATCTGCGAGGCATCCTGCAGTACATCCCACGCTTTCGGGAACGCATCTTCGTCATCAGCGTGGATGGTGCCATCGTGACCGATGAAAACTTCTCGAACACACTGCTCGATGTCGCGGTGCTCCGCTCGCTGAACATCCGGGTGGTTCTCGTTCACGGCGCTGCGGCCCAAATCCGGACGCTGGCCGAACAACAGGGCACCACTGCGTCTGATGTGGAAGGCACCGGCATCACCAACGCGGAAACTCTGAAGATCGCACTCACCGCAGCGAACCGGTTGACACACGAAATCCTTGAAGGACTTTCCGCCAACGACCTGCGCGCCGTTTGTCCGAACGCCATCATCGCCCACCCCATGGGCATCCTGAATGGAGTGGATCATCTGTTCACTGGCAAGGTCGAGCGGGTGGATGTCGAGCTTCTTCAAACACTCCTGGTCCAGGGCATCGTTCCAGTGATTCCACCACTGGGCTTCGATGGTGATGGGCGCACCTATCGCGTGAATTCCGACGGCGTCGCTGTTGCCATCGCCGATGCTCTCAAGGCTCTCAAAGTCATTTTCATCACGAGCTACGACGGGCTGACGCGCCAAGGCCAGCTCGTGCATCAGCTCCTGGCCAGCGATCTGGATAACGTCCTGGCAAACTCACGGGCTGAGATTCCACCGGAGATGCAGTCAAAAGCGGCTCATGCCGCCGCCGCCTGCCACGCAGGTGTTCCGCGTGTCCATATCATCAATGGCCGCGTGGATGAAGGTCTGCTCGCCGAGGTGTTCTCCAATGAAGGCATTGGCACACTGATCTACGCCAACGAGTACCAGCAGATCCGTCGGGCCATGAAAAAGGATGTGAGAAACATCCTGATGCTCACGAAAGAGGGTGTCGCCTCCCAGGAACTCGTGCGGCGCACACGGGCCATGATTGAGAAGCAGTTGCTGGATTTCTACATCTTTGAAATTGATAAGAACCCTGTGGCTTGTGTTGCCTTGCATCCCTACCCGGAGCAACGAAAGGGAGAGCTGGCCTGTCTTTACGTCAAGAATTCCCACGAGAATCAAGGCATAGGCCGGAAGTTGATCCGGTTCGTCGAGGAAAAGGCTCGCGAGCTGGGATTCGACGAACTCATCACGCTTTCCACGCAAGCGTTCACCTACTTCCAGTCCAAGGGCGGCTTCATCGAAGGTTCGCCAGAAGATCTGCCGTCAGGTCGCCGCGAGAAGTACGAACAGAGCGGTCGGAACTCGAAAATCCTGGTGAAAAAACTTGCCAAGACCGCTGCGGGCGAAATTCAGCGCAGCGTCAGCGCGTAAGTCCTTCGAAGCTGTGTACCGGCCGGATTTCCACTTGCCACGCCCGCGGACTGGCGGGCAATGTTTGTCATGGCAGACGCGCTAGACTCCCAAAGCATCGATTCCCAGTTTTACAAGCCGGCGGAGCAATTCTTCACCGCTTTCAGCAGCATCGGTCTCACGTACGATGATGTCACGCTGGCCACGCTCTACTCGGAGATTCTCCCGCGCGATACGCAATTGACTGTCAACCTGGCAGAGGGGCTGGAGCTGAACATTCCCGTGATCTCGTCGGACATGGACAAGGTGACGGAGGCGCGCATGGCCATCGCCATGGCGTTGAATGGCGGCCTGGGCCTGATCCATTACAACATGCCGGACAAGCAGCAGATCTCAGAGCTTAACCGCGTCAAGAATCACGTGCATGGGCTGATCCAGGAGCCGTTGCGCGTGGTCCCGGAACAGACGATCGGCAGCGTGCTGGAAATGATTGAGAAACGTCGCTTCGCGTTCAGCACGTTCCCGGTCGTGGACGGCGGCGGCCGGTTGCTCGGGCTTCTGCCCGGCCACGTGATCAAGCAGCGGCACTCCCAACGCAAAGTCGCCGAGGCCCTGACTCCACGAAACCAGATTCACGCGATACTGGCGGATCAACTTGGGGCGGACCCCATCTCGAAGGCGGACAAGTTTTTCAATGATCATCCCGGCATTCACAAGTTGCTGGTGGTGGACAAGGAGGATCGGCTGGAGGGATTGTTCACGCTCACGGACGTGGAGAAGATCATCCAGGAGCGCAACGCCCAGTTCAAACCCGCTAGGGATTCGCAATTCCGGCTCGTCTGTGGCGCGGCCGTGTCCGCCACGCGCAATGCGTTTGGTGAGCTGGACCGGGACCGCATCATGAATCACGTCGGAGCGTTGGTGGATCGCGGAGTGGATGCGGTGGCTGTCTCGACGGCTCATGGACACAGCCAGGGAGTAGGCGAAACGGTGAAACTGATCCGTGCGTCGTTTCCCAGTCTGCCGATCATCGCCGGCAACGTCACAAGCGCAAGCGGTGTGGATTACCTGGCGAATTGCGGTGCCAACGCGATCAAGGTGGGCCAGGGACCGGGATCGATCTGCACGACACGCATCGTGGCGGGAGTGGGGATTCCACAATTGACGGCATTGTATGTGGCGTCCAGGGCTGCGCGGCAGCGAAATGTTTCAATCATCGCCGACGGTGGCATCACGAAGTCAGGGGACATTGTCAAAGCGCTCACGCTTTCGCACGCGGTCATTTGCGGAGGCATGCTCGCCGGATGCCCCGAAGCTCCGGGCCAAATCATGGAGATCGGCGGAAAGACGTACAAGCAGTACCGCGGCATGGGGAGCCTGTCCGCGATGAAGGCGGGTTCTGCTGCCCGGTATGGTCACGCGAAGGACACTACGCGGAAGGTCGCAGCCGAAGGAGTGGAAGCGTTGAAGGAAGCTTCGGCGCCCGTTGACTCAGTGCTGGCCCAGCTCATCGGCGGAATCCAGTCGGGCATGGGTTATCTGGGAGCAAGTAATCTCGCGCAGTTGCGCGAACGAGCGCGTTACATTCGCGTCAGCCCCGCCGGCCAACGCGAGGCCACGCCACATGACGTGGTCGAGGTCAAGGCAGGCAGTTGAAATTCACGAGTTCTACAAAGCAGATGAAACACATCCATTGCCACGCTCTGAGTGGAATCGCGCTTCTTCTGCTGGCATTCACCTCCGGGTGCGTGGGAATCAACGTGGGGTCAAATCGTCCCGTCCCTCCTCCGCCACCGCCTGTCGTTGTTCCTGGAGGAGCTGCCTTGAGTCCGGCGGAAGCTGCAACCCTCGCCGAAATCGATGCGGCAGCCCGCTTGAGTTTTGAAAACGCAAAGCTCGAAGCGCTCCAGAACATTGCTGTGCGACCAAACCTCAGCCCGGTCGTCCAAGTGCATCTCGTTAACGTCGGCTACCGGGCGCTGGCTTTCGAGAACAACAAGGTCGCGTTGCTGCGCAAGCTCATCTCAAGTCCGGATTTTTCCGATCCCGCCCGGCAGGCAATCGTCACTCAGCTTTCAAATCTGTCGCACGATTCAAACCGACAGATGATTCTTCGAGAACTCAACAGCCGCGTAACGGGCAAGTGAATCAAGCACGAGCGGGCATTGCACGGTGCCTGACCAGCATTTTCCATTGCCCCGTCCGTTGGTTTCGCAAGAGAATCGGAAATCATGAACCGGTATTGCATCTCGTTGTTTTGCTGGGTCGCATTATCCCTCAGTGCCGAGGCAGCGGAACCCAATGCGACGTCAGAAGCGCGTTTTTTATCAAACACACGGCAGCTCATCTTTGATGGCCGCCGCAGCGGCGAAGGATATTTTTCTCCGGATGGAAAGGTGCTGATCTTCCAAAGCGAACGCGAGCCGCGGAATCCGTTCTACCAGATTTACACGCTTGATCTTGAGAGTGGCAACAGCCGCAGGGTTTCGCCCGGCACCGGCAAAACCACGTGCGCTTTTTTCCGACCGGGCAGTGACGAAGTGCTCTTTGCTTCAACTCATCTGGATACAGAATCCGTCGCGAAGCAGAAGGCCGAACTTGATTTTCGCGCGTCGGGGAAGGAGCGCCGTTACTCCTGGGATTACGACGAGCAGATGGACATCTTCATCGCGCGCCGCGACGGCTCGAATGTGCGTCAACTCACCAGCGCCCACGGATATGATGCCGAGGCGTCGTTTTCACCGGATGGCAAGCTGATCGCCTTCTGCTCGATTCGTGGCGCCTATCCAACAAACAAACTTTCCGCGACGGACATTAAACGCATCGAAACCGATCCCTCCTGGTTCGGTGAAATCTTTCTGATGAATGCCGATGGTTCGACTGTTCGCCAGCTCACCCATGCGCCTGGATACGATGGCGGGCCGTTCTTCTCACCTGACGGCGAGCGCATCATCTGGCGGCGTTTCACCGAAAAGGGCGACACGGCGGATGTGTTCACGATGAAGCTCGACGGTTCCGAAGAACGACGGCTGACTGATTTCGGAGCGATGTCCTGGGCGCCATATTTCCATCCATCGAGCCGCTATATAATCTTCACCGCCAACAAACTTGGCTTCGCCAATTTCGAGCTGTTTCTGGTGGATGCGGAGGGATCACGTGAGCCGGTGCGGGTGACGTTCACCGATGGCTTTGACGGGCTCCCGGTGTTTTCACCCGATGGCACAAAGCTCGCCTGGACCTCGAATCGCACATCCGATGGCAAATCCCAAATCTTCCTGGCCGGCTGGAACCACGCCGCCGCACTCGACGCGTTGAAGGCAGCCCCACCGCGACAAGCCTCAATTGCCAGGCGGGATGCCCACGAGGCATTAACAGTAGAATCCAGGAAGCGCGCATTCACCGGAATCACTCCCGGCAGCGCAACTTCGCTTGCGAATCACAGCTCACTCTTCAGTCCTGAAATCACAACCAACGATCTTCGTGCCATCGTCGCGCATCTGGCCTCTGACGAACTGGAGGGGCGCCTTTCCGGCTCGCGTGGCGCCGAACTCGCGGCGGATTACATCGCAGCACAGATGAAGCGCATTGGTCTGCTACCCGTCGGCACAAACGACAGCTTCTTCCAACGTTACGATTTCAATGCTGGCGCACGTGTGTTGACCAACGTGAACCGGCTCGTCGTTAATCCTGTGAGCGGAATATCGTCGGAGTTCACGGTGGAGAAGGATTTCCGCCCCCTCTCCTTCACCGCCACCACGGAAGTGGAGGGCGAAGTAGTCTTCGTTGGCTACGGCCTCTCGGTGCCCGGCAAGCCTGGCGAGGGTTACGATTCCTACGCGGGAGTAAATGTCTCGAACAAGATCGCGCTTGTGCTCCGTTACGTCCCCGAGGAAGTGGATGCCAAACGCCGGGCCGAATTGAACCGCTACGCCGGGGTCCGCTACAAGGCCATGCATGCCCGCGAGCGTGGGGCAAAGGGAGTGCTCTTCGTAACCGGCCCGAAATCGCCCAACGCGGGTGAGCTGCTCAAGATTTCCTCGGACAGCAGCCTTGCCGGTTCGGCTCTCGCCATCGCCTCCATTAGCAGCAACGTGGCCGCCGCTCTCTTCACTGGCTCCGGAAAAAATCTCAGTGAACTTCAAACCGCGCTCGATTCGGAGAACCCACACGCCATTAGCAGCATGGTGCTCACCAACACACTTGTCCGCCTCGCCATGGGCGTCGAGCATATCCGCAAAGCCGACCGCAATGTGCTTGGCATGATTCCACCAGCAACGCCGGCAACCGGCGATGGCCAGGCCGAGTATCTGATGGTTGGGGCGCATTATGACCATCTGGGCCACGGCGAAACGGGCGCGATGAATCGCAAAGGCGAGGAAGGCCAGATTCACTCCGGGGCGGATGACAATGCCTCGGGTGTCGCCACCGTCCTTGAACTTGCGGAAGCACTCATTGCCGAGCGCAAACAGAATCCAACAGCGTTCCGGCGAGGACTGATCTTCGCCGCGTGGTCAGGCGAAGAGTTGGGACTTCTCGGCTCATCATGGTTCGCTGAACATCCGTTGGTGCCGCTGACGAACATCGCGGCGTACGTGAACTTCGACATGGTGGGCCGCTTGAATGACAACAAGCTGACCTTGCAGGGCGTCGGTTCGTCACCGGTCTGGAGGAAGCTCATCGAGAAACGAAATGTGGCGGCTGGCTTCAACCTCACCTTGCAGGACGATCCTTATCTGCCCACCGACACAACGGCGCTGTACCCGAAGGGTGTTCCCGTGCTCGCCTTCTTCACCGGTGGCCACGAGGATTATCACCGACCGACCGACAAGCCGGAGACGTTGAATTACGAGGGCACTCAGCGCATTGCAACACTGGCGCGAGGGATCCTGACAGAACTCGAAAAGGCTGAACGCCCCGCTTATGCCCAGGTAGCGAACAGGGCGTCGGGTGAAGGTGGCCGCGAATCACTGCGCGCTTACCTTGGAACCATTCCTGATTATGCCACAGAGGCGCAGGGCGTGAAGTTAAGCGGCGTGCGGGCTGGCGGTCCGGCGGACAAAGCCGGGCTCAAAGGCGGCGATATCATCGTTGAGTTCGCCGGCACAAAGATCGCCAACATCTACGACTACACCTACGCCATGGACGCGGCGAAGATCGCTCAACCCGCGACAGTTGTTGTGCTCCGCAACGGTGAGCGCGTCACCGTAAGCGTCACACCCGAGGCCCGGAAGTAGTGGAGACAAAGAAAGGCGACAGGTGAACCCGCCATGATTTCGACTGATTCTCCATTCCAAGAGCGCGGCGGCCAGATTTTCAAATGGGAGCGATTGTTTGTGCTGGCCGTCCTTCCGTGCATCCCGAAGCCGTTGGTTGGATCAGCGTGCGCAGGCGTCTGCTCCCTCGCCCCGTCGGACGGGGAGAGGGTTGGGGAGAGGGGCTTCCAGGCAATCCGAACTGCCCTCCTCTCCCCAACCCTCTCCTCCCTCCCAGGGAGGAGAGGGAGAAACCACCACCAACTTCGGGATGCACCCGCAGGCCTTCGACTGCGTTTAGGCTGCTCAGCTCTTTTGGCAGGGAGACGTTATCTATCGGCGATTGCCGTCGGACTACTGTTCCTTCATTTGCAGCCTTCATCCGCTGACGATCTGGCGGTTGCGGCGATCAGCATCCCTCCTCTGCGGGTCAATGGGCAGCCGGCGAAGGCGCACGTCCAAGGGTTGGAAATCAGCTCCGGCAATTTTTATGTCACAGCACGGCGGGATGATGTGCAACCACGGCGGGCCTTGTTGCTGCGAGCCGCCCCACAAGGGCCGGAATGGAAGGTCTGGGACATCACCCCCGTTGATGCCAGTGGCGGCCTGACCACAATGGATCATCCGGGCGGAATGCAATCCGATGGGAAGCGCTTGTGGATTCCGCTGGCTGAGAGCAAACGGAATGGCCGCAGCATTATTCGCGTCTTCCCAATCGCCAGCATGGTCTCGGGCCATGCGCTCAAAGCAGAATTTGAGTTCCCCGTAAACGATCATATCGGTGCCCTGGCAGTCTCCACAGGCCAGAGGAGAGTGTTCGGCGCGAACTGGGACACCGAATCGGTCTATGTCTGGGATTTCGAAGGCCGGTTGCAGCAGACCTTGAGCAGTCGCGGTCTGGAAATTCGGGGGCTTGGCGTGGTCAACGGTCCCGCTGGTCGATCGGGCCTCGCGGTCCAGGATTGGAAAGTGGTGGGTGAACAGCTCTTCGCCTCGGGTCTGTTCCGAGGGGCTGGCGCGCCACCTGAGACACCGCAAAGCCGGCTGATGCCCTTCGTCAGTTTTTCAGAATCCGGCTTTCAGCGCTGGTCCATCGTATTGCCGCAACAGAACAAGACGGAGCTGGCGAACGAAGCGATGGCGATTTCTGAGGGAATGGCTTATTTCATTCCCGAGGACTTGGGCGAGTCCAACCGGATCTACCGAACGTCACTCGCTGACCTCATGAAACGCAAGGTCTCGCAGAATCTTCACGCTCTCCAGCCGCCGTGATTCATCTGTTTCATTACGAAACCCGGAAGGCTTGTGGGTCGTCACCGGGTGGCAGCAAGAATGTCAGTCCCGACAGTGAAGCTGAGTTACTGGGGAGACCAGAACTCACAAAGAGGAGGCTTTTCCCTTGCTGGTTTGCCAAAAGCGAAAATGGCGGAGAGAGGGGGATTCGAACCCCCGGTGGGGTATAAGCCCACTCACGCTTTCCAGGCGTGCGCCTTAAACCACTCAGCCATCTCTCCCGCGACTCGGTGCCAGAAGGTGCAGAACTAAAACGCCAGGCGCAACATTTTTCAGGACGTTGATTTGATTGATTTGATCGAGCTCCCGTGACCCTGCTCCCGCACTCGCCATGTTGAGACCGGTGCCTCCCGAAGCCGGTAGCGAGAAGACCTTAAGACCGGGCGTGGCCGAGCATCGTGCCGGAACGCGGAATTCCGCGCTCCACTACCGCCAACTTGTGAAGGCACGGTATCGGGACAGGAATCGAGTGCAGTCTTGTTTTCAATTTGGTCCCGAAGTATCAAGTCCGGTGCCGATGCTGATCCCTGCCAACCTGGAAATCGTGAACCGCTGGCGCCATGAACCCGCGCCACTTTTGCCAATGCTCCACGCGTTTCATGACCGCGATGGATTTCTGTCTGATGAAAGCCTTCGCGCGGTGTCGGAGGGGCTGAGGATTCCACTGGCGGACCTGTACGGCACAGTAACGTTCTATCACCATTTCTCTCGCCAGCCCGGCGGACTGAATGCGCCGCGGGTCTGCACCGGCAATGTCTGTTGCCTGCGCGGCGGCCGCGAACTGCTTATGTCGCTTCAATCCCAAGGCGCGACATCTATGCCGTGCGCGGGGCGCTGCGATGAACCCGTGCCGGTGCTGCGCGGGCATGAAACCCTGATCGGCACCTCACCGGAGGATCTGCGCGCGAAAGCTTCTCCCCTGCCCCCTCCGCATCCGGGCGATGGGGATGAGTGCATCTTCGCGCACATCCGCGAACCGGGCCGTGCGACGCTCGGAGGCTATCGACAAGGTGGCGGTTACGAAGCATTGCAGAAAGCCGTGCGAACAATGACGCCGGCGCAGGTCATTGATGCCATCGCCGAAAGCAAGCTCGCGGGGCGCGGCGGCGCGGGATTTCCAACCGGGGCAAAGTGGAAGGCTGTCGCCGAAGCGCCGGGACAGCCCAAAAGCATCGTTTGCAACGCGGATGAAGGAGAGCCGGGCTGTTTCAAGGATCGCGCCATCATGGATTATGATCCGCACACGGTGCTGGAAGGGATGGCTCTCGCGGGCTACGCCACCGGTGCGCCGCGAGGCTTCATCTATCTGCGTTACGAGTACCCGGAGACCTTCCGCATTCTGGAACGCGCGCTGGCTGAAGCGGAGGCGGCAGGTTTGCTCGGCGAAAAGATTCTCGGAAGTGAGTTCAGTTTCAAAATCCACCTGCGGCGCGGCGCGGGCGCTTACATCTGCGGCGAGGAAGGTTCACTGCTCAACAGCCTGGAAGGTAAACATCCGTTTCCCCGAAACAAGCCGCCCTATCCAGTGACGCATGGTTTCGAGAACCTCCCGACGGTCGTCAACAATGTGGAGACGCTTGCTTCGGTGCCACACGTTCTCAGGAAGGGCGCGGCCTGGTATCGTGGCCTGGGCCGTAACGGTCATGCCGGCACCAAACTCATCAGTCTGTCGGGCGACATTCAGCGGCCCGGCAATTACGAGGTGCCCATCGGCCTGCCGTTGCAGACACTGCTCCACGAGTGGGCGGGCGGGCCGCTGGCGGGGCGGAGGATACAGGCGGTAACCATGGCCGGACTGAGCGGCGGCTTTCTCGCAGGCGAAGCGATGGAGGTGACGCTCGACGAACCAAGCATCCGCCGCCAGGGCTCATTCCTCGGCGCGGGCGGTATCATCGTGTTCGATGACTGCCGCGACATGGTGACGGCCGCGCGCGACGCGATGGAATTCTTCGCGCACGAATCCTGCGGAAAATGCTTTCCCTGCCGTATTGGCACGCAGCGGCTGACCGAGCGCCTGAATGGCGGGATGGGACCATGCAAGTTGAACGAGTGGACGGAGGAAGTCCGCGACATAGGCGCGGCAATGCGCGCGACCAGCGCATGCGGTCTGGGCATGGCAGCTCCGTTCGTGACGGATAGTCTTTTGAAATTTTTCCCCGAGCATGTGAAGAAGCACGTCGGCTCTTGAACCGCCGCACCCTTTCCGGCTCGATTGAGGGGAGAGAACTCTCCAAAAAAGAAATTGGCGCTTTGAACCCCTGAACTGGCGAGCTTCCACAAATGCCGGTCTGAATTCCCTGCTTCGATCTCCACGCGAGCGAATGCGCTGTATCACCTCCGGACACCTGCCTTGGTGAAGATGCCAGTCATGAGACGCGATCAACCGCTGCTCTCGGCTATAGGATACCCGAAGTACTGAAAACCCATCCTCGACGAAATCGACACGGTGCTGGAGGCACTCCGGGTTCACGGCGGAGGCTGCCTGTGCGGGACACGCAGACAGGGAGTTGGATTTCATCCTGAACGACGACATCAAATACCGCCTCGGCCGCGACACCGGCAGCGAAGATGAATGAGCGGATGGTGTTTCCAGCGTTGTCCGCCAGTGGTCATTCCAATAGCTTGTCCACCAGACCATGAGCACGCGCCGTCAGAACGAAAAGCAGTTTGGAAGCTGGAAGGAATTATCCAGGGGCAAGCGGGTTTATGTCCGACAAATTGCCGGCCGGAGCGGCGGGTGGGCGCGTTATTGCAAGGAAGTGGACGTGGCGGAAAACACCATCCGCTTCTGGCAGGAGATATATGACCGCAACGGAAAACTGGTGGCGCGGCATGAGAAATTTCCATTGGATACTGGACATCAAGAGGTGTAATTTACGGCCATGAAAGTGACTCGCCAGATTGTCGCCAAAAAGCTCGACGCGCATTTGCACGGACGCCTTTCCCAATCGGAATTGGTGGATTGGTCGGAGCGCGCCATGATGAGCGGAAGTTTTGAAGACAAAGACACCGAACTGCTCGCGGACATCGTGGGGCGGCTTGGTTTGGCTGACGTGGCCGAGTTTGGTTTGCGTTGGGAGGATTGTGAGCAGTTTCTCCGCAAGTTGGGTTACAAGGCACAGGTGGATGTGGTGGCGGTGTAAGCCCAAACCCTCCTCGACGAAATCGACACGGTGCTGGCGGGGCACTACGGCTTCACGGCGGAGGAGTTGGATCTCATCCTGAACTACCCATCAAATACCGCCCCGGCCACGATACAGCCTACCAGGCTGCGCCGCCCGGCTACAGACCGGGTAGAACATAGAGGGCGTTGGAGTAAGTCGCAGCTTAACTGACTCAATCACATCGCTCCCATTCCGTCCGTCAGGCCGTGCGGTCGCTCAGTGTTGCGCCTGCGCGAGGTATTCAATCAGGGATTTGAGATCATTCTCGGGCAGCGACTCGAAGCCGTTGGGCATGATCGAGAGTTGCGAGCCTTCGAGGCTGGCAATGGCGCTGCGCTGGACGACGTGCTTCTGTCCCGTCGTGTCGAGAATTTCCACGGAGGTCTGCGTCTCGGTTTCCAGGCGGCCTGAGTAGGTGTCACCGCTCTTTGTGGATACGGTCCACATCCGGTAGTTCGCTTCGAGGGAACGGTTCGGGTCCAGGATTTCGAGCAAGATATCGCCGCGGTCTCGGGCGGAGATGCCGGTCAAATCCGGACCCACTTTACCTCCCTGGCCGTTGAATGTGTGGCAGACAGCGCAGCTTGTGGCGAAGACTTCCTTGCCGCGCGTGGCGTCGCCCTTTTCTTTCGCGAGCGGCAGGAGTTTCTTCACGATCTCCTCGCGATCCGCCGAAGTCGTTGCGCCAATCGCCGCCAGCCGGTCCGCGCGGCGGGCAATGGCCTTGTCGCGGCTTTGCTTCAATTGCGACCAATGTTCCGCCGCGAGTTCCCCCCGCGCGATGCCGCCCTTCTCGACGGCATCGAGAAGATTGGTGGTCCAATCAAGCCGGCGCATCATTGCTCCAATGGCGGCGCGTCGGACAGCGGGTGTGTACTGCGGCCAATGCCCGGCAAGTAGTTTTCCGACCTGTGAGTTGCGGCTTTCTGTCAGTGCGGTCACGAAGCCGGCGGCAAGGGACGGGGAGGTGAGCAGGGAAACTTGATCAAGGATCTGGCGCGCGACCTCAATCTGGTCATCCAACCCGGCGAGGCGTTTGGCGGCGTTGATGCGCTGTGGTTCACCGAGGGTCGCATTGACGATCTGTTGCTTGAGCGAATCGATGATCGTCGCGACGTTGGCCGCGAACACATCGGTCTTTCCCCAGCGTTGCGCGAGCGCCAGCATGCGGTCGCGGGCGGATTCAGGGAGCGAATCCATCAGCGCCACGAGCGTGCGCTTCTCGTCCTCGCCGAAGGTCGGAGCTTTGTCCTGCGGCCAGCCGCTGGCGAGTCCATCGAGGATGGGTAACGCGAGATCCGCTGACGCTCCCTTCAATCCCGCCAGTGTGGGTACGATGGTGTCGATCGGGCCGCGCTGGGCATAATGGGTCGTGACCACGCGGACGACGCGGCCAAGCTCGCCCGGCAACGCGGGGCTTTCTGCCTGCTTCAGTTCGATGTCGTCAAACCACGCTGTTCCACGAGCGAAGCCCCAGCCGCCGAGAAGACAGTTCACCGTGACCTCGGTCATCTGACCGGTGTTGAAGGTCATCGCAACCATTGTCCAATCGCTGTCGGCAGTCACCGGTTTCGTTGCGCCAGCAACCGGATCCTGGAGTTCGTGGATGTTGAGCAATGCTCCACGAGCGCCACGCAACGGGCTAAATTTCTCCGTTCTGATCCACGCGCTCAGGCGGTATTCCGTTCGCGGCTTGACGGTGACCCTGGCGGCCCAACTGGCGTCGCCGCCCTGCTCGGAGGAAATCATCACGCTGCGTGATCCAGTGTGGCCTTTGTCGGCGAGACGAAATTCCGCCTTGCCACCGTGAATCACCGTACGCCAGTCGAGCGGCTTTCCGTCTCGCTCATTCTCGAACGAAGCGTTGGAGAGAAGATTGGGTGCGGGTTCGGAGCCGGTGCTGGATGACGACGGTTTGAAGCTGCCGAGGACGGCGGTGAGGAAGCCGGCGTCGTGCCGCGCCGCAGCGCTGGCGGCGGCGTCCGGAATCCAGCGGTCGTCCGAATTGCGCTCATCCTTGAGCATCGCATAGACGGCCTTTCCGGCGTTCTCGGCGGGAGAAATCTCGGCGAGAGCGAGGAGGCCGACAAGACGGACTTGGGCGTCGGCATCGTCGAGCAGTTTTCCATTCACGATGGCACTGGCGTAATTGGACTTTCGCGGGAGAACCGCCAATGCCGCCCGGCGAACGGCGGCAGATGGATGCTTGAGCGCCTTCACAGCCGCCGCTGCGGATGCGCCATCATCGCCATCCATCGCGCCGATTCCGTGCAATGTCCACAAGGCGTGAATGGCTCCGACATTGAGGCCGAGTTCGTCCGTGGTTTTGTCATCGATGAGCGCCTGCAAAGCCGGAACGACATCCTTGTCGCCGCGATCCACGAGGAGCCGTTGCGCGTGTTGACGCCAGAGGAGGTTGTCGTTCTTGAGCGCGGCGACAAGTTCCTTGGGAGTGGATTTGTCGAGGCGCTGGGGCGCGGACGCTCTGGCATTTACGTACGACATCCGATGAATGCGCCCGTGAATTTTGTCGCGCAGCGGCGTGTCGTAGGCGTTGCCTTTGCCGTTCTTGAAGCCCTGCGGCGTCGGGTTGTGCTGGATGATGTAGTTGTACCAATCGATCACCCAGAGCGCGCCGTCGGGGCCGACTTCCGCCGCGATGGGGGAACTCCACTCGTCATCGCTCGCGGAGAAGTTGCGATCATTGTGAGCAATGTAATCCGCGCCGTGCGGTTCGATGCGGAACATGCCGAGCACATGGCCGGTGGGTTCTGCGACGAACTGGGCGCGATTCCAGTAATCCTTGGGAAAACTTCTCGCCGTGTACAGCGCGCTGCCGGCTCCTGCGGTGTACTTCCCATGCCAGTCCACTTGCCGCACCTTTTCGGTGATCGGATAGAATTGCTGGCTGTCGGCGATGGATTCAAGCCGGCTGGCGGACCAGCCATTGACGGCTTCGTAATAGCGGTTGGGAATCGGCATGTACATGCTCGCATTTCCATTTGCTGTGGAGCCGAAGACGGTGCCGTCCTCGCTGAAGCCGAGGCCCCAGGTGTTGTTGTTCGAGGATCGGACGAACTCCAGCACCGAACCATCCGGCTTGAAGCGGAAGATGCCCTGCCCGAAGCGGAGCGATTTGCCGCCGACGGTTCCATCGAAGCCCGAGTAGCCGACGGTGCCCCAGATCCAGTTGTCGAATCCGTAGCGCAAATTGCTGGGGCCGGCATGCGTGTCGCGAGTGCCCCAGCCGCTGATGAGAACTTCGCGCACGTCAGTCTTGTCGTCACCATTCGTGTCCTTGAAGAATTCCATGCGCCCGGAGTGAATGACGATGATTCCACCTCGCGCGAAAACGAAACCTGTCGGCACGCTGAGCTTGTCCACGAACACGGTGAACTTGTCCATCCGACCATCGCCATTCGTGTCTTCACAAATCTTGATCTGATCATGGCCCTGGCCGTCGGGCTGCATGTCGTTCGGGTAATCCACTGTTTCAGCAATCCAGAGCCGTCCGCGCTCGTCCCAGGTCAGCCAGATGGGTTTCGTGATGTCAGGCTCGGCCGCGACAAGACTTGTCCGGAAGCCCGGCAGGTTGACGACGTGCTTCAACGACTCGGCGGGGTCGAGAGGTTTCTGCATCGTGCGGATGGGATCGGTTTGCGTGCCCCACCTGGCATTCGCGACGTAGTTGGGCAGTGGGGCTGGGGCTTCGATGTACTCGAACGGTTTCAAACCCGTGTGCGGTTTGAGCAACGTCGGTGAACCGGCGGAGACCCAGCGGATGCCGTTCTCGACGAGCGTCTGAAATCCTGCCACTGACCAGGTTCGTTGATCATGTCCCCAGGCGGTGTAGAAGACGCGCCCCTTGCCGTGTTCGCGCACCCAGGTGTAGGGCTCCGCTCCCTTGTCATCGCGCCGTTCCGATAGAACGGTGCGCTTGTTATTGTGTTTCGCGTGAACGTAGCTCTCATCCCAGCTCTCGATGGTGGACACGCCTTTCATCACCGGGTGGTCTGCCTTCACGATCGTCTCCTTGAATGTCCCAGTGCCGTGACTCTTGAACTGTCCACCGACCAGTTCGATGTACTTCGGCGAATTCAAAAAACAGTAAGACGCACAATGCAACGGAACAAACCCGCCGCCGCCCGCCACAAAGTCGAGAAGCGCCGACTCCTGCTTTGACGAAATCGCCGTGTGGTTCGCGTAGATCACGACGCAATCGAAGCCTGCCAACTTGGACGGATTCAAATCACCCAACGAGTCGGTGTAATTCAGTTCGATGCCCCGCGCGGCCATCACGGGCTGCAATTGCTTGAATCGATCCGCAGGCTTGTGATGGCCGTCGTCGCCGAGAAAGAGCGCGCGGATGAGCTGGGAGTGATGCACATCTGCGCCGGCTGCCGGCAAAAGCGAAAGAGCCAGGAGTGCAACCGTGGTTGACCATCGGAGCAACGTACGTGAGTTCATAAGTAGGTAGTGCGATGAGTCAGGAAAATGCGTTGGATTTTCGATCAGGGAACCTTCGCACCTTGAGTCAGAGTCTTGCGCCGATAAACTTTATCACTGCTGCAGGCGAAGATGTAGCTGTTGCCGGGACCGGCGAAGGCGCAGCTCACGGTGCCTTTCTCCTGCGGGCGCGGCACGACGCCTCCCATGCGTCCACCGGCATCAAACATCTGGATGCCGAGATGGCTGGTGATCCAGTAACGGCTCTGGCTGTCGGTGGTCATGCCGTCGCCGCCACTGTCTGCCCTGCCGGCGGGGACTCGGATAGCCATGTTCTTCTCGCCGCCGCGAAGGCTGCCGTCATTTTCATTGATGAGATAACTCCACGCGTTCGTGCCGCCGTATTCACTAACGATCAACATTTGCTGATCAGCACTCAATGAGATGCCGTTCGGCTTGTTGATCCCACCCGCTGCCGGAGCCGGGCGCGACATTCCACGAGCGCTGATCGGAACCTTCACGACGTGGCCGGCGCCGGTATCGGTGAAATAAATGTAGCCAGCCTTCGAGACGATCAGATCATTCGGCACCACATCGACGGCCACCGTCTCGATTTGCTTCGTCGCGGGATCAATGACGATGATGCGTTTCTTGTCCTTGTTGTCGCCGCTGAGTTCGCCCTGGACGCAGGCGTAGAGTTTGCCATCGGGACCGAACTTCATGCCGCTGACCTTGGGGCCGTTTTCCAGCCATGCGACGGGTTTGGTTTCGTTCACCGCAACGCGGTAGAGAATCCCCTTGGGCAGATCACTGAAGTAGAAATTGCCTTGCGCATCCCCACACGCGGCATCGGTGAAGCCGTAACCTTCGCCGATGAGTTCCCAGTCGCCCGGTTTGCCGCCGTCGGTGAAAACCTTGGAGAGCGCTTCATCACCGGCCAGATTGTCTTTCGTCAATGGCTTCGGGAGCTGCGCGAGACTGGGACGCCAGAGCCAGCGAAGTGAATCGGGCAGTATGGCGCCGCCGTGTTTGCCGTTGTGGGCGCCGTCGCCCAGCTCAAACTTGAAATCGTAACCGGAGAACGCGAGCGAGCTGGCCATTTCCTGATTTGCCAGCGGCCAGTTGCCGTGAAGGTTGTTGAGGTCATTGCTGCCGTCCTGAAGGAAGACGCGGATGGGTTTGCGCTCGGTCTTGCGGAGAAGCGCCGGATAGGCGTGACCTCCCCGGATGTTGGTGAAGCTGCCGATCTGCGAGAGAACCTTGCGAAAGAAATTTGGCCGCTCCCATGCGACGGTGAAGGCGCAGATCGCGCCGCTGCTCATGCCGCCAATGGCGCGCAACTCAGGGTCGTCGGTGAATTTCACATTAAACCTGGCGGCGACGAACGGAAGTAATTCATCGATGAGGAACTTCGCATAAGCGTCGCCGAGGGAATCGTATTCGAAGCTGCGATTGCTCGATCCGGCGGCGGGTGGTGTGTTCGTTCCGCGCTGGCCGGGATTGATGAAGACGCCGATCGTGACTGGCATCTCGCCTTTGGCGATGAGGTTGTCGAAGACGATGGGCACCCGTTGCTGGCCCGTTTCATTGACGTAAGTGCGACCGTCCTGAAAAACCATCAGCGCGGCGGGTTTGGCGGCGTCATACTGAGCCGGGATGTAGATCCAGCCATCGCGCGATGTTTCGGGGAAGACTTTGGATTGGGTGAACTGAAATTGTTCGACACGGCCCTTCGGCACACCGGCGGCGCGCTCGGTGGAGTCTGGGCCAAGTTTGTAGTCATCCACGGCTTGAGTGGTGATGGACACAAGTGGCAATGCAACAAGGAGGAGTCGAAGACAAAGAGCGATGGATTTATTCATGATTCTGTTCCCAGATTTGGGGTTTGGCTGGCATGGCGGGGATGTAATCCGATCCTCCTGGAAATGACAACTGCCTGGATTGGGCATCGGGGTATTTCCGAAACCACGCCGGCGCCTCCCGAAGCCCTCAACGGTTCATCCTGAAATCAGCAGTTGATTTGAACAGAAGGTAACGAAGGAAACTAAGTAGGAAATATTCGGCAGGATTTTCCCGGTCTCCCGGACTGCACTGACAGGATGAGCCCGGATCGCCCGGAAATGTCTGTCGAAGTTGCTGCCCCTTCGTTTTCTTTGTTTCCTTCTGTGAATCCGAACATCCGTTTTTAGGTTCATGGCTCCGATGAGCATCCAAAGTTGCAGGTGGAAGCCCTCCACGAACCAAAGGGGTGGGGACAGCTTGTCCCCATGCCTGATGGTTCAGAGCTTGCCGAGAAAGCGGGGACGAGCCGTCCCCGCCCCTGGTGTATGGTTTCAACTCTCGAGGTTCATTCAAAACCGTAGCAGCGAACGTCAGTTTGCTCTGACTTTCAGAATGTTTGAGCCGACTCACGACGGCTGCTACGGAGTTTTGAAAGAGTCTCGCTCGTCTAATTTTTTGAGGTCCTCACTCCCCGTAAACCTCATCTCCCCATCCCTCCTCCGCGCCTGAAGGAGGAGTGGGTGCTTGAAGGACACGAGAGGAGGAGCTTGCTTGGGAAGGATGTCTTGAACCGTGTAAGATGGGTAAGGCTCGGTGTCCTCACCGTGCCACGGCGCTAGCGGGGATGTGGCAATCTCCTGCACCGTTCGTGGCAGGCTGAGATGCCGGCCTCAATTCTTGCATTCCTCGATCCGTGATACAAGTTGCGGCTAGATTTTGGTTCAACGAACAGGGTGTTCCTCGTGAGTAATCGTCACTTGCCGCCACAGCTCACCGAGATACGTTTCCTGGGTTAGGCGTTTCAACGCGCCTCGTGTGAACGAATGAAGAAGAAAACTATTAGAAATCATGAAAACCAAGGTTATTGCGATAATCACTATGTTGACGACTGCATTCATAGGAAGTGTGGATGCTCAGATTCAGACGATCATGTCCACCGGGGTTACACCCTTGAACATTGCCATACCACCGGGTCAAGTGATGCAAGTAATCAATTTCACTTCCGACGGAGCTCAAAACGGGACGCTCAAGCTCACGAAAGGAGCTACAAGTCAGACTGTACTTCGAAGCATCATTCCTGGATCCGCCTCCCCAGTCTCAAGCGAGGCTTATTTTGCCGGGCCAGCAACGGCAACGATTGCAGGAAATTTTTCTGACTCAAAGCTGTGCCTTTCTTATCGATTGTCAGATAAGGGCGGGCGAAATAATAACTTGAGCAAATGTTAGTTAACGGGGTTCGATGACATAGTTCCATTCCCCGTGGAACTTCGCTGGCGTGATATGGACGCGAGCCAGTTCATCGTCCGAGACGCTCACTCCAGTTTCATA
>SXMN01000081.1 GCA_005777315.1 Verrucomicrobiales bacterium
ATTGGGAGCCGATCATGAAGAAGGCTGCCGCCATTGTAACCAATCGTGGCGGACGGACCTGCCACGCCGCCATTGTCAGCCGGGAGTTGGGCGTGCCCGCCATCGTAGGCACCGGGCATGGAACAGAGTTGTTGAAAGACGGCCAGATGGTGACGGTGAGTTGCGCGGAGGGAGACACTGGCTTCGTCTATGATGGGCGGCTCCAATTCGAAGCGCAGCGCACGAGCCTCAATGCGCTCACCCGTCCGCGCACCAAGGTGATGATGAACCTCGGCAACCCGGAGGAAGCATTCTCCCTCAGTTTCATCCCTAATGATGGCGTTGGCCTGGCGCGTGAGGAATTCATCATCACCACCTACATCAAGGTGCATCCGCTTGCCTTGCTGAACTACGACCGGCTGGCCGATCCGGGCGTGAAGGCGCAAATCGACGCGCTCACCTCCGGCTACTGCGACAAGCCTCAGTTCTTCGTCGATAAGCTGGCGCAAGGCGTCGCAATGATTGCCGCCGCGTTTTATCCCAAGGATGTCATTCTCCGCCTCAGCGACTTCAAGACGAACGAATACGCCAGTCTCATCGGAGGACGAGCCTACGAGCCAGCGGAGGAAAACCCGATGATCGGTTTCCGTGGCGCAAGCCGGTACTACAATCCCCGTTACCAGGCTGGTTTCGCGCTCGAATGCCGGGCAGTGAAGAAAGTGCGCGAGGAAATGGGACTCACGAATCTAAAGCTGATGATCCCCTTCTGTCGCACCATCGAGGAAGGCCGTCGCGTGCAAGCCGAGATGGAGAAGCATGGGCTCAAGCGTGGGGTCAACGGGCTTGAGCTTTATGTCATGTGCGAAATTCCCAGCAACGTCATCCTCGCCGACGAATTTGCCGACATCTTCGACGGCTTCAGCATCGGCTCGAATGACCTCACTCAGCTTGTCCTCGGTGTGGATCGCGATTCCGAAATCGTCGCTCCCATCTTTGACGAACGGAACGTTGCCGTGAAGAAGATGATTGCCCAGGTCATCGCCGTCTGCCGCGCGAGGAAGCGCAAGATTGGCATCTGCGGTCAGGCACCGAGTGATTATCCTGAATTCGCCCAATTCCTCGTCGAGCAAGGCATTGACAGCATCTCACTCAACCCTGACACAGTGCTGAAGACCACCTCGGCCATTTTGGAGACTGAAGATAGTTTGAAGCGAACACGCTGACTTCCTGCCGAAACAATCGATTTGCAAATCAGAGGCAGCTTTGAGGCCGTCCGTGCTGGAAGTGGTGGATCATCCGGCAGAAGTTTTCCAAGGCTTGTGAAGTCATTTCGCTCACCCAACCGGGCTGCTGCACCGCCCGCGCGTCTGGCTGCCCATGCTTTCATCACCAAGCATGTCTATCCATTCCCCACGACCGGCGCGCTGATCCAGGCACTCATCACTCGGCCCACTTTGCGATGGCTCTGCGGTTGGTACTGCGGTTGGTAGAGTGCCGGTGAAGTGCCCAGCGAACCGACCTTCAGTCGTGCCTTCAGAAAGTTCCTTGAGGATCAACTGCCTCAGTGGATCCATGAAAGCATGGTCAAGACTTTCGTTGGCCCCAAACTCATCGGTCATGCGCCAGATCACCGGCCAGTAACCCAACCTCCGTCACCCGCTGGCTGCGTAAGGCTACGACGCCAGCGTGGCCACAAAACAGCTCTGGAGAAAAAACTAGGCATTACGATGGCAGTGCGAGCTGCCGGGACACGGCATCCGGCTTACGACGGCGATGTGAACAGCCATCCTCAAACCGTCACCTTACGACAAGAATGCGTCCAAAGGATACCCTGACGGGAATGGAAACCGCGGAACAGCCCACGCGATCACATCGCTACAACCAGAACACGGGTTTTCGGCCACGAAACACGATGCGAACTCGGCTAACTCTCAGAAAACCGTGCGACGCCAATACGGGCATTTTTACGATGAGAAACAAGTGCATAACATCATAGCTGAGACATCAGCTCGCCGTGAAGGAACACAGAACCCGATGGGAGTTGCAAACCCGCGCTCTGCCGTCAATTTGTGGAGGATGGTGGCATTCAAAATTGACGCCTTTGACACACACTTCATGCTCCTGTGAGCAACCAACCCGGAAGCCCAGCCGTTGCCGTCGCCAATCCGAAGATCTGTTGATACGCCTGTATCGCAAAACGGTCTGTCATTCCGGAAATATAATCGCAGACAGCACGGTGGGCTCCCGCTTTGTTCAGGCGACTTCGCGAACGTCGTCCAATTTCACGAGGGTGCTGAAGGTAGAACTTGAAGAGTCCTTCCAACATCTGGCCAGCGCGCTGGTTTGGCTCATGAACGGAGGGATTGTAGTAAAGATTCGCGTAAAGATATTTGCGCAGCTCGATGTTTTGCTTTCGTCGCTCCGCGCTGTACTGCACAAGGGGCCTGGGACATCGTCGGGCATCATCAGCGGAACGTATTCCGGCCGCGTCAATCCCGCCATCGCTCGTGGAAACCACATCATGAACCTGCCGGTCGATGATGCAACGGATCGTGAAGTATCGCCGGCATTCGTCAGGAAGGTCGCCGTGTTTTCGACGGACGGCGCGGGCGGCTTCCGCCCATATCGGCGCGTCCCGCCGGAGCTTTTTCTCGTCCAGCAATCCGGCGTCAAGGCCATCATCCAGATCATGACTGTAGTAGGCGATTTCGTCGGCAAGATTCGCCACCTGCGCCTCAAGCGATGAACACTTTGCACCGAAGCCTGCCCTGCCCGCTGGATTGTCGTGCGCCGTGAAATGTTTAACGAGTCCTTCACGCACTTCCCAACTCAAGTTCAAACCGGAAAAGTCGGGATACTTCTGCTCCAGTTCCTCAACGATGCGAAGACTTTGGCGGTTATGTTCGAAGCCGCCGTGATCTTTCATCAGGCGATTCAACGCCTCCTCGCCGGTGTGGCCGAAAGGAGAATGCCCCAGGTCGTGAGCCAGCGCGATGGTTTCGGCAAGGTCTTCATTCAGACGCAGGGCCCGGGCAATGTTCCGGGAAATCCCCGCAACCTCTATCGTGTGCGTCAGGCGGGTGCGGAGATGGTCGCCGGTCCCGTTGAGAAAAACTTGTGTCTTGTACTCAAGACGCCGGAATGCGCGCGAGTGGATGACGCGATCCCGGTCGCGCTGGTAATGCGTGCGCATTTCGGGAGGGGACTCGCGATGTTTGCGACCTCGAGTCTCGGCGCTGAATTGCGCATACGGAGCGAGAGTGGAGCGCTCACGATCTTCCAGTTCCTCCCGGTGGCATGGCATAGGAGCAGAGATTCCAGCCTAGTTGTTTTGGAGAAGCTCCTGCACGGATACTCCCCTCAATTCGAACATCCGTCGAATGGCGTCCTCAATGAGATTGTTGGGGCAGGAAGCGCCGGCAGTGATGCCGACGACGATCTTCTCAGCCGGGAGCCAGTCCCGGGTTTCCACCTCCTGGTGCAGGTGCTGGTTGAAGTGCTGAATGACCCGGTCGGACACCATTTTGGCGGCGTTCTTGATGAAATACGTTGGAAGTTTGGCTTCTCCCATTTCCGCCAGGTGCGACGTGTTGGAGGAATTGTAACCGCCGATGACCAGCAGCAGATCAAGGTGATCATGCAGGAGTTTCTGGAGCGCGTCCTGGCGATCCTGGGTGGCGCCGCAGATGGTGTCGAAGAAACGGAAATGTGAATTCAACCCGTCGGGACCAAACTTCTTTTCGATCGCCCCGCGAATCCGGCGTTGAACTTCCTCGGTCTCGCCTCGGAGCATGGTTGTCTGGTTGGCAACTCCTACAGCTTGAAGATGCCGGTCGGGGTCAAAGCCTTCCGAGTAGGCACCTCTGAATTTTTCCAGGAATTCCTCCTTGTGACCGCCATGCATGATGTAATTGCAGACGTAATCCGTCTCAGCGAGTGTAAACACAACCAAATAGTGCCCGGAGCCGTATGCTGTCGCCTGGGAAGTGGTCGCTTTGGTTTCCTCGTGTTTTGCTTTGCCGTGAATAATGCTGGTGACGGCCTCCTTGGAGTATTGTCGCACACGTTTCCACACGCTCATCACGTCTCCGCATGTTGTGTCCACCATCTCGCAACCGGTCGCCTCCAGCTTCTGACGGGTGGATACCTCGGTGCCGAAAGCCGGGATGATCACGATGTCATCCGCAGTGAGATTCAGCGATGCCAGTTCCGCGTCGCGAGGCTGCGGGGAAATGCTGACGATTCCCATGTGGCTGATCTGGTCATTGACCTCCGGATTGTGGATGATTTCGCCTAGCAGAAAAATCCGGCGCGGAGGCGGGAAGCATTTGCGCGCGGCATACGCAAGGTCAATGGCCCGCTCGACGCCATAACAAAATCCAAATTCCTTCGCGAGCTTCACTGTCAACAGCCCATCGGCGGAAGAAAGCACCCCTCCATTGGCGCGGATACGATCCACGAGTTCGCTCCGGTAGTGTGAGAGCACCTGCGCCTGGACAGCTTCCATGACGTCTGGTCGCCGCAGGTTCGTTTTCTTCAAAATTGTCATGCCGTGAATGTAGTGTTGATGTTCAGCTCGTCGAGCGGAAAGGCCCATCGGCATGTTTGGCGACGCTCGATCACGCCAATTTGGGCGCAGGAATACCAGGAGGCATCGGAGGAATTCGCAACAGCTCCACCCGTCACCACGTCAGGAAACCGCCCAGCCCATGATCGCCTTCTGGACGTGCAGCCGGTTCTCGGCCTGATCAAAGATCGTTTGCGCGTGAGCTTCAAAAGTCGTCTCGTCAATCTCCTTGCCTCGATAGGCAGGAAGGCAATGCATGACGAGCGCGTTGTTTTTGGCAACCCGTAGAAGTTCCCCATTTATCTGGTATTTCTCCATCTGCCGGATGCGTTCCGCAGCCTCGGCTTCCTTCCCCATTGAAACCCACACATCGGTATAGAGAAGGTCGGCCCCGGCTGCCGCAGATTCGAGATCCTCAGTGCAGTGGATATTCCCACCAGCACGTGATAACAGCGCAGATGGTGGCTGGAATGCACGTGGGGCTGCGATGCGAAGCTCGAAGCCAAGCTTCGCCGCTGCAAAAATCCATGAGACAGGAACGTTGCATGCGCCATCCCCGATGAACGCCACGACTTTCCCCTGAATCGGTCCGCGCTTCTCCTGAAAAGTGAAGATGTCGGTGAGGATCTGGCAAGGATGCTCGTCGTCTGTCAGCGCGTTGATGGTGGGAATTCTGGAATACTCCGCAAATTGCTCCACATCGTTCTGGGCGTAAGTGCGGATGACGGCCCCATGCACCATGCGCCCCAAGACTCGCGCAGTGTCTTTGATGGGCTCGCCACGGCCCAGTTGAATGTCGTTGGCGTTAAGAAACAGCGCTTTGCCCCCGAGTTCGTGAATCCCAACCTCGAACGAAACCCGTGTCCGCGTGGAAGATTTCGAGAAGATCATGGCCCATGTTTGTCCCACCAAGGGCTTCGGATGTCCCGAGTGCCGGCCCTGCTTGAATGCCACGGTACTCGTCAGGATATATTCCATATCGCTGCGGGAGAGCGTTTCAAGAGACAATAGATTTTTCATCCAAGGACAACTTCCAAGTTAAAGAAAGGGGAGAGGAGAGCATATCAGTCCTGTTGGTCTCAAGAGAATTTCCGGCAAAACTTTGCTCCCTTGAAAACCCGTCGTCACCCTTTCAGCCCCTCAAAACTAACTATCTACTCCGGCCATATTCCGGTGCCATCCCCGTTTTTTCTATTGCCTGAATGCGGAGGCAGAGTAGCTTGTCGCCCTCAAATTGAGAAAGGCTGGCGCAATTGAACTCAGAAATCTGTAAAAAAGCATTGGAAATAGTAGGAAATCCGAACGTGTTGGTGAACCTGGTATCCCGCCGGGTACGTCAGTTGACCGGTGGCGGTAATGGAAGCCGTCCGCTCATAACCGAAACGGCTGGTCTGGGCTCAGGCGACATAGCCATGCTGGAAATCATCGAAGGAAAGATGAGTTGGGAAACACCCCTTGCCAGCGAAGAGCCCGAGGTTGCCAAGAAGAAGCGCCGCAAATCCTAGCAGCAGCTTCACAACACTCTTTGATCCACAGCCAGTGGGCGATTACCCTCTGGCTGTTTCCATTTATGGCAGACATCGTCTCAAACTCGAAGGCACGGCGGGATTATCACGTGCTGGAAGTATTTGAGGCCGGAATAGTACTCAGAGGCACCGAGGTCAAAGCTCTCAGAGCGGGGAAGGCGCAGATTGCGGATGCATTCGCGCGTGTCGATGGAGACCAGGTCTTCCTGCACAATGCGCACATCGACGAGTACACACATGGCAATCTTTCAAATCATCAGCCAAAAGGTGTCCGTAAACTCCTGTTGCACAAGAGCGAGATCAGAAAGCTCATTGGCGTATCCGCCGTCAAAGGGAACGCATTATTCCCACTTTCACTCTACTGGAAGAACGGAAAGGTCAAAGTGTCGCTCGCTGTCGGCAAGGGAAAGGTGGAGTTTGACAAGCGGGAAGACATCAAAAAGAGGGAATCCGACAGGGAATTGAAGCGGGTCACAATGCACCGGTTGAAGAATCGATGAGAATCCCTTTGCACCTCCCCTGCCCCAGCTAAACCCCGTTCGCCGGCCAAGTATCCAAGGACTCAAATACATGGCACTCACCCCCCAATCGAAACGGGTGACGCCGTCGCCGTTACTGAATCGCTACGCTTTGACGGCTGAAGGCTTCTTCCAGGTTCGCTTCGGAGCTTTGATCACAAGCCCCTTCTTGATGGCCTTCGCGGACACGCGGATGTAGCTCACCTCGCCATCCACCAGTGCTTTGACGCGTTGCAGGTTCGGATAAAACTTCCGTTTGGTGATTGCGGTGACATGCGTGCCGATGCCGCCTGTCTTCTTCGCTTTACCGCTGCGCCAGATGATGCTGCCTTTGATCGAACCTTTGCCTGTCAATTCACATACTCTCGCCATAAAATTCCTGTCTGATTTAAGGAGCGCGAAACCTATCGTTTCCTTGACTTGTGGCAAGATATATTTCCTGCCAATTCCGGTCTCGGCCCTCAGCCGGCAAATCCCGAACCTATACGCAGCTCCTCAAACCAATCCCAACCGGAGCACGTCCCATCAATTGACTTCCTTCCTGGAAAGAAGGACAGATTGACAGGCACGGGGTTAACGCGTGGGCACGGAGCGCGAAGCTTGAGAGGCTTCGGGTTGATCAAGCTTTGAAGAGGGCGGACGGATTTCGCGTCGATGAAGGCTGAGGAATGATTATCACTCAGATATTACTGGAGAAGGGGTTGCTGACGCTGGAGCAGATTGATGAAGCCCTGGCGTTGCAACGAGCGGAAGGGCTGCGCCTGGATCGGGCCCTGATTCAATTGGGACTCTTGAGCGAGCAACAACTGCTCGAGGTGATGGCGGAGCAATTGCACCTGCCACTCATCAAACTGGACGAAATCAACTTCGACCCGGAAACCCTGCGCGCACTCCCTTCCAAGGTGGTTTACCGCAAACGCCTCGTCCCCATCTCGCAAAGCAACGGCACACTCAATGTGGCCACAAGTGATGCCTTCGATCTCTATGTCTTCGATGACATCCGGCTGATGACCGGTTTGAACATTCAGCCGGTACTGGCGATTCGAGACGACATTGAGAAGGTCATCAAGACCCATTACGGGCTGGGCGGAGACACTCTTGATGAGATGGTCGGCGAGGAGGACCCGGCCGGAGTCGGCAGCACGCTCGAGGGTGGTGAAGATCTCCTGGAAATGGCGCAGGAGGCCAGCGTCATCAAGCTGGTCAATGAAATCATCCTCGAAGCGGTCAACGAACGCGCGAGCGACATCCACATCGAACCTTATGAACACCAAATGTCGATTCGATACCGGATTGACGGTGTTCTTCAGGACGCGCCCGTACCGCCTCAGATGCATCGCTACCAGGCCGCCATCATCAGCCGCGTCAAAATTCTCGCTAACATGAACATCGCCGAAAGGCGGTTGCCGCAGGACGGTCGCATCAAGTTTCAGGTGGGCGGACGACAAATCGATGTGCGTGTCAGTGTCATTCCAATGTTGTTTGGCGAAGGGGTCGTCATGCGTTTGCTCGACAAGGCGAACGTCCTGCTCACTCTGAAAGATCTGGGCATGGACGAGCGGACGCTCGGCCTGTTCGACGGGCTGATCGCGCGTCCCCACGGCATCATACTGGTGACCGGCCCCACCGGCGCTGGAAAGACCACCACTTTGTACGCGGCGTTGAATGCCATTGTCGGCCCCGGCCTCAAAGTTCTGACCGTCGAGGATCCCGTGGAGTATCATTTGCAGGGCGTGAATCAGATTCCAGTGGACCAAAAAGTGGGCATGACCTTTGAACGCGCGCTACGTTCCATCCTCCGCCACGACCCGGACGTGGTGATGATCGGTGAAATTCGAGACCTCGAAACTGCCCGCGCGGCCACCCAGGCCTCGTTGACCGGCCATCTCGTCCTCTCAACCTTGCACACCAACGACGCCGCATCAGCTCCGATGCGCCTCATCGACATGGGAGTGGAACCTTACCTGGTCAGCAGCACGCTCATCGGCAGCATGGCGCAGCGCCTCGTGCGCAAAATTTGTCCGAAGTGCAGGATCGAGCACGAACCGGAGCACGAGAAGTTGCCACGCGATTTGCAGCTTCAGCCTGGAGAAAAGCTGTTCCACGGAACCGGCTGCCCCAATTGCCGCAACACCGGGTTTCGCGGACGCTCCGGCCTTTACGAACTGATGGTCATGAACGATGCCATCGGAGCCAAAGTCATGGAACAAGCCGCGGTGCCGGAGATCATTGCCGTCGCGCGGGATTCCGGGCTGAGATTGCTGCGCGAGGATGGCTGGTTGAAAGTCCGTGAAGGCATCACCACTCCAGATGAAGTCGTGATGTGTACGGCGATTTAGCCTTGTAGCAGCGACCGGTAACAAGTTCGCTTTGCCCAAACAAACCCGGCTGGACTCCTGCATCAACCGTTCACGCCGCCTCGACGATGACGCAGTTTCAATACACAGCGATGAACGAAACCGGCAAGAAGGTCGCCGGCGTCCTCGAAGCCGATAGCGAGGCTGCCGCCTTGCGGCTGCTGGAGGACAAGAAGCTCTTCCCGGTGACCGTCCGCGGCCAGGGCGCAGCGTCGGGGAAAGAAAGGCCCCGACGTCGTGTGCGTTCACGCGATCTTGGGTTGATGTACGGCCAGCTGGCAGACTTGATTGGCTCGGGTGTCCCGCTGCTGCGGGCGCTCGATTCGCTCATCCGCTCCACCGTCAGCGTTTCACTGCGAGACTTGCTCAAGGAAATCCGCGCTGCCATCGCGGACGGCAGATCGCTGACGGAAACACTGCGCGAATTCCCCGAGGTGTTTCAACCACTGCACATCGCCATGATCCAGGCAGGTGAACGCGCCTCTTTCCTCGAGGAAGTATTGCGCAGTCTGTCCGGCTTCCTGGAACGTTTCGAGGAACTCCGCAGCAAAGTACTGGGCGCGATGATTTATCCAGCCATGCTGTCCGCCCTCGGTATGCTCGTCATGATCGGCGCATTGATTTTCTTCGTGCCCAGGTTCGAACCGCTGCTGGCGAGCGCGAAGAAACCCTTGCCGACGGAATTACTTTTCGGGGCGAGCAAGGTGGTCCGGAGTTATTGGTACGTGCTGCTCATCGGCGCAGGCGGATTGGCCGTGATGGTCTGGACAAATATAAAAAGCGAGAAAGCCCGTCGGACGATGGAGCGGTGGCGTCTAAAGATCCCGGTCGTCGGCAGCGCATTGCGCCTCCTTGCCATCACCCGCTTCTGCCGCATCCTCGGAACGATGCTGACCAATGGTGTCCCTTTGCTCCAGGCGCTTAAGATCAGCAAAGACGCCACCGGCTCCACGATTCTGGCCGACCGGATCGCGGAAGCCACCGAAGCCGTTCGCGACGGAAAGCGTCTTTCAGAACCGCTCGCGCATGGAGGCTTCTTCCCGGAACAGATTCTCGCCATGATTGCCGTGGCTGAAGAATCGAACAAACTCGACAAAGTTCTGGTTCAGATTGCCGACACCGTCGAACGCCGCACCAATCGCGAGGTGGACCAGGCCGTCCGCTTGATCGAACCGGCGATCTTATGCCTGGTGGCCGCTGCGATTGGTTTTCTCGCCTTGGGACTTCTCCTGCCAATCTTCACGATGGCGAGTCAGTTAGGATCACGATGAGAAGTGTGTAGTTCCTGGCTGTATCATCATGGATCCTTCCATAATCTCCCTCCCGGTAAATCTATCGGAATTGCTCCTCATGAGCGGTGCGAGTCCCGGGCCACGCGACGGCGGTTTGCAAACTGCCTCACTGCAGTGACCAGCCAGCAGATCAGGAACAGCACGCCCGCCGTCACGGCCATCATAGCGGCCGAACTCGTGGCCCCAAGGTCGGACTGGCCGAACAGGCCGCCCACAAATCGTCGAAGCGTGATGGCTCCAATATGGCCGAGCACTGCGCTCGCGGCCGCCAGCACGAGCGCCAGCGCGAGCAGCCAGTGCAGCTTGTGAGTGAGCAATGATGCGGCGGCGGCGGGCACTACGAGCATGGCGATGACGAGAATGCTGCCGACGCTTTCAAAGGCCAGGACGGTGGTCACGGACGCCACGACGGTAAGGCCCAGACGGATGGCGTTGGCATTGAATCCCAGCGTGGTGGCGAGCGCCGGGTCGAACGCGGCGAGGCGAAGTTCCTTGTAGAAGAACGCGATGAGCAGGGCGTTGAAGATGAGCAACCCGCCGCTGATCCATGCGACTCGCGGCACGAGGTTGACGTCCACGACGGCGGTTTCAATGGAACCGTAAAGCACACAGTCCGCATCCAGATCCACCTTGTCGGAAGCCACGCGAATGAGAATCAGTCCGACGGCGAACAGTCCGCAGAAGACGACGCCAAGCGCGGCACCGCTTTCGACCTGACCGAAGCGTTGCACCATCTGCGTCAGCACGGCAGTCAGCACACCGGCAGCGACCGCGCCTGCTGCCATTGGAAAAATGTCACGCGAGTTGGTGAGCAGGAAAGCGACGGCAAGACCGGGCAGAACAGCGTGGCTGATGCCGTCGCCCAACATGCTTTGCCGATTCAGCATCAGAAACGTACCAGGCAGGGCGCAGGCCATGCAGATGAGTACGCCGGTGATGACAATCCAGGTGTCCAGTCCGGTCCAGTTCATGTCCGGGCTCCTCTCATGGCCGGGACGGGTTTCTCCGGGTCAGCAGGCACGAGGACGCGGCCTTCACCTCCGGCCAGCAATTCCTCCAGCTCGTTGACAATATCCGGCTCGATGACGTGTTCGATCTGGTCCGCGTTGTGATGGATGTGCGGCGGAGCCACGTCGGCGTAATGAAGCAGGTAAGTTTCCCACAAGCGGTGGTTGCGCGTGACGCGGCGGGCTTCTAGTTTCCCTCGAGCGGTAAGGTGGCTGGTTTTGCTGCCAGGAGTCCAGGCGAGCAGTCCCTCGGACGAGCCAAGGCGCAACAATCGGGTGGCCCTGCCCTCGCTCCAATCATTGGCCGCGCTCAAGTCCGCGACTGGCACTGGCTGTTCCAACAGATGAAGCGGGTCGGCGTGGCGATTGTGGGCGTGGCTCTCGCACCATTCGTAAATGGCACGAAGCAGATGTTGCCGGGCCACGCGAGTGGCAACCCCTCGTTGTTCCAGCCAGCGTACGAGCAGGCCGCGCCTGGCCCCGAACACAAAACTCACGGCGAAGCAGACAACCGCCGCGAGGACAATGACCGCGCCCGCCGGCAGTTTTGGAAACAACGCGCTCGCCGCGACGCCAACGAGCCCGGCGGTCGCGCCAATGGTCATGGCCAGCAGAATGGTGACGCCGAGCCGATGACTCCAAAACCGCGCCGCGGCCGCCGGAATGATGAGCAGCGCAACGACGAGGAGCAGACCGACGGCTTGCAGGCCGATAACGGTGACGGCGACCACCAGCCCCATCAGGGCAAGGTCGAGCGCGACCGCAGGCCAGCCTTGGGTGCGCGCAAAATCAGTATCGAAGCACAGCAATTTGAACTCCTTGAACAACGCCGCGCAGATCATTGCAAGCGTGAGACTGGCCAGCAGAATGAGCTGCGCGTCGTCCGCCGTCATGGACGCTGCCTTGCCGTAGATGAATTGATTGAGACCCGCGGCATTGCCGGTGGGCAGGTGCTGGATCACCACGAGGAGCGCGATGCCGAGACCGAAGAACACGCTCAAGACGATGGCAAGCGCTGCGTCGTCCTTGATCCGGCTCTTCGCACGAATCGCGGCCACGGCGAGCATTCCCAGCGCACCGGTGATGCTCGCGCCGGTCAGCAGCAACGGAAGAGAACGACCCGACAGCCCCATTGATTCACCGATTAGAAAAGCCATCGCGATGCCGGGCAGCGTACAGTGGCTCACCGTGTCGCTTAACAGGGAACGCTTGCGCAGCAAAAGAAACGTGCCGACCAACCCGCCCGCCGCGCCCAACGCGGTGACGCCGGCGAAGACAATGCGCGTGTTGTAATCCGCCAGACTGACCGTGCGCCAGATCTTCTCCCGCGAAGGCCACTCGATGCCGGTGTCGGTGATGGATTTGCCGCCCCGCCGCGCGGCGGGCGCGCCAGTGGCATGGGCTTCTCCCGACTGATGAGAGTGTCCGACGTGCGAACCGGCTCGGCTCAAGAACCAGCTCAATCCACCCAGTAACAACACCAGGAGGGCGACCAGAAAGAGCACTCGTCTGCGCGTCATCGCTCCTCCCGATGCTGCAACGAGACGCGGGCGCGTTCAACAGCCTGGGCAGCTTCTTCCAGCAATGTGAGCCGCGCGCCGTACGTCTTGCGGAGGTTCTCGGCAGTGAAGGTGGAGCTTACCGGCCCTTGCGCCACCACGCGCATGTTGAGCAGCGCGACGTGGTCGAAATACTCCGGCACCGTCGGCAAATCGTGATGCACGCAGACGACGGTCCGGCCACTGGCCCGCAGTTCCCGCAACACCTCCACGATGGCACGTTCGGTGGCGGCGTCCACACTCGCGAAGGGTTCGTCCATCAAATAGAGATCGGCGTCCTGCGCCAGCGCGCGTGCCAGAAAGACGCGCTGTTGCTGACCACCGGAAAGCTGGCTGATCTGCCGCGAGGCGTAATCCGCCAGACCGACCTTGACGAGCGCGGCGCGGGCCAGATCCAGTTCCCTGCGGCGCACGGGCAGGCACCAGCCGAGCCGGCGGTAAAGCCCCATCGCCACCACGTCCACGGCGCTGACCGGGAAATCCCAATCCACGCTCTCTCGCTGCGGCACGTAGGCGACACGATGCCGCACTTCGGCGTAGGGCAGGCCGAAGAAGCGCACGCTGCCCGACGCGATGGGTACCAGGCCCAGCGCGGCTTTAATCAAAGTACTCTTCCCCGCGCCGTTCGGCCCGACGATGGCGACCAGTTGGCCGAAAGGTGCGTCGAAGTCAGCATCCCAAACCACGACTTTGGACTGATAGGCGACGTTCAGATCGCGCACAGCCAACAGCAGCGGGGTTGTTTCAGCGGTGTGCATGGGCGATCTACCGTTTGGATGTCAGCCTGCCGTTCAACCCGCGCTCCGGAGCCTCACCCCCCAGTGCGCGGGCAATGGTGGTCGCATTGTGATCGATCATGCCAACATAAGTTCCCTCATACGTGCCCGGCTTGCCCATCGCGTCGGAGAAAAGCTCGCCCCCGATCCGCACTGGATGCCCCCGCGACTTGCATCCCTCGATCAGCGCCTTGATGTTCTTATCCGACACACTCGACTCGACAAAGATGGCCGGAATCTTCCGTCCGACGAGGAAGTCCACCAGTTTGTTGATGTCCGCCACACCCGCTTCCGACTCCGTGCTGATGCCCTGGATGCCGCGCACATCGATATCATAGGCGCGACCGAAATAATTGAAGGCATCATGCGCTGTGATGAGCACCCGGCGCTCTTTGGGAATGGTGGCAAGGGTCTTCCTTGCGTAATCGTCGAGCTTCGCGAGTTGGACGCTGTAACGCCTCGCGTTCTGGTCGTAGTAGGCAGCGTTCGCGGCGTCCACTTCACCCAGCGAACGCGCCACAACTTTCACAGCATCCATCCAGCCTTTGACATCCATCCAGACGTGCGGATCGGTGTGGCCGGCGAATTCAGCGGGTTCGAGCAGGAACTTCTCGTCCAACAGATCAGTCACTGCGAAGACGTGCGCACCTTTGCGCGCGACCTTCAGAAACGTGTCGCTCATGCGGCCCTCCAGCATCAGGCCGGAGTAGAACACCACGTCGGCCTGGAGCAATTTCGCGACGTCATCTCGGGTCGGTTTGTAGAGATGCGGGTCCACACCTTCGCCCATAAGCCCGGTGACGCGAGCCTTGTCGCCCGCGACTTCGCGCACGATGTCGGTAACCATTCCGCAGGTGGTGACAATGGTGTAATTCTCCGGAATTTTCCTGGACGCGGCGCTGGCGGCGGAGGTCATGGCCACCAATGTCAGCAGCGTTGCCGCCAGGCAGGCAAGCCAGGGGAACCGTGAAGAAATCGGGGTGTGGACGGGGGGCATCTTGTGGAAAATTTTCATATTCCAGGAATCCTCAGAGGGCTTGTTCAGGAAAATACATAAGCGAAAAGCCGGACTGACCAAGGAGTTGAAGTCCGGGGCGGATTTGGTGGGACCGAGGTTGGTTCGAGTGTCTTGCTTCCTCAGTCATCGGTGTGATCCATCCCGAACACCCCATCCGGGGCAAGGAAATGGCACGACACGCTGCTGCCGGGGCGTCGGCGCCAAGGTTACAGCCAAGCCAAAAGAACTTAGCGTTAACTAATCTCACGGATGCAAAACTAATCCCTCGAAAGATTGTCCGTCAACAGAAACATTTCACTGGTTAATATATTTAACCATGTCTATAAATGTGGCGCATGGAAATTGAAGCGCGGCCCAGCACCTCCACGGAAGATTACCTGGAACGTATCGACGAGTTGATCGAGCAAAAGGGCTACGCCCGCGCAGTGGACATCGCTGAAGTTCTCGGCATCAGCCAGCCTTCGGTCACCGCGATGGTGCAAAAGCTGGCGCAGGCGGGCTATCTCAACTACGAAAAGTATCGTGGCCTCACGCTCACCGACAAAGGCCGCGAGATCGCGGGCGTCATCCGCCAGCGTCACCAGACTCTCGAGCGCTTTTTTACCCTGCTTGACCTCCCGACGGAGACGCAGGAACGGGACATCGAGGGCATCGAACACTGCCTTAGCCCCGCGACCATGAGCGCTTTGGCACGGCTGGCGGATTTCTTTGAAGCCAATCCTCCCATAGTCCGCCAGTTGTCGGCGTTCTCAAAAAAAGTGTCCTCAAAGCGCGCGGGCTAGAAAGCGTCCTCCAAAATTTACTCACCTCGTTTGGCCAGGTCGATCACTACAACGTCTGAGTTCTCCCGAAGCCGGTCGAACACGATCTCTTTGCCGTCCGCCGTGATATCGAACGTTCGCATTGTGTCCGATTTGTTCAGCCTTGTCAGTTGGCGTGTCTTTAGCGTGGCCAGATCCAAGAACCAGAAATCCTGCCAGGGAGTCGCACCCTGCATATAGATCAGTCCTTTCCCGTCGGGCATGAAGCGCATGCGCTCCCTGTCCCGCTGCGGCGAGGCGGATCTTGTCGAGCATGCGTCCGAAATGGGCGAGGCTACCGATCTTTTCGTCTGCCTGGCGGAGTCCGGGAATCTTCATGCGCTAATGAGGAAACCGAATTCGGGTGAACCTAAATGGCGTGGTTTGCCAACCGACGCGGTTGTTTCGGGACGGAACGTCACTTTGCGTACGGCGCGACGTGTGTCCGGAACCATTCATGATCGGGCGCTTCCGTGCGCGGCAGCCAGGAGATGTTATTTGGAATGACCACTCCACCGGAGCGTCTCACCTGATCCACCCCAGGACTGCGCCAGCGTTTGATCTCCGCATGGCCATCGACAAAGCTGAATCCGGCGGACTTTCCGTGCCGCCCCGAAGCGGCATCCAGCCAGGGGTTCTTGTTGTATTTCACCAGATCGTCGAAGGCGAAAAAGTGCGAGTCATTGATGCTGTTCTCATGCTCGTCGATCAGATTGAAAATGGCGGACGGACCCGGATCACCTATCGTGCTCAACTTGGGCATCGTCTTGTAGGTCGTCTTGTGTTTCACCACCCAGGAGCTGTCGGTCTCTCCGATAAATGCGTTCATCGCATAACTCCGGTTTCGCAACACGATTTTGTTCTGATGCTTCAATCCAGCTATATCAGCCGGGCAATGAAAGATTTCCTTCGAACTGAGATACTGCCAGGTCGGCCCATTGGTGATGTAACGGTCGTTCGTTGCGTCTGCCGCATTAACCATGTCGCCATCGCACCAGGCAGGCGCGACGCGGCTGGCTGACGGCCCCAATGTCTTGTCGTCGTTGTCCTGCGCGTACAGATACCATGCAAGCCCGAGCTGTTTGACATTGCTCATGCATTTGATGCTTTGCGCCTTGAGTTTGGCCTTGCTCAACGCAGGCAAAAGCATACCCGCCAGGATGGCGATGATGGCAATGACGACAAGCAGTTCGATGAGGGTGAATCCGCGTTTCGCGCGGGAGCGGTTGAATTGCATGACACACTTATGCCAAAAATCCGAATAGGTTTCTTGGACGAACATGACAAAGATTAGAACGAAAATGAAAACCCGTGACCGCCATGGACATTCACAAATCGCGCGGCATCCATGCCCAGCAAATCGCTTCCCCCTGAGTATCCTCCCCTTCCCTACTTATAGATTATTCGCAGCGGTCCGGGGTCCTCGAAATGAGTTTAAGTCCGAAACATTTGTGGTTAACAACTGCCGGGATCTGCATCGAATCCGAACACATATGAAACCACCTATTTCACCCCTCCATACCTGGCTCATCATCTGCCTTGCCGTCTTCACCACGTCTGCGAGGGCCGCTTCCCTGGGGCAGTTTGACGGGCACGAGGACATCGGAGCGCCGAAGCTCGCCGGATCGGCCACCTGCAATGCGGTGTCGCAGGAGTATTCCATCAGCGCCGGTGGGTTCAACATGTGGGCGAATCGCGACGAGTTCCATTTCCTGTGGAAACGCATGAAAGGCGATTTCATCCTGCAAACCCGCGTCGAGTTCATCGGCAAGGGCGTCGATTCACATCGGAAACTCGGCTGGATGGTGCGCGGCGGTCTCGATGCGGATTCACCTTACGCGGACGGCACGACTCACGGCGACGGCCTCACCTCGCTGCAATTCCGACGAACGAAAGGCGCGATCACCGAACAGGTGCGTTCGACTGTCACATCGCCGGATTTCATCCAGCTTGAGCGGCGGGGAAGCGATTACATTTTCTCGGCAGCGCGGTTTGGCGAAACACTTGCAACGTGCCAGACCAATCTGGCGCTTGGCGACGAAGTGTTTGCCGGACTGTTCCTTTGCTCTCACAATTCAAATGTGGTGGAGAAAGCCGTCTTCCGCGACGTTCGCATCATACGTCCTGCGGCGGCGAATTTTGTTCCCTACCGCGATTACATTGGCAGCCATCTGGAAGTCCTCGAAGTGGCGACAGGACGCCGCGAACTGATTCACAGTTCCGCGCAACCCTTCGAAGCACCAAACTGGACGACGGACGGACGCGCGCTGATCTACAACAGCAGCGGGCGCGACGCGAATTATCGCGGACGTCTCCATCGCTTCGACCTGGCAACGCGGCAGGCGACCCTCATCAACACAGACTTTGCAATCCGCAACAACAACGATCACGTGCTTTCCTTTGACGGCAGGATGCTGGCCATCAGCCATCACAGCACCAATCACGGCGGACGCTCCGCGGTGTTCACCGTTCCGGTCACGGGCGGGACGCCCAGGCTCATCACGCCGTTGACGCCTTCCTATCTTCACGGCTGGTCCCCGGACGCCAAGTGGCTGGTTTATACCGGAGGCAGAAACGACGAGTATGACATTTACAAGCGAGCTGCCGACGGCAGCGGCGACGAAATGAAACTCACCGACTTCAAAGGTCTGGATGACGGCCCCGAGTTCACGCCGGATGGAAAGTTCATTTACTTCAACTCCGTGCGCAGCGGCACAATGCAACTTTGGCGCATGAAGCCCGACGGCACGGAGCCGGAGCAAATCACCAAGGACGAATTCAACAACTGGTTCCCGCACATCTCACCCGACGGCAAATGGATCGCGTTCCTCAGCTTTTCCAAGGACATATCGCCATCGGACCATCCATACTACAAGCAAGTCATGCTGCGACTCATACCCATTGAAGGCGGGACACCAAAAGTGATCGCCTACGTTTACGGCGGTCAGGGCACCATCAATGTTCCGTCGTGGTCGCCCGACAGCAAGAAGCTGGCGTTCGTCAGCAATTCCGACATGAAATGACGGTGCGGCCAATCTGATGCGACTCCCGATCATTGCAGCACCCTCCCTTCGGATTCACACTGGGAAGCGCCCACACAGATTTCAACCACGCTGATTTCACCGCTGGCCTCTGGCCACGGGTCTTCGTATCAAGCCGGCCTTTTGGCAGGATGTTGGTGCCGTTTGTCTGAATGCGTCTTCATCCGGCCCGCCGTTATTCGCTGACCATGTGTTGCTTCGTGGTAAAAAAATTTGAAGTGTCGCCCCGCTGGGATATTCTCCTTCGCGACACTCCGCTATGAACTTGATCGCTCTGGACACTCTTCCAGCCCAAACCCCGCTGCCTGCACCTCCGGCCGCGCTGGTCCGGCAAGCTGAACTCCGGAAGCGTCCGGACGTTTTTGCCTTTGAGTTCATTTCCGGCGCTTCAGTGCCCCGCGCGGAAATCTTGCTGGCGCAGGCTGCCCCCGCCACCGAGCGCGAGCCAAAGATCAAGGAGGAGCGCATCGCGCGCATGGGTCACTCGCTTCACGGCCCGGCCTTCGACGCAGGGCCGCGGCAGAAGCCTTGGAAAATAGAGGGCATCGGCCGGGTTCACTTTCCGATCACCACCAAAAATCCCGAGGTGCAGAAGTGGTTTGATCAGGGCATGACGTTGCTCCACTCGTTCTGGATGTTCGAGGCTGAGCGGGCTTTTCGCTGGTGCCTCAAGCTCGATCCGGACTGTGCCATGGCTTACTGGGGGCTTCATTGCAGCTCTGCCTACGTGCAGATTCAAGACCTTGAGGGCACGCGGGCGCCTGAGTTCCTAAAAAAGGCCTGGGAGCGAAGACATCTGGTGAGCGAACGAGAACGGTTGTATATCGAAGCCTGGGAGGCAGTGAGTTCCCTTGGTCTCGCGCACGGCGAAAATGGGGAAAAGAAGAAGGGTAGCTACAAGGAGTTCGAGCGTTTGCTTGGGCTCATCATCGAACGTTATCCGGACGACCTGGAAGCAAAGGCGCTGTATGGCAACCAGGGTCTCAATAGCGATAGCGTTGCGGGCAGGTTGAAAGGCGAGCAAGTCGAACAGATGCTGCAGCAAGTGTTGGCCAAGGATGCGAATCATCCCGGCGCACATCATTACCGCCTTCATCTGTGGGACGCTTACGACCCGGCACGGGCGCTGGACAGCGCGGATCGGTATCGGAAGATTGCTCCCCGCGCCGGACACGGTATGCACATGCCCGGCCACATCTATGCCGGACTGGGCATGTGGCACGAGGGCGCGACTTCTCAGGATTCGGCCACTCGCGTGGAAAAGCGTTACATGCAGGAGCATTTTGTCTTTCCTTTCAACGACTGGAGCTATTCGCACAACCGAATTTTTTTAGGTTACTTTCTGGAACAGCTCGGTCGTGTTGATGCGGCCATCGCCGGTGCTCGCGAGCTTCTGGCCGTTCCCCAGGATCCCAGCTATAACAACCCGACAAACTTTCTGAGCCCCTATCGCGTTGGAGTGATCTCGCTGGTGCGTGTGTTGACCCGATTCGAGCGCTGGGACGAACTTCTGCGTTCGCGCGAAATCCCCTGGGATTTGAATCCGCAGCTCCGGGTCCAGAAGGATTACTACCAGGCGGTCGCCCATCTGAGTCGCGGTGAAGTCAAGAGGGCCGAGGAGAGCGTTGATGCCTTCGAGGCGCGCTACAAAACGGCGTCGGAGCAGGGCGATGATCACAGACTGAAGATGCTGGCTCCGATTCAGCAGAAGGAATTGCGCGGTCTCCTGCTGCTCGCCCAGGGAAAAACGAACGAGGGCTTCGTTGAAATCAGCGCCGCGGCGAAAGAAGATCGGGAATTCCGCGTCATCGACTTCGATCCGCCAACGACCGGGCGCATTATTCTCAACGTGCTTGGCCGTGAGTATTTGAAGCACGGCTTGCCGGCGGAGGCTCGCCAGGCGTTTGAGCAGGCGCTGCAGGTTGTGCCGAATGATGGGATTGCCCTGGCTGGCCTGATCCAGGCGCATCATGCGCTGGGTCAGGATGGGAAAGCCGCCGAGCACCTCAACCGCCTTCGCCATGTCTGGTCCGGCGCCGATGCCGGGTTGCCTTGGATGAAAGAAGCGATGGCCCTGGGTTTGAAAGCGCCGGGCCGCGACGTCGCGATGGTGAAGGAGTCTCCTTATGATCCCGCCAAACTGGACCGCCTCGGCCCCGCCTACTGGGAACCCGCGCGCGCGCCAAAACTTTCCGGAAGGGATCCGTCTGGGCGCCGGGTTTCCCTGGCGGAGTATCGCGGCCGGAACGTGCTGCTCGTGTTTTATCTGGGGGAAGAATGTCCACATTGCATGGAGCAGCTCGTGGCCATCAGCAGGCGCCACCAGGAGTTTTCGGACCTGAACACCGCCGTGCTCGCCGTCAGCAGCAATCCGCCGGAGCAGAACGCCGCTTCCCTCCAGACCCGCAGCCTGCCGATCCGGCTGCTGTCAGACGTGGATTTCGCCAACGCAAAACGCTTTCATTCCTTCGATGATTTCGAGGAACGCGCGCTCCATTCCACCCTGCTCATCGACGGCGAAGGAAAATTACGCTGGGGACAAAACGGCGGCGCGCCGTTCATGAACTTCGATTTTCTCCTGGCGGAGATCCAGCGCGTGAATGGTCGGCGTTGAAGTAGGCAGGCGACGTGATGCGCTCGCGATTCCGGGACAGTTTCGAGAAACCGCGGGCGATGAAGCCGGGCCAGGTCACGAAGATCGAATTCACGATGCAGGACGTGCTGCACACCTTTCGGCGCCGCCATCGCGTGATGGTGCAGGTGCAAAGCTCGTGGTTCCCTCTCGTGGACCGCAACCCGCAGACCTTCGTGCC
>SXMN01000082.1 GCA_005777315.1 Verrucomicrobiales bacterium
AAACACGGCGCGAACGGCGGAGCGCGGACGGCTCCCGTGAAAATCGGGGAGACAGTCGCCCAAGCGGCGTTTTTCTTGTCTCCAGCCGCTCCGACAAGCCTTGGCCTCGTCGTAACGTGGGAGTTTTGAAAGAGCGTCAATCGATCCAACATTCACAAAGTCTGCATCGCTCTAAGCATTCCCCTCCTGGTCCTTGGTTTTTCAGGCATGGTCGGCCCGCAAAGCACCGGATTGTCGAAAGGATTCGGGGCGGTCTTTTTCTTGATGTTCATGATTTGCAATTTCTTGAAGAGCGAATTGACCGACGAAGAACTTCAGTCTCAGAAGACAAGGCGATAGCCTGTCAGCCTCAAGTCAGAAAGCCCCAGCCCTGCGGCGTGGGGCGGTGCCAGGCCATCTGCGGCATCGATCGTCGATTACAACCCAACTCCAGGGGGATGCGCCCATGTCCCGCCTTGCATCAGGCCTGACGACACTCCCGCCAAAACCAGAGGTTGTTTTTTCGCGGCCCCTTGGTCGTAACGATTTGGTTGGAGCGCGGCACGCGAGAGTGTAAAGTGAAGCTGCAATGCTAATCCCCAGCCCCCGGCGTTGTGGTGAATCGAATCCGTTCCGTTCCGTCTCCAATGTTCCAAACGCGTACTTCCCCCAGGTGATCGCCACTGGCGAGAAACTTTCCCGACACATCAGAGGCAAGGGATAGCACCCGGTCCTTGTGGCCAATGAGACGTCTGACTTCATCGCGCTCCACGAGGCGGCGTTGCACGATCGCGCCGTCATCCGTCGCGATGAACAGTGAAGCTCCGTTGCGGATCATGCAGGTGATCTCTTTCCCCATGTTCGCAAACTCACCTGACTTGGATGAATCCAGCATCTCGAAATGTCGCACCTTCTTGTCGCGTCCCGCCGAGAGGACCAGCTTCCCGTCCTCACTGAATGTCACCCATTCCACAGGTTTTCCGTGTCCGGAAAAACTCGACACAACTTCTCCGTCCTCGACTCGGAGCACACGCACAGAGCGATCCCGGCTTGCAGACGCGAGATGAAGGCCATCCTGACTGAACGCGAGATTCAACACCCAATCCGCATGTGCTTGAATGATTTTCGGCTCATTGTTCGTTCGCAAATCGAACAGGCGAATCGAGTTGTCGGCACCACCACTCGCCAACCACCGGCCGTCGGCGCTGAACACGACGGTGGGAACCAGGTCACTCGTGCGCGCCAAAAGCCGCGGTGCAGCACCTTGTCTGGTGCTTAACAGAACGATTTCTCCGCTCAGTCCAGGCTCGCCACCCGCCACACACAAGCTGCTCCCGTCCGGACTCACTGCCAGTGCTGTGATGCGCTGTGGAAGTCTCCCCCAACGATCCATGAGCGCGCCATTGGTCGCGTTCCAGACAGTTACTTCGCGATAACCGGATGCGAAAAGTCGCACGCCATCGGAACTGAAGGATAGAGCTGTCACTGAAACGGATCGTGGATACTTCGTTGGAGCCAGTTGATCCGAGGCAATGCCCAGCGTCGAGAGCGGCGCCTTCGGATTGATTCCATCGAACACCGCGCCCTCGGTGATCCAGGTCTCGATCGCCTTGATCGTCTCAAGCGGCAGAGCATCATCCTTCTGCGGCATTCGATCATCCGGATCCGCGGCTTTCAGCAATTGGAGCAGGTGACTCTCGACGGGTTTGCCAGGCCGGATCGACGGCTCCCGGCTTTCGCCTGGTTTCATCAGAGCATCGTAAGAATCCATGCGGTAGCCGCCTTTGATCTTTTCCGCGCCGTGGCAGACAACACATTTCCGTTGCAGCACCGGTGCGATGTCCTTCGTGAAGCTCATCGAGGCGGCGGAACCCAGCATGGCGGCTGCAAAGTAGAAAGTGCCGATGAGCAAAAGTCGAAACCCCTGAGTCAGGAGAGCGGTTGAACTTACCCATCGCCTGAAGTCGTCTTCACCTCCTTCATCGGATCCGAAAGATATGGGATGAGGATTCTCCGATTCTAATCGTGCCGTGCATCTGTGAACAGGCACGGGGTAGGGCGTGGTGTCCTCACCGCGCCGCTGTGTGCGAGGGGATGCAGGAGACTGTTCGACGTTCGCGGCAGGCTGGGGACAGCCAGCCCCACCAGAAGTTTCCGGCGCTGCGATGGTGTCAAACTTCCTTTGTTCGTTGTGCACGGCTCCTTAAAGTGGATGCATTAACTCATTATTCCGCTTTCGCCCGCCGTTGAAATACTCGCATCGCCTCCTGCAATGAAGGAAACGCCAGCTCATCCGCAGGAACCTCCTTTACAGGAGTGATGACCAATCCCGCCACATCGTCCAACGCTCGCGCTGCATCGAACGAATCCACCCGTCCCACAAACGAGAAATCCAGCACCGGATAATTGATGCCCTTGTAAGGATAGATGTTTGGGCAGGACGTGAGATACTCAATCTCCAGCAGTTCCAGGCCGACCTCCTCGCGGACCTCGCGGGTCAGAGCCGTTTCCGCCGTCTCCCCCGCATCGACGAATCCACCGGGGAATGCAAGCTTGCCCTTGCCCGGATCACGCGCTCGCCGGATCAGTAACACCTCGTCCGCGGGATTCAGCAGGATCACGGAGACCGCTATCGCCGGGTTGATGTAGAAATGCAGGTGGCACCGTTCGCACGTGTAAGAATTCGGTGGTTGTGGTTTGAGTCCGCCGCTTCCACAGCGCGGGCAATGCAGGAAAATCGTCTTCATCCAAGGTTCAGAATCATCAGTGCGGAAACCGTCTTTGTTAAATTACCTAACTCCACTTGTTGTGTCCGTGACTGGCGGCGCGATCCAGATGCGTATAACCACCATCGACGAATATGATCTGTCCCGTCGTATGCGCGGCGCGTGGTGAACACAGGAAGACAATCATCGACGCGATCTCCTCCGGACTCGTCATGCGCTGCCCCAGCGGAATCAACGCTTCAATCGATTTCCGTGTGCGCTCCGGATCAGGCAGCGTGGCAAACCATTTCTCATACTGTGGCGTGGCGCACTCAGCGGGCACCACACAATTCACCCGGACACCATGCGGCGCGAACGCCAGCGCCCATTCCCGTGTCAACGCATTCACGCCGCCCTTCGCTGCTGCGTAGCCCGACGTCAGGCCCTGACCGGTGACCGCCACCTTGGAACTCAAATTCACGACCGCTCCCCTGCCCTTCTTCAGCGCCTCCGCCGCATAATGCGTCATCGCGAAGACATGCAGCAGATTCCGCTGGAGCGACGCCATGAACTCAGCCGGGCTGTGCTCCAGACCGATGCTGTCGTTCACGCCCGCGTTGTTCACCAGTGCGTCGATCCTCCCAAAGTCCTTCACCACTTCCGTCACAGCCCTCCCACAGGCCGCTTCATCCGTGAGATCCGCTTCGATGAAGCGCCCGCGGAGCCGGACCAGGCCGAGTTCAACCGCGATACTGCGCCCCCGATCCGCATTTCGATCCACGATCACTGGCAGCGCGCCCTCCGCGCACAACAACCTGACCGTGGCCTCGCCAATCCCGGACGCTCCTCCAGTAACGACCACCACCTTCTCCTTCAAATCGAGATTCATTTTGTGAGCTGAACATATTCTCCACCCACTGCAAAGCAGTCCGTTACTGAGAAAGCCGTAGGACAGGCTGTTACTGAGGAGACCGTGGGATAGGTTACAAATCTTGACGGCGGCACAGACGCATCTTCTTCGTTGCTCGCTTGGTCAGATGCCGCTGCGGGCATCCTCCCGCGTTCGCGCCTCGCATCTGCATCTGTGGCGCTCGCCATCATTCGTAGCCTATCCCACGGTCTCCTCAGTACTTGACAGAAGTCCTCAAAATCTTGTCCATGGCTTTCCCCTTTGCCAGTTCATCGACCAGTTTATCGAGGCAGCGTATCAACCTCATCGTCGGCTCTTGAATATCCTCCACGCGAACGCCGCAAATAACACCTTTGATCAAAGCTCGGGAAGGATTCAGCCTGGGAGCTTCCTTGAAGAAAGTTTCAAAGTCTTTCTCCTTCTTCAATTGCCCTTCCAACTCCCGTTGATTGTAGCCTGTCAGCCAGCAAATGATGGCATCAACCTCTGACTTCTTCCGCCCCTTCTTTTCTGCCTTGGCGACGTAGTAGGGATAGACGTTCGCAAAGATCATTTTAAAAACTCGATTATTAGTTTTCTCGTTTGCTGTCATGTGAATAGGAAGCACCAACACGAGCTCACCAACCCGGCCTGCGGGACGCCACGATTGCAACCACGGCGCAATTGCCCGGCGCAGCCCCTGGTAGGCGACGGCTACTTTTTGCCTGCACGCTGCTTGCCAAGCGCTCGGGTCTCCGCATCGTCGAGCACGATGGCGATGTCGCAATCCATGATGCTGTTCCAGTTCAAGGCCCAGGCAGAAACGGCCTCCGCACTGTCCGATTCGCAGATGACGACGCCGCGGCCACGACCCAGATCATGCCAGCGCCCAATCTGTTTGATGCGATCCCCCCGGTCTGCGGCATCGTGTTCCGGGGTCATCTGCGAGAACGCTGCCAACCCATCGTGGAGTTTCCCAGGGTGGAACTGCCAGGTGATCATGAACTTCATGCTGATGTCCTTTCTGTTGTTGGTTGTTTTGTGATACTGCAAAAAATGAACCGCCGCCTGACGCCCCAGGCTCAGCGACCCGGCCCACGAGGGCGTGCGATTGCAACCGGAACGCGATGGCCGGGTTAGATGTCATGAAGGGTTTGAGTGGCAGCTCCACAAAGAGCCACACTGAGTTTAATGAAAACATACATCCTCAAACCCAACATGA
>SXMN01000012.1 GCA_005777315.1 Verrucomicrobiales bacterium
AAACGGGTGCGCCTCGCTGAAGTCCGCCCGCCGCACCACCTTCACCGCCCGCAACGTCCCGACGACATTCCGCGCCAGCCACACCTCGCCATACGCGCCCCGCCCGATGGGATGCAGCAGCGTGTGATCGGGAACCGACGGTAGCACAAGCGCGGGTTACGGATGCTGCGTCTCAAACATGGCGGCATTAAGGCCCGATCGGAATTTCGTGTCTAGTCAGAGCCGTCACCACCATCTACCGCTGCCAAGCTTGGAAGAAGAACCAAGAAACCTGGCCCCTTACTGCGCTCGCCGTTTTGAAAAAGATGAACAATCTTTGACCTTCAGATTCACAACCGCACCGGACGTCTCTTCTTCGCCGACTCATCCGCCGCGAACATCACACGATGTGTCTTGATGGCATCCGCCAGGCTTGTCAGCGGCATCTCCTTGCCGGCATCCAGTGCGTCGAAGAATGCCTGAAACTGACTTTGATACGGATGATCCGAGACATCACCGGAATCGAGCATCTTCATTGCGAGGCTGCTCCAGGCGTTCTTGTTCGTGTGCAGTTTCATCGAATGAAACTTGTTGTCGAGCAGGCTGCCTTCGCTGCCAACAAGGTGGGTGTGGAAGTAGTAAGGCTGGAGGCAATCAACAACGGCGGCACACTTGCCGATGCGTCCGCTCTTGAATTTCAGGATGGTGACACTGCTCGTGGTGTATTCGTACGGCTTGAAAATCTTGCTGCGCGACTTGGTGTCGTAGCTCGTGACTTCCGCGACATCGTCACCCATGCACAGCAACAGCGCATCGAGCGCATGGCAGCCGGCGGTGAGCAACGAGCTCCCACCGGCATTCTTGCGCGTGTTCCATCGAAACTGGCCGTACCACGGGCCGATGCCGTGATAGTAATCGATTTCGCCATAGTGCAGATCGCCGAGCAGGCCACGGTCAATGACCGCCTTGGTTGCTAGAAACTGGCTCGAGTAGCGGCACTCGAAGCAAACGCATGTCTTGACACCCGCTTTCTTCACCGCCGCTTCCATCGCCTGACAATCCTTCCACGAAAGCGCCAACGGTTTCTCAACGATGATGGGCTTTCCTGCACGGGCAGCAGCGATCACATGTTTGGCGTGATGTTGAGGGTAGCTGCAAATCGAGACGGCGTGAATCTCCGGATTGGCAAGCATCTTATCGAGGCTGTTGTAGCCGGTGACATTGCCGCCCCATTTCGCGCTGAGTTCCTCTGAGTCCAGCGGACGCGAGGAATAGACGGCTGTTACCTGTGCCTGCTTGCTTGCGTTGATGGCCGGGATATGCGCGCTCGCCACCCAACCGTAACCAATGATGCCAACGTTGTATTTTTTCATAACCAGCTTCCCGCTCAAATGCTCCACCCTTTCCTGTAATGATGATGGATATACTGATCCGCCTCCTTGGAGTTCGTGGCCCGCATTTTTGCGGCATCCCAATCCAGCCGCTTCTGAACGCGATACGCCACGTTGCCAAGCAGCGCCGCCTCCGTGAGCGGACCGGAGTAATCAAAGTTGCAAGTCGTCGTGCCGCCATTCTTGATCGCGTTCACCCATTCCTTGTGATGACCAATCGAGTCAGGAATTGTCTTCGGCGGCGGCGTGAAGCCTTCGTAATCCTTTTCCGGAAGCAGTTTGTGCTTTCCGTAGTCGGCCACGAGCATTCCCTTGGTGCCGATGAAGAGGACACCGCTCTTCCAGTTGGGATACAGATTCTCTCGAACGAAAATCGGATGCCGACCGCCATGATACCACGTCAGCGTAACGGGTGGTTTCTCGCCACGGGCCGGGTGTTGATAACGTACAACCAGTTGCGGCGGCGGCGCGTCAGCATCGACGGGCGGACCATCCACGGGTTCCGCACTCAGCGGATGATGCAAATCCAGCGCCCAATGCGGCAGGTCCATGTAATGGCAGCCGAAGTCCGCGAGTGAACCTCCCCCAAATGCCCACCAGTTGCGCCAGTGGAACGGAACGAAGTCCTGACTGTATGGTTGTTCCTGCACCGGGCCGAGCCAGAGATCGTAGTGGATGTGCGCCGGCACCGGCATCGGACGAGGCTTGGGCTTGTCCCCATAGATGGCTCCGGCCCATACATGCACATCGCGGACAGGTCCGATGGCTCCGCTTTGAATCAGCTCGACGACACGCCGGTAATTTCCGCCCGCATGAATCTGCGTCCCGATCTGTGTCACGCGTTTCATCTTTCGCGCGGTGTCGGTGATGATGCGTGTTTCGGAAATCGTCCGTGCCAGCGGTTTCTCGCAATAGAGGTGGCGACCACTCTTGAGCGCACCCACGGCAGCGACGGCGTGAGTGTGGTCCGGTGTGGCGACGACGATGGCATCGATGTCTTTTTGTTCCAAAAGCCGGCGGAAGTCGTTGTAGGTCTTCGCCTGTGGAAAGCGCTCCTTGGCGGCGGCAAGCTTTTGATCATCGATGTCGCAGAGCGCGACGATGTTTTCCTGCGTCAGGTTGTCGATGCTGAACTTCGCCTGGCCTGCGGTGCCGACGAAGCCAATGTTTAGTTTTTCATTTGGCGAAATGGCGCCGCAGGCGAACCGTGACGTGGCAATGTAGAAGCCAGCGCCGGCGACGGTCGATTGCCCCAAAAATGCGCGGCGAGAAATTGGAGTGCTCATAGATTGGTGTGGACTATGGAAAAATTAATCTGAGTTCACCTTACCGGGTTCAAACAGAACGAAGCGCACTCGAAGCGCGCTCCGTCACCCCCCAATAAGAATCACTTTCGCGGAATCTCCCGCAAATAGACATTTTTGAAGTAAAGATTGTTCCCGTGGTTCTGGAGCTCGATCTGCCCGGTGGGAAAGATCGGCTGCTTGCGATCCCAGTAATTTTCGAGCGTCGTGTTGTTCACGACGATCTCGTTGTTCAGCAGGATGTGAACTTTCTCACCGACCATGACGATGCGGAAACGGTTCCACTCACCGATTGGCTTGTCGGCCAGCTTGAGCGGGCCGCTGGGATTCTTCTGGTTGTTGTAGAGGCCGCCGGAGCCCTCGCCTTTCGGGTTTGGCTTCAGATCCTTTGGATCCCAGATCTGAACCTGTGGTGAACCGCGCAGATAGATGCCGCTGTCGCCCTTCTCATGAATCTTCCAATCAACCAGCAATTCAAAGTCGCCGTAATCCTTCATCGTGCAGAGGCTGTCGCCCTTGCCATCGAAATTCAGGACTCCATTGACCACGGTCCAATGCTGGCGCATGCGTTCGTTGGCTTTGGTCTGTTCCTCGGCCAGTTTCTCCGGCGAGAGTTGCGCCCGCTTGAGAGGATTGTCATTGGGTCCCTTGGGCAGTCCTTTCCAGCCTGAGAGATCTTTACCATTGAAAAGCGCGGTGAATCCAGGCGGCGCAGTGTTGTCCGCAGTGCTCTTCGGCAATTCCTTTACCCGAAGATTTCTGAACTCGACGTGAGTTCCGTGGCCCAGGAAACCGATGTGCCCCGAGTCACGAAACATTCCCGGATGCTTCTCTATCGTCTTGGGATCGCGCACGTCATTGAGGTTTGTATCAACAATGACCTTGCCATTGACGGTGACCTGAATGTGGCGTCCGTCCGCAACGATCTCCTCCACATTCCACTGGCCGGTTGGCTTCAGCGAGCCCTGCTTCGCGGGAGCGATGTTGTAAACCGAACCGTGATACTGCCAGGGCTCAAGCTTGCCTTTGTACTCGGGACCGTTGTCATCGAGGACCTGGATTTCCATGCCGACGTAGGCGGCATCACCTCCCAATGGTGCGCGAATGCCCACACCATTGTTGCCGTTCTCACTCAGCTTGAACTCGAATCTCAAAACAAAGTTCGAGTATTCCTTTTCCGTGTAGAGATTTCCGCCCCCGGTCTTGGGGCAAACGATGGCACCGTTCTGGACGACATAACCCTCGTTCTTGCCGCCGATCAGCTTCCAGCCCTTGAGTGTGGTGCCATCGAAAATCGGCGTGAAGCCAGGCTCTACTTTGGTGGCAGCATGGCTGCTGCAAATGTTAAGCGCCAACAGTCCGGCGGAGAGAGTAGTGAAGATTGTTCGTCGCATCGTTCGTTAATGGTTGAGGTCAAAGCCGCCCGAACAACGATCAACGTCACCATGTGGCGCGAGCGAAGTCGGGTTTCGCTTTCAACCTGTGGAAACTGGACGTTGCAGTCAAGCCGGAGCTTCAGATGAAAACAATAATGACTCCTGAAAAGGGACCCAACGGCGTCAATTCAACTCACGATCTCTTCCACTTTCCGCGTCTGTTGTCGGCCGATCCAGGTATTCCCCGGGCGGCAGCTCATCGAATCCCTGGAAATGTTCCGGACGCAACGGCTCCGAGATGACGGGCTCCTCGTTCAACCATTTACCAATGTCCAGGAGCCGGCAACGCTTCGAGCAGAAAGGGCCGAACTCTACCGCAAACCAGTCACCTTCCACGCGACAAGTCGGACATCGGATGAGTCGAGGCGAAGCCATGGAGCACCGTCGAATTGGGCAAACTGTCAGCGTTGCCTGTCTTCGATCGCTTTCTTGACCTTCTGCAATTTCTGCAACTTCGGGCTGATCACGACGGCGCAGTAGGGAGCACGGGGATTTCGTCGGAAATAATCCTGATGCTTTTCCTCCGCCGTGTAAAACTTGGCCAGAGGAACGATCTGCGTCACGACAGGGTCGGAGAATTTCGTTTGGGCTGATTTCTTGGCTGCTTCAGCGGCACGCTTCTGCGCCTCGTCATGGTAGAGAATGATGGATCGATACTGCGTTCCTGCGTCAGCACCCTGGCGATCCTGAGTCGTCGGGTCATGAGCTTCCCAGAAAATCTCCAACAGTGTCTCGAACGAGATTACCGCCGGATCGAACTCGATCTGCACGACCTCGGCGTGTCCTGTTCGGCCCGTGCAGATTTCCTCGTACGATGGGTTCACCGTCTCGCCACCGGAATAACCTGATACGACGGCCTTGACTCCCTTGAACGTCTCGAAGGCGGCTTCGACACACCAAAAGCAGCCTCCGCCAAACGTCGCGCGCGAAGTCTTGGGTTTGGCGGAGTCGTTGGCAACTTCAGCGGCATTCATGGTCAGAAGTGTTATTAAAGTGATAATTGTTGAACCAAGCCAATGGCTCCAGCGGAGAAAGCATGGCCCGTTTTTTAGCATCGACGTTTTCATTTGATGGCACGGACTGTCGCCTATTGAACTCAAAGCTTCAACCAAACTTCATCGCATTCCAACGTTCGCCACCTTTGAGCACGGAGTAATGCTGACGCAACTCCATCGCGGCCTTTGCGAACTCAGCCGGGTCGGCCGTGTTGAACTCGAACATGTCGTAGTGGCACGGAATAACCACGCCCGCGCCGATGTCGCGACCAAGCTGAGCAGCCTCGGTGGAGCTTAAGTTCCCGGCCACGCGACGTTCCGGGGCACGGCCATTGATTGGCAGTAACGCCACGTCGATCCGCCATCGCTTCAACGTTTCCACCATCCCGTCGTAGAGCACTGTGTCGCCGCTGTGATAAATCGTCCAAGGCCCGCACTCCACCACGTACCCGAGATAGCGGCAACGTCCCGCCTCATCTCGATCGATGGTTTCGTGAGCCGCCGCCACCGCGTGAAAGACAAACTCGCCAACGGCCACCGATTGCCCGGCATCCAGTCCAATCGGGCTCGACGAATCGATCTGGAGCCGCTCCGCGACGAACTGCCGATTGGCCTCCGGGATGATCAACTTCAAACCAGTATTTGTCGCAAGCAACGGACGCAGGGTCTCCGCATCCAGGTGATCGGTGTGATTGTGGCTTGAAGTCACAACATCAATGAAGTTCAGCTTCTCCGGCGCAATCACCCTCTCCGTCATCCGGACGTGTGGTTTGTCGGTGGCGGCATATTTTCTTGTGAGCGAGTCGGACAGGTATGGATCGAACAGCAGGTGTCGCCCTTGCCACTGGATTAGAAAGCCGCTTTGGCCAAGCCACCAGATGTGAAGCTCAGATTGGTTCGCACGGCTAGCCTCAACGTCCGCGAGAAAGTCCGAGTCGGTTGAGAAAGGTTTGATCATGGAGAAGCGCGGTGCGGACCGGGTTTGATTACTTAATCGGCAATTTCTGCTGCTAGCTGTTTCCAGAACCAAAAGCCAACAAACGCGAATCGGACGGACTCAGTTACTGCCTGACCATCTTCACTCCCGCCACCATGTTCTTCAGCTTCTGCTTCGCCGCCCAGCGGGCCGTCTGACTCAAGCCGCAATCCGGCGCGAATGAGAGCCGGTCCGCCGGAGCGTGCTTCAAGCAAGCGCGAACCCGATCCGCCACGTCCGCCGGAGTTTCGATGTAATAGCTCTTCACATCGATGATGCCCACGGCCACATCCTTGGTCTTCGCTATCTCGCCGATGAGTTCCAGTTCAGCAAATTCACGGCTCGCCATCTCGACGTGGATTTCGTCCACGTTCATGCCGAGAAATGCCGGGAACATGGGCGCGTAGCGGCGAAGACCGACAGCGCGCGCCTTGTAATTTCCGAAGCATAGATGCGTCGAAAGATGACACTTGCCCGTGACACTCTCGACCGTTCGATTGAAAATCCCAACGAAACGCTTCGGGTCCTCGCGATGCGCGTAGCAGCTCATCGAAGGTTCATCCACAGTGATTTCCCGGCAACCTGCCGCGACCAGGGCTTCCAGTTCGAGCCTCAGGATTGGCAGCAGTGCTTCTGTCAGCGCCCAGCGATCCGGATATTGGGAGTTGGGCAGCAGTCGCCCGCTCAATGTGTATGGTCCCGGCACACTGGCTTTCAGCGTTGGACCAGCGGGTGCGAGACGTTTCAACCGCTCAAACTCCGCCACAGTTCCAAGGCCGCGCGGAGCAGCCAATTCTGCGGTCACCGCATGTTTCCCACGTTGATCGTGCGCCGGTGGACCAAACCGGCGTGGCGGAGCTGGCTCAAGGGAAATCCCCTCGAGAAATCCATAGAACGAGAGATTGAAATCCAACCGCGTCTGCTCCCCGTCTGTGATTACGTCCAAACCCGCCACCGTTTGATCATGGATCGCTGCAATCACAGCATCGTCCTTCAACTCCTCGCGGTCGGCCTCGCCAAACCGATCGAGATGCTGGCAGGCGAATTCGAGCCAGCCTGGAAACGGATAGCTGCCAATGACTGTCGTGCGGAGCGGGAGATCTTTCATTGGGTTAGAATTGGCACCATGAGCGATTGGAAGCCGGGGCGCGGACGGCCACGTCCGCGCGACTTGGGTTGGCTGAACCCGGGGACATGACAGCCCGTGGCGCATTCCAACAGCTCACGTGAATAGCTGTCATTCGTTTGAGTTGAAATATCCTGTTCACGGTTTCTCCCCCAACCGCTCATAAAGCTTTGAAAGCCGACGTGCGTGTTCATCGTAAGCGGCCTCGAAAAGTTCCGTGGCTCTCGCGGCACCGACGACTGCTCCGGCCGTCAGCACCTTCGGCGGTTGCCCCGCTCGCGTGAGCCGTAAAGCCACCTCGGCTTTGATCGCGTTCACCAGCAAGCATCCACCCACGGTTGATCCCGGGGCCACGGGCGTATCCAACCCATCCACGCACACCATCGCGTCGCCGACTGGCGCTCCTGTATCGAGGACGAGGTCGGCAAAATCCTGCAACTTCCTTCCATCAGTGCGCCGGCTGGCGCTCGCATCCGAGTGCTTCCGACTGATGATCGCCACGACCTTCACTCCACGCTGACGGAAACATTCCGCCATCTCAATCGGCACCAGGTTGCAGCCGCTCGATGACACCACCAGCGCCGAGTCGCGCGGAGACAGGTCGAAGTTGCGCAGGATGCGCTCGGCCAGACCCGTGACATTTTCGAGAAACATCGCCTGCCTTTGTCCGTTCGCGCCGACAACCAGGTTGTGGAAACTCAGGGAAAGTTCGACGATCGGATTAAAGCCGGGGAACGAGCCGTAACGCGGCCACATTTCCTCGACCAGGATTCGGCTGTGGCCTGAGCCGAAGAGATGAACCATCCGGCCAGCAAGGATCGTCTCGGAAAACCAATCAGCGGACTTCTGAATGGCGTCGTTCTGGCTCTCTACCGCCGCAAAAATCTCGCGACATTTCTCAAAGTATGTGGCACTTGGATTCACCGGGCGACACGCTAACGAATCTTCCTCCACTGGCGAAAGGGAAATTGTCCACGCTCGACCTGCCAGGAAGATGGTTTGACCATCAGATCACTTGGCTTCGTCTCCAGGCATTGAATCGAAGCTTCTTCAGCGCTTCTCTTCAGTGAATCAACTCAGCGCAGTTCAGTGGTGTGCTGCCTCAACCAGTTCAGATCTGCCTGAATGGATGCCACGCTGGTGCCTGGCATCGGGGCTTCATGGCTGTGCCAAAACCCGTCCGCCTCGGTCATGCCGGGGTTGTTGAATTTGGTGTTGTTCCAACGATGCGCTTCCGAGTGCCCGTCGGTGAATGCAAAGTTAGAAACCCGGCCATGATAATTTCCAGGCACGTGATAAATGGATGAACCTTCCATGTGTACCCCAAATTGTGGACGGCAGATGCTAAATGGATGTATCTCTCCAAAGAGGAAGAAATCAGATGCCCTAGTCACATCACTCGTGCGCTTGAACATGCGATACTTGGGGTTGGGCTCCGCGTGATACGCCAGTCCAGTCCAGCCCACGAACGTGCTCATTCCATAATTTCGAGGTCTGAGAAAGATTTTTCCGGCTTGCTTGATGGGCTTCTTGTCTCCGGGGCAGCGAAAACTTCCCTTTGCCGTGATGTAGGGAGCCATGAGGGACAGTTTCTCAGATACCAGGCCCTGTGCTGTTTTATCGTCCGTGAGGTTCGATCCTTCGCGGCCTTCCGCCCATACTTTCGCCACATAATTCGCCGGAGGATTCTGGAGGTTGACGCCATCGTCACCCGGATTGTTGGCCGGCCACGCATCATTGAAGTCGGTTGAATACACGATGGCGGCAAGGGCAAGCTGCTTTGTGTTATTGAGGCAGGCGATGCTATTGGCCTTCTGCTTGGCGTTGGACAGCGCGGGCAGAAGCATGCCAGCCAGGATCGCGATGATTGCAATAACTACAAGGAGCTCAATCAATGTGAAGCCCCGGGTTTGCCGGCGGCTGACATGTTGTGGTGCGGTGAGTGAAAATGAGAGCATTAGAATGATGTGTTAAGTGTCAGCGATGGTTTGATCAAATCTCCGCATGGACCGCAAGTAAAGCTGTTTTAGGCCAAGAGGCTGCGTACCCGCGGTGCCTCCCGAATCCCGTCGGCAACGAGAAGACCTCAAGACCGGGCGTGGCCGAGCGTTGTGCCGGAGTGCAGATCTATTCCGCAGGGAGGTTCGATACTTCGGTTGCCCGGATGAAAACACGGCGCGGACTTCGTTTCCACGGTCCGGCGGAATGAATTGCGCGTTCCACTCCCGCCAACCTGTGAATGCACGGGTGTACCCGCGAGCTCCAATCCAGTTCCAATCCAGTTCTTGTCAATCAAACGGTCGCTCTTTACAGTCCGCCCTCGCTTAAAACATGAAAAACACATCCAAACCCGGTTTTCCGAAGATTCCAAAGATCCAATACGAAGGCACGTCGTCCAGGAATCCTCTGGCATTCAAGCATTACAATCCGGAGGAAATCATCGAAGGCAAATCGATGAAGGAGCATCTTCGCTTCTCGGTGGTCTATTGGCACACCATGTGTGGAAACGGCTCCGACATGTTTGGCTGGGGCACATTCGATCGTCCCTGGGACAAGAACGTGGTCTCCGGCTCCATTGAGCAGGCAAAGCGCCGGGTGCCTGTCTTCTTCGAGTTCTGTGAAAAGCTGGGGGCTCCATTCTGGGCCTTTCATGACCGGGACATCGCGCCGCATGGGAAGACGCTTCGCGAGTCGAACAAGTATCTTGATACGATTGTCTCTCTTTGCAAACAGGAGCAAAAGCGCACCGGCACCCGGCTCCTCTGGGGCACCGCTCAGAATTTTGTTCATCCACGCTACATGCACGGTGCCGCCACCAGCTGCAATGCCGACGCCTTCGCCTTCGCCGCCGCGCAGGTCAAGAATGCGCTCGACGCCACCAAGGAACTCAATGGAGAGGGTTACGTTTTCTGGGGTGGACGCGAAGGTTACACGACGCTTCTGAATACCGACCTCAAGCGCGAGATGGATCACCTCGGCGCGTTCATGCACATGGCGGTCGATTACAAGAAGAAGATCGGCTTCAAGGGTCCGTTCTACATCGAGCCAAAGCCGAAGGAGCCTACCAAGCACCAG
>SXMN01000083.1 GCA_005777315.1 Verrucomicrobiales bacterium
ACTACCTTCCAGCCGTCCGTTGGGAACAGTCCGCACGACCCGACCTCTCCACTCGACCCACTCACGAAAGCACCAATTCAAGGGATTTGAACCGGTCACTGTCTTTTCAGGTTTACCCCGCTCTTTCTGAGGTCAGAGGCTGCTGGGGACCTGTTGCCGTTGGTTTACGAGGAACTGCGCAAGCTCGCGGCGGCGCGCATGGCAAGGGAGCAGCCCGGGCAGACACTGCAACCGACGGCCCTCGTTCACGAAGCGTGGTTGCGCCTTGCGGCCGGCGAGCAATCTCGATGGGAGAACCGTGCTCATTTCTTCGCAGCCGCTGCCGAGGCGATGCGGCGCATCCTGATCGACCGCGCCCGCAAACGACAGGTGCGCCTTGCTTCCGGACTGGCCAATCCCGATGTCTTTGAAGATTCCCGGATCGAACTAAAAGTTCCAGAAGATGAACTCATCGCTCTTCACGACGTGCTCGATCAGTTGAGCAGAGTGGATGCTGATGCGGCCAGGCTGGTGAAGTTGCGGTACTTCGTGGGCATGAACATGACGCAGGCTGCCGAAGCGATGGAGTTGACCTTGCGCGGCGCGGAACGGCTCTGGACTTTTGCCAAAGCCTGGCTCCGGGATGCGATGCAGAAAGTAAAATAGAAAATGTTGGCGGGTTTTCCGTCGCCAGCCGCATTGAGGGATGGAAATGCCTATGAACCATCAAGACCAGACCCTGCGGGATCGGCAGGCTCGTGATATTTTTCTCCGCGCCGTTGAGATTCAATCAGGCGAAGCCAGGGCGGGCTTTCTCGAGGGGGCCTGTCAAAATGACGTGTCGCTGCGATCCCGCGTGGAAGCCTTGCTGAAGAGCCACAAACAGGATTCGTTCCTTGAAGCTGCCGCCGTCGAGGGCGCGCCCACCTTGATCAGCGAAACGCGGGTCACTGAGGGTCCGGGAGCGGTGATCGATCACTACAAGCTGCTCCAGAAGCTTGGCGAGGGCGGTTTCGGCGTCGTTTATCTTGCGGAACAGAAGGAACCCGTCAAACGCCGCGTTGCCCTCAAGATCATCAAGCTGGGGATGGACACGCAACAGGTCGTCGCCCGGTTTGAAGCGGAGCGACAGGCACTGGCGATGATGGATCATCCGAACATCGCCAAGGTTCTTGATGCCGGCGCGACCGAGACCGGACGGCCCTACTTCGTCATGGAACTGGTCAAGGGCGTGCCGGTCACCAAGTATTGCGACGACAACCAGCTCACCACCAAGGAACGACTCGATCTGTTCATCGCCGTCTGCCAGGCCATCCAGCACGCGCATCAGAAGGGGATCATCCATCGCGACATCAAGCCGTCCAACATCCTGGTTACCCTGCACGACGGCGTGCCGGTGCCAAAGGTGATCGATTTCGGTATCGCCAAGGCCACGCAACAGGAGCTGACGGAGAAAACGATCTTCACTCAGCACGGCCAGTTCATCGGGACGCCCGCTTACATGAGCCCGGAACAGGCGGAGATGAGCGGCCTGGACATCGATACTCGCAGCGACATCTACAGCCTGGGTGTGGTGCTGTATGAACTGCTGGTGGGCCGCACCCCGCTGGATGGGAAGGAACTGATGAGCGGCGGCTACGAGGAGATTCGCCGGCGTATCAAGGAAGAGGAACCGGCCAAGCCATCGACGAAAGCCAGCACGTTGGACGGAGTGGAGCAAACCAACGTTGCCAAACACCGCAAGCTCAACCCCGGGCAGTTGAGCAACGAACTGCGCGGAGATCTGGACTGGATTGTGATGAAGGCGCTGGAGAAAGACCGGACGCGGCGTTACGAAACGGCCAATGGCTTCGCCGCCGATATTCGGCGGCACCTCAGCAACGAACCGGTCATCGCGCGTCCGCCGAGCGCGGCGTATCGATTTGAGAAAGTGGTCCGACGGAACAGACTGGCGTTTGCCGCCTTGGCTGCTGTCGGCATCGCCCTGCTCTTGGGTGCAAGTCTCGCGATCGTCGGATGGCAACAGGCCCGATTTGAGCGCGACAAGGCGCTCGCGGCCCGCTCGGAAGCTGAGACCGCGCGCGTCGGAGAGTCAATTGAACGTCAACGAGCGGAAACGGCCCAAGCCAAGGAAGCTCAACTGCGCTCGCGCGCAGAGATTCAAGACTTGATCGCGCGCCGGCGCGCCTACGCGGCGGATATGAATCGCATTCAACAGGAGTTGAGTGCCAACCATCTCCGCCGCGCCCGCGAGTTGCTGGGGCGCTATTATCCGAAAGCAGGAGAGAAGGATTTGCGCGGCTGGGAATGGCGTTATCTGTGGCAGCGCTGTCGGGGCGACGCGCTCGTTAAGTTTCATCAGGAACCCGTGGGAGGGATCTGGTACGCGGGCTACACCAGCAATGGCGAACAATTTGTCACCTGCGACCGCTACGTGGGGATAAAGTGTTGGGATAGTGTCAGCCGCAAGGAAGTCGCGAATCTCCAAACCCCGTCGCCGCCTCCAAACGACTCCTGGGCATTTATCAAAGCGCCCCGCCTGTCCGATGATGGGACTTTGCTGGCCGCACCCGTCTGGAATGGCCTCCATTGGGTGATCAAGGTCTGGGAGATGGAGGGCAAGAAGATCGTAACCGAGCTGTCCTTTGGGGAAAAGGCTTCGATTACGGCCCTGGCCCTGTCCCGTGATAATAAGCTCATGGCCGTCTTGGTCGCGGAACAAGGCGTGTCGCTCTGGGAAGTAGGTTCGGGAAAAAGGGTCGCCCAACTGCCTTCGGGGATGGGGAGGTCCGAGATTCTCGGTGCCGTCGTGTTCTCGCCGGACCAGAAAGTTCTCGCCATCGGCGAAGACAGCGGACGCGTTCGAATCGTGGACCTCGCAACTTTGCGTGAGACCCAATCTTTCATGGCTTCCCGGACCGATGATGTTTCCGGGGACCATGGCGTCTTGGCGCTGTCGTTCTCCCCAGACGGCCGGGAACTTGCCGTGGGTTGCGCTTTCCAGAACCCCAGGATTACGATCTGGGACATGCGGGATAAAAAGCGGCTCGCTACCCTGGAAGGGCATCAAGGCTTTGTCTCCTCGCTGGCCTTTTCACCTGATGGAACAACGTTGGCCTCGGCCGGTGGAGACCACTTGATCAAGTTGTGGAACACCACCTCCTGGAAAGAAGAGTCCACACTGAAAGGGCACACGGAGGAAGTGTGGTCCGTATCGTTCTCGCGGAATGGTCAAAGACTGATCAGCGCCGGCAAGGACGGCGCTGTCTATCTCTGGCCGGCCAGGGTGGCGCCTCCACCGCGTGAAGAATTCGAACTGACCACCAACCTGAAACGTGCGGATGTATCTCCAGACGGGCAGACCATTGGGGCGATTCTGCAGGATGGGAGCGTCGCCTTGTGGGATGTCCCCCTTGGGCAACGGAAAACGACGACAGTGACTTTCGGCACCAACAACACCGCAATCTTCTTCTCGCCCACTGGCGAGATGCTGCTCGGTTCCGCCGATCCCCCGCAGATGAAGGTGCACAACCCCCCGAGGGACAGCCTCTCGACCTATCCGCTGACCTGGAGTTCGCAACCGGATGCCTTCTGGTTTCTGCCGCGCAATCGCATGATCTTCGCGGCATCCGTGGAAGCGAACCCACAAGTCGCCAAGTTTCAGCGTTGGGACGCGGTGTCGCGACAGGAGCTTCCACCGATTCCGGTGGGGCGGGCTTTGGTCACGGGGCAGGATTTTTTTGAAATCGCTTTCGCGTCGGATGAGCCCTTGATGGCCATCGTGTCCGGACAATCGCTGGTCATCCGAAACATTGAAACGGGACAAGAGGAATGTTCGCTTCCATTTCCCCACGGCTCCCCGGTCACGGGGATCGCGTTTGTTCCTGGCAAAAAGATGGTGGTGGCTTCGTCATTCGAGGCACCGATCATCCACGCGTGGGATTTGACCAAACGCGAGCGGATCGCCTCGTTCTCGGGGCATAATCAGCTTCACCTGACATCCAACCCGTCGCCGGACGGCCTGCGACTCCTGACCACCGCAGTTGGCTTCGAGCCGATGAAACTCTGGGATACGGACTCCTGGGAAGAAGCGGTCAATCTGGACGTGCCGGGAGCACGCTTGAGCCGCGAACGTTTCCTGCCTGATGGAAACACCATCGTCGCCTTCAGCTCGAATGGGAAAGTTCACTTCTGGCGGGCGCCGTCATGGGAGGAGATCGAATCGGCGGAGAAACCGCGGATCAAGCTGCCGTGAAAGAACGTCGTCCCCAAAGCGCATTCATCTCATGTCAGCCAAACCTCATTCCGAAATCCTAGGAAATGCAGTTACTCTACATTTACGGAGGAAGTGGATGAATCGGAGATTGCGTTGGAACGAGCTGTCACCCGCCTGCCGGTCAGCGGGCTGGCCCGGTGGCGCTGGCAAATCCACAAATCTACTTTTTGGAACGGCTTTGTTGCAGGCCGGGAAGTGGCACAAATTGTTACGCTGAGAGCGGGATTGAACGTGCTGGTTTTCAAAGCGCTGAATGAATTCGGCGACTGGAAGGGATCCAGCTGTGCTTGTGCCATCGCCAGGAGCTGCCGGCTATCCCACGGCCTCCTCAGTCAGTTCCGACTTTGGGCCGGTAATGCGCAGACTCGCAGATCGAGCGATCTCTCCGGCCCTGATCGCATCCACAAGCCGGTCAAGAAACGGCAACTGTGCCTCCTTCATCCTGCGTCTTGCCTCGCCCAAAGTGAAGAATCCCACGCGATCCACTTCCGGGTAACTTCCCCAAATTCCAGAACCCGGGGGCCACTCCATCTGGTAGAGATTGCACTTGTGGACGTGTCCCGCCGGGCGATCTCCAGCAAAAGCCCAACCATGCACGGTCTTCCCGCCCCGCTGCCGGATCGATCCCAGAGGCAGGTACTCGCCGCAAGGCTCGATCCCCGTCTCTTCCTTGAATTCGCGGAGAGCTGTGGCAAGCAACGATTCTCCCGGAGCCACTTCTCCCTTGGGAATTGTCCAATGCCCATGGTCCTTGTATTTGAAAAAGGGCCCGCCTGGATGAGCGAGGTACACTTGAAGCACCCCGTCACATAGACGGTGCATGAGAAGTCCGGCGCTGATTCTGCCCCGATTCATTTCAAATTTCTTCAGCTCGATTGCGAATGCGGTTGAGTTCCGGACAACACTTTGGTACACGACCAGCCATTCAAGCGCTCACTGATACCATGTCCTTTAACCTTTTTTTGTCATCGGTGGCAAACTCACTTTTCAAGGATTTTACAGCTCATGGCTGAACCTGCCCCTTCTGCTCCAGGCGAGCCTGTTCATTTAACCCGTCGTTTTGGCCAGCTTCAGGCGACCGCGCTGAACATGACCAACATGGTTGGCGTGGGGCCATTCATCACCATTCCGATGCTGCTGTCGGCAATGAACGGCCCTCACGCCATGTTGGGCTGGCTGATTGCCATCCTGATCACGGTGCCTGATGGAATGATATGGGCTGAACTTGGCGCGGCGATGCCCGGATCTGGAGGCAGCTATCGTTACTTGCGCGAAGGGTTTGGACGAGAAACCTGGGGGCGGCTCATGGCATTTTTGTTCATCTGGATGTTCATTCTGAGCGGACCACTGGAGATCGCCTCGGGTTATATCGGGTTCGCCAAGTATCTCGGTTATATCTGGAAAGGCATTACTCCTTTCCAAACCATGTTGATCGCCGCCGCCGTCGGCATCGCCAACATCGCTTTGCTCTACCGTCGGATTTCCTCGGTCGCCACCATCACAGTGAGTCTGTGGGCCGGTTCGATGATCACAGCCGTCGCCGTGGTGGTCACCGGCGCGATGCACTTCAATCCCAAGCTTGCCTTCGATTTTCCGAGCGGTGCCTTCGATCTTTCACTCGGATTCTTTCTTGGCCTCGGAGCCGCCGCCCGGGTGGGCATCTATGATTTTCTCGGTTACTACGACATCTGCTACATCGGCGATGAAGTGAAGAATCCCGGACGGGTCATCCCGCGCTCCATTCTCTGGAGTCTGGTGGGAGTGGCATTCCTCTACATTGCCATCAATCTGTCCATCATTGGGATTGTGCCCTGGCGCGATTTTGTTCCTTCCTCGGAAAAACCCAACGCCGATTTCGTCGTCGCGATCTTCATGGAGAAGATCTACGGGAAAGATGTGGCGACGGTCTTCACGCTCATGGTGCTTTGGACCGCTTTGGGTTCTGTTTTTGCGCTGTTGCTCGGCTATTCGCGCATTCCCTATGCCGCGGCGCGAGATGGACTCTTTTTCAAGGTTTTCGCGACCCTTCATCCGACGAAAGGATTTCCATATGTGTCGTTGCTCGTCATCGGGCTTGTGGCCATGGGATGCAGCTTTGTCTCGCTCGACGTTGTCATCAACACACTCATCGCCAGCCGCATTCTCATCCAATTCGTCGGTCAGATCGGTGCCGTGATCCTGCTTCGCCGCAATGCCCCGAACATGGCGCGCCCGTACCGAATCTGGCTTTATCCGCTGCCGCTCGGGCTGGCGTTTGTGGGTTGGATGTTTGTCTTCCTGACTTCTGGAGGCCAGACCATCCTCCTGAGTTTGGGCAGCCTCGCGCTCGGAGTGGCCGCATTTCTCGTCTGGTCACGGGCCACACATCGATGGCCGTTCCAGCAGGACCTCACACAAGCCGCCTCAAAAGACTGACCGTTCGCGAAACACGAGACCCGGCACAAAACCGACCTTCCTGACGAAAACTCCATGAAACTTACGCGCGTCCTTTCACTCGCTGTTTACTGTTCCGTCATTAACTCATTCGCGGACGGCCCCACGGACAATCTCGCCGACAAAGTGCGCCGTGTTCCGCCACCGGGAATTGCCATCGGCCTGAGCGATCGCACCGAACTCGAAAAAGGAGTCGGTGATCTCGCGAGTCAGATCGAAGCACTGCGGGTTTCGTTGGCCGGCAAGTCCGCGCTGCTCGAATCGATTCCAGACATACAAGTGTTTCACAAAGCCGTTGATTGGGCACTGCGCTACGACGAGTTTTACAAGACGAACGAGCCAACTTCAGCGCGCGCCATCCTCCAGTTGGGGGAAGCCCGTGCCAGGGCTCTTGGCGAAGGCCGTGTTCCGTGGAACTCTTCCACCGGCCTCGTGGTTCGAGGCTATCTCTCGAAGATTGACGGCTCCGTCCAGCCGTACGGTCTCGTGGTTCCATCCTCGTTCGCCCCGAACTCGGCACACAAGTTCCGTCTCGATTTCTGGTTCCACGGACGAGGTGAACAATTGACGGAACTTGATTTCCTGAATGGCCGGCTGAAATCGGCGGGTGAATTCACACCGCCCGACACCATCGTCTGCCATCTTTATGGCCGTTACTGCAACGCCAATAAATTCGCCGGGGAAATAGACTTGTTCGAAGCCTGGGCTGACATCCGCAAGCACTACCCGATCGATGAGAGCCGTGTCGTCATTCGAGGCTTCTCGATGGGTGGCGCGGCTTGCTGGCAGTTTGCGGTTCATTATCCGAGCCTGTGGGCCGCCGCGGCGCCTGGAGCCGGCTTCAGTGAAACGCCGGACTTTCTGAAAGTTTTTCAGAAGGAAGAACTGAAACCATCATGGTTCGAGCAAAAGCTCTGGCGCTGGTATGACTGCACCGAATACGCCATCAATCTTTACAACTGCCCGACCGTTGCCTACAGCGGCGAAATCGACAATCAGAAACAAGCCGCGGACATCATGGCAGCCGCGCTCGCCAAAGAGGGCATCACGCTGACACACATCATCGGCCCGCAGACAGGCCACAAGTATCATCCGGACGCCAAGGCCGAGATCAACCGGCGCATCGACAGCATTGCGGTGCAAGGTCGGGAAGCCTTTCCTTCCAAAGTGAAATTTGCCACGCACACGCTTCGCTACAATCATTCAGCCTGGGTAACAGTTGATGGGTTGGAACAACATTGGGAGCAGGCGCGCATCGAAGCAGAGATCGACCAGCAGGGAAACGGCATCAAGGCAAACTCTCGCAATATCTCAGAGCTGACGTTTTCCATTCCTGCCGGGCTCGCACCTTTCGATCTGACGCGGAAAGTGAGTGTCACGATTGATGGGCAAACGCTCAATGCAGCCAGCGCCCATTCGGATCGTTCGTGGACGGCGCATTTTACGAAACAGGCTGGAACCTGGACGATTGCCCCGTTGGATCAGTCTTCCACGGACGAACTGCGGAAGCGGCATGGGCTTCAAGGGCCAATCGACGACGCGTTCATGGATAGCTTTCTGATGGTTCGCCCGACGGGGCAGCCACTGAATGCCAAAGCCGGCACGTGGGCGAGCAATGAACAGGCTCACGCCGTTGAGCATTGGCGGAGACAGTTTCGCGGCGAAGTGCGAGTCAAGGCCGATGCCGAAATCACCGATGCCGACATCGCATCGAACAATCTGGTTCTTTGGGGCGATCCATCCAGCAATCAGTTGCTTTCAAGGATCGTGAGCAACCTTCCGTTGCGTTGGGATGCACAAGGTGTTCACACCGGTGATGCCATCTACCCGGCGGATCGTTATGTGCCCGTGTTGATTTATCCGAACCCGCTCAATCCGAAACGCTACGTGGTCGTCAATAGCGGCTTCACTTTCCGCGAATACGATTACCTCAACAACGCCCGGCAAGTGGCCAAGCTTCCAGACTGGGCGATCATCGATGTGACGCAGCCGGTCACTTCTCGCGCTCCTGGCGGCATTGCTGCGGCAGGATTCTTCAACGAACGCTGGGAGCTGACAAAGAAGTAGCGACGGTTGCGCCCAAGTCTGATCTGTGGGTCATCTCGGCCGACATCAGTGAGTCATCGCGTAAAAGATGATGTTGATGCCGAGCGGATAGGCGCGCTTCTCGGAAAATTCGCGGAAGAAGTATGCATACTCCTGCTCGCGCTCCCAGCCGTCGCCGTTGTCGGTGTTGTGGCAGGCGATGACCATCATGCGGCTCCTTTCATCAAAGATCGCCCGGATGTGGACGTCGCGAGTGTCGCTTCCATGGAATTCCTCCCAAGTGACGCCCGTGTATTGACTGCTCTCACCGGTCTGGTAGTTAGGCGTCTGCAGACCGTTCATGGATCTGCCGAGATCAAAAATTCCCTGGAAAACCGGATGATCCATCGATAGGTCGATGAATTGATGGTCGGGCAGCACCTGTTTCATTTGATCGGCGAACATTTCCCACTGCCTCTCGCCCCAGAAGTCGTCGGCCATCAGGAAGCCGCCATTGAGCAGATAGCGACGCAGTGACGTCGCCTCGGCCTCGTCGAGCATGAGTGATCCAGGCTCGACCATGTAGATCCAGGGAAATTCGAAAAGCTCTGGATCGGTGAGCCGGAGCACTCGCCCATCGGGATCAACTTTCAGCGCGGTGAGCTGTTGCAGCCGGTATGAAAGATCCAGATCGCTGTCGGGGAAGTCCGTGAAACAACCGAAGCGGCTCCGGGGATCGCGGCTGTAGCGGATGCGGGTGAAAGTGAAAACATCGTGCTCAAACCCGGCAGGATTGTCCCAGCGCGGGAAATCATTGCTGTGGGTCTCCACTTCGCGGGCCGTGCGGACTGGCGCATCCTCGGAAATCCAGCCCTCACCGCCGCCCCTCCGTCCGCGCTGCGCCAGCAGTGTGCCCGCACCAAGTACGACGGCGAGGATCAGCAGCGTTGGATATTTCATGGGCTGATCGACTGCCTTGGCATCCAGTCACACGCAATCCCAGGCACTGTCGATGAGCGGACTGTGTGGAGTGGGTCGCCACATTTCGAGTCAAATCTTGAACCTGGCTCGTTTCCGGCGTCGATTATGCCAGCCATCATGTAATCGTGTTGCGGGGTTTGGCGCCGTCGCGGGCGTTGTAGTCGGCGAGGATGCGGTTCAGAGCCTTGAACTTCTCGCGGAAGTTTTTCTCCAGTGCAGCGCGATCCGTGACGTCCGCACGGTATTTCTACTTCAGCCCATGGAGCTTGCCGATGAAGCCGTATTCGACGCCGTCTTCCCGGAGCACCGAAGGCAGGGCGTCGGAGGGGAAGTCATAGGTGATCTTGGAGATGAGGCATGGCTAGTTCAGTTCGATGTTACCGGAATTCCCCGCGGGGTTGGACCGCGGCGACGGCGTTTTGGCAATCTTACTGAGGAGACCGTGGGATAGGCTACGAATGATGGCGAGCGCCACAGATGCAGATGCGAGGCGCGAACGCGGGAGGATGCCCGCAGCGGCCTCTGACCAAGCGAGCAACGAAGCAGATGCGTCTGTGCCGCCGTCAAGA
>SXMN01000084.1 GCA_005777315.1 Verrucomicrobiales bacterium
AATCACCTTGTCAAGACCGGCATCGACAGCCTCCGACATCTTGGCGCGAAGGTGAGTCGTCACCTCGTTCGCCACATTGGTTCCAAAGGTTGAAGGAAGAGTAAGCAGTAGAACGCCATTCTTCTGTTGGAAATACTTGTAGGAAGTATCCAGGCTCAACGATCGGGCAACCTTGGCCTTCAAATCGTCCATGTCGATCGGTTTGGTTACCACACCATTGAACCCCATCTGTTGGGCCTTGGTCTGCTCGTCCACGGTCGTCTTCACGCAAAGGCCGAAGACCGGCACGGATTTCGTCTTGGCACTGGCCCGGAGCATCTGGAACAGGGTGAATCCCGCATTATCGGGCAGCGACAGACTTATCAAAATGATGTCTGGAAGCGTCTGGCTGCAGAAATCCACCGCTTCACCACTCTGGCCGCGGCCAACGACAGACCAAGGCGTATCAGTGATTCCAGCCCGGATCTGTTCGCAGATGGCGGGTTTGTCGTCCACCACCAGGATGGTCAGCGGATCATCGAAGCGTTTCGCCTTGATTGGAGTCGAGCCCTTGGGCTTGAGATCGATGACACGCCCGACGCGGTCGATGATGACATCTTCTTTGAAAGGCTTGACCAGGTAGTCGCGCACGCCCTGCTTGGCGATGCGGAGCACATTCTCGCGGCCCGCTTCCGCCGTGAGCATGATCACGGGAATGCCCTTCAGTTCGGGATCGGACTTCAGCTTCGTCAGCGTCTCGTACCCATCCATGATGGGCATGGTGAGATCGAGGATCATGATGTCCGGCTTTTCTTTGGAAGCGATGGCGAGGCCTTCCACGCCGTTGGATGCTTCGAGCACCTCGCAGTCGAAAGACTTGAAAGCCTTCGCGATGATGAGGCGGATTGTTTTACTGTCGTCAACTGTAAGGATCTTGGGGCCCATGGTGTCAGTTGTTGGAATTTTCGGATTTGATTAGGATTTCGATGACAATTTGCTGGTTTGCCTTGAGGCACTTGAAAGAAACGACGCGCCGTTCGGTGGAGCTCACCGCTTCGATTGTAAAATGGCTCCCGCGAACAATGGATGGGATCGTCAATACACAGGGCATGCCGCGGTCGGAGAGACGTGATTTTACATTGCCGACAATCATGTTGGCAACTTCACCCATGGCGTCATTGACCATCTCTTCGCCATCGATCTCGGCCTCTTCAAGTCCGACCAAGGTGGCTGTGACGGTTCGGGCGAAACTCGCTGATGAGTAAATATAGACAATGCCGGTGAGTTTCCCAATGAAACCGACAGAACTGGCAATGTGCGCCTCTCCATTCAAAAGTTCCGTGCCTGGAGGTTCTGCCTCGATCTTGAGGTTCAGCATGGTGTCAAACACCTCATTGATCGCTGCCCTCACCAAATCATCCATGTCTTGTATCATTGTGGTTGGCATATCGGCACTGGCACAAATTTACTTTAGCTGGGAAACGACGAAAAATGCGCGACTTCAATTGCCGTGTCCGTGTGAGTGCCAGGCGAGGTTTCATCCGGAGCCACAATTTGATCCACTCTGTCTGATTTATGGGCTCCTGTTTGCCCGCGGCTGCCTCTAACCAGTAGTGCAATGAGACAGATGGGCCTGCGTCGCCGCCAGGATTTGCAGGCTGTCCTGTTTTCCGGTCAGTATGCAGAGCAAACATCTAAACTTTCCCGCCAGACAGCCGATATCAGTTACGATGACAACTGCCGTCAGTCCAACACCACCAGCGCCCCAGACGCCCCCGACGCAACTGCTCCCGTGCGATCAGCAGCAAATCGCGAATCGCCTCCGCCACTGCCCTCGATTGCCCTCCCTGAGCTCGATCAGCTCGGCCTTGCGCGGATTGCTGGACGCCGACCAGCGATATACAACCCAGGTGGCGGAGATCATTCGCCGCGATCCATCTCTCACCGCCCGCCTCCTGAGACTGGTCAACTCCGTCTATTACGGATTTTCCTCCCCGGTCAACAGCATCGAGGAAGCGGTTTTCTATCTGGGCGTCCGCCAGATCCGGCAACTGGCCATGGTCACGCCCGTCATCGAAGATTTCCAAAAGCTGGCTGGTAAATCCCACTTCCCCTGGCGCGATTTCTGGCAGCACTGCATCGCCACCGCGATCATGACCCGCGAGGTGATCGGCTCGTTTCAAGCTGTTGAAAACGAAGTCGATTACGTTGCCGGCCTCGTCCACGACGTGGGTAAAATTGCGATGGCCGCCGCATTCCCCGAGCACTTCCACGAAATCCACCGCCGTCACGCGGAGAACGGTCAGAATCTGCTCGAAGCCGAGCGTGAAGTCCTCGGCCTGGATCATGGTGAACTCGGCGCCCTCTACCTGCGAAGCCATAATCTCCCGGATGTGCTCGTCGAGACCGCGCGTTACCATCATGAACCGGAGCGAGCCGGCCACCATTGCCGCATCGTCGCGGCTGTTCAACTGGCCAACTTGCTCGTTAGACAGGCCGGCATTGGTCTGAGCGGCAATCGTGCGATCGTCACTGATCAGGACTGGCTTGAAGCCAGCGGTTGGAAAATCATCTTCGCCAATCACGGCGAACAGGAGAAAGCCATCGCCACAGCGAGTCTCAAGCGAAGCTTGGAACGGCTGCCATCAATCCTGGCAGGGCTGGTCTGAAATCACACATCGCAGACTTTCGCCGCGTGACGAAGAGCCAATGATTTGTCGTCCCATGTCGGGATGAATTCCTGCGCCACGTGACCCGTGTAGCCGGTCTCCAGTATGGCGCGCATCACCGCCGGATAATTGATCTCCTGCGTGTCATCCAGCTCCCCACGTCCAGGAACACCCGCCGTGTGGTAATGACCAATGTGTTCCCTGTAAAGCCGCAGCCTTCGGATCACGTCGCCGTGCATGATCTGCACGTGATAAATGTCGAAGAGCAGCTTGAAGTTGGGCGAACCGACCCGCTTGATCAGTTCAACGCACCGCTCGACGTCATCACCGAAGTAACCGGGATGGCCCTTCATCGGGTGGCTATTATCGCGGCTGTTCAAGTGTTCCAGGCAAAGGGTCACCTTCTTCTGTTCCGCGTAACCGATCACTTCGCGCCAGCAATTGACGCAATTCTTCGCGCCTTCCTCGTCATCAATGCCTGCCTCCCTCATCCCGGTAAAAGTGATGACTTTCGAGCAGCCGAACTCCACAGCGGTGTCAATTCCCTCTCGCAACGACTTGATAACGAACTCGTGATTCGCCCGGTTGAACGGCCCCTTGGCGAACCCGTGGCTGCCGACGAGCGAGATTTGAAGACCCAATTCCCTCACAAGCGGGTAATGCTTGCTATCGACCCCCTCCATCGCGACCAGCCCAATCTCCTTGCAAAGCCTGGCCAGATCCGGCGTCGGCATCGGGTTGAACGTCCAGCCCATGATCGATTGACGGATGCGCCCGTGTCGAATTTTGAAATCAGGTTCAGCGGAGGTGCGCGGCATTTGCGCATGAGCGTTCGGTAGAATCGCCGAGCCGGCAACCATAATCCCGGCGGACTTCAGCGCACTGCGCCGGCTAACTTTCAAAACCTGCTCTCGAGATGGATGAGAAAGAGTCATGAGCACAGTCCACCACAAATGAGCGCTTCAGGCAATGGCTCGTCGCTGGAGCCGGGGTGACGAGGCTCGATAGCAACGCGGCAACGACAACAGAACTCTTGAGCGCGTGCATACTCACTGCCTGGTTGACCTGCACCAGCCTGATCACCACGCTCTCCACGTTGCTCGAGAGCACCAGCGAGTGAAAATCCTTTCGCCCGCTTCGCCGGTCATCCCGCTGCAATGCTCCAGGTCCAGCCGTCCTCTGAGCCGTCAGCAATAAGTTTCCAGTTCCCAGCGCCGCCATTACACCTCGTGCATGCTCTCCGTCGGATATTGGAGTTTTTTGGTTTCATTCGTTGGTGGGTGTAGCGCCTCCAGCGCCCACCCGCCGACAACTCATGTCATCTCTTAAGTCCGAGCGAGTTTTGCCGATAGGAGGAAGTGACGAATGACGTAATCCTAACGATGTCCCGAAGACAAAGCCTCATGGACGAAGCTGCCAGCTTCGACTTCATCATTTCGTTGATTTATGAGCGCTGCCGCATCCGGCTTCATGACGGAAAGCAATCCCTGATCAAAACCCGCCTTGGCAAACGAATGCGCCTTCATGGATTCGAGAATTTCAATGATTATTGTGATTTTCTAAAGCACTCTGCCGACGAAGAAGAGATCACCCACGTCGTGGATGCTCTCACCACCAACTTCACCAATTTCCTGAGAGAGCAGGACCATTTTACTTACATGGTAAAAACGGCTCTGCCGGCGGTGATTCCGCCCGGGAAGAAAAAGCTAAAGGTATGGAGCGCGGCATGTGCCACCGGTGAGGAGCCGTACAGCATTGCCTTTTACCTGGCAGAACATTTTCCGCTCACGGCGGGTTGGGACTGGAGAATTCTCGCGACCGACATTTCCACCAAGGCGCTCGGCAAGGCCAAGGCCGCCGTCTATGCCGAAGACCGCCTGACTGCGGTCCCCCCGGAATGGCAGCGCCGTTACTTGCAGCGGGGACACGGCAAATGGGAGGGGCATTATCGGGTCAAACCAGCCATTTCAGAACGCGTGGATTTCCAGCAGCTCAACCTGCTTGGCCAGTATCAATTCAAAGACACATTCGATCTGATTTTCTGCCGCAACGTGATGATCTATTTTGACCGCCCCACGCAGGAACAACTGGTGCGACAACTGGCAAAGTTCCTGGTGCCTCATGGCCATCTCTTCACCGGACACTCTGAAAGCCTGAACGGACTCGATACGGGCCTTCGCTGTCTCAAACCCAGCATTTACCAGAAGAGTTAAGCCCCTCCATGCCCTCACCTTCACTGACAGGCTTTGAGCAGCGTGTCGTTGTCGGCATTGCTGAAATGGCGGTGTCGAACAACCAGAACGTGGTCTTTGCCACGTACTCGCTTGGTTCCTGTCTCGGAGTTTCCGTTTACGATCCGGTCGCACACGTCGGAGGCTTGCTTCACATCATGCTCCCAGATTCGACCATCGACGCAGGGAAAGCCGCGGCCAAGCCCGCCATGTTCGTGGATACCGGTGTCTCCATGCTTTTTCGCTCCGCCTACCAGCTCGGCGCGGACAAACATCGGATGATCATCTCCGTGGCGGGAGGCGCTCAAATCATGGACAACAGTGGTTTCTTTAACATCGGGAAACGGAACTACGAGGCGCTTGCTCAACTGTTCCAGAAACATGGACTCCGAATTTCAGCGGAACAAACAGGTGGCCTGGTTAATCGAACCATGTATCTTAAGATCGCCACCGGTGAAGTGCGCCTGAAGATCTCAGGCCAGCAACAAGAGGTGACCCTATGCAAGAGCTCGATGACTACATAAACAAGGTCAAGCACCTCCCACCTGCGCCCAAGATTCTCCCGGAATTGCTCTCGTTGCTCCGCCGTGAGAACGTGGACAGCAGCAAGGTCGTGACTCTCATGTCCTATGACCCGGCCCTCACGGCCGATGTGCTTAAGGCCTGTAACAGCGCATTCTACTCCCCGGCCAATCCACTTGATGATCTCCGGGACGCGGTACAATGGCTTGGGTTTAAGGAAATGTACCGCATCGCCGCCGCTGTCAGCGGAGCCAAGGCCCTTGGCCCGGCCCAGACAGGATACGGAATCGACACCGGAGAACTGTGGCACCATTCCGTTGCAACTGCGGTTGCATCCCAGATCATCGCGCAAAAGCTCGGCGAAGATGAGAGCGTGGTCTTCACGGCCGGCCTCCTTCATGACATTGGAAAAATCGTACTTTCCCAGGCGCTGGAACAAATCTATGCGAAGCTGCTCGAAGAGACCGAACGCAATCAACAGTCCCTGCTCGACACGGAAAAGAAGCTTCTCGGCGTTCAGCACGCGGAGATTGGCGGACGTCTCCTGGCACGTTGGAAATTCCCCGCCAACCTCGTCAGCGCCGTCTGGTTCCATCATTCACCGAAAACCGCCCAACCGAACCATCGACTGGCTTCGATGGTCTATCTCGGGAACCTCGTTGCTCATTTCATGGGACATAGCTATGGTCACTCCGCTCTCGCATTGCGGGGCCGGGTGGACGCCCTCGAAACGCTGAACCTGACCGCCGATCAGTTGCCCCATTTCATGATCGAGGCGCACGAGCGCATGGCGGAAGTGGAATCGATGTTCAAAATGGCCGCCTCTTAAACCAGCAAGGTTACCAATGGCTCGAATCCGAACTCTCATCGTTGACGATTCCGCGCTTGTCCGGAAGATCGTCACGGACGGCCTCGCGAATGATCCCGAAATTGAAATTGTAGGGACGGCTGTCGATCCTTACGTGGACCGGGACAAGATCCTCGCCCTGGATCCCGAC
>SXMN01000085.1 GCA_005777315.1 Verrucomicrobiales bacterium
CGAGCATGGGGAAAAGATGGCGTTGCAAATTGTGGAAGATCGTCGTCAGGTCGAGCATGTCCAAAAATCAGCGCGACTCGTGCCACTTCACATGATCAATTGAAATCTCTCAACAAATCCGAGTTTTGAAAGAGCCTCATAGGTGTGTCCGTTGTAAAATTGTCATTTAACTCGAAGGCGGTAAAACCGGTTGGCGGCGGCGTTCTGGTTGATTGTGAATTCCTGCGTGAACCCATCTCCCGGGACATCGGAAACCAGCTCTGTCCAGCCTCTGTCGAGCAAATCAATTGCGTATTCGATCGTGTAGAACTTGTTTGGCGCGGAGAGCCAGCGCAGGACCGTGGCGTTGTGCTGAGGGCTCCAGACTGGACCGTTGAGCTGAAGTCGGGAATCCGAACGTGTCGGATCGGTGCCCGTCAGGTACTCGGAGAAATTTGAAACGCCGTCAGCGTCGGAATCCGCGTTGGGTTCTGCTTCCTGCGCACCGGTGCTCCCGAAGAAGCGGATCTTCCACTCGTCTGGAAGCGTGCTGACGCTGTGGCTCGCAGGGGTAAGGATGCCGAGGCTGGATGACACCGTTTCGACATCGTACTGGGTCTTGAGATTCGGCGAGCCATCGGCATTCAGGAAGCGGACGTGGTAGTGCTGCCCTTGCGACGCCCAGGTGGGCAACGTGACTCTCAGATGCCCCAGCAGAGTTGTTCCCTGGAGTGCAGGCTTGAACGCCGGGGAAGGAACGAGTGACCACCCACAGAGCAGATCGGAAGCTGACAATCCCGGACTCTGCAGAGGATTCGCGATACCAGGTGCGGGAATGAACTGGACTGGCGTGACTATTTCCGGCGCGGAGCCCTCGGGCTCAACGAGGATACGGAAGGCAAGCCCGGCCAGGCTGGAGCCTGGCGCAACAGTGACAGTGACGGGAACATCCAACGGAACTCCCCGATCCACTCCATCCAGCGAAGCGGCTGTGATCGTAGCCTGGCGGACCCAAATGCTTCCTGGCGCGGTCCCGGTGACGACAGTGGCGGGTGAACTGCCTTTCCCGTTGGTTGCGCCGACTTCAAGTCTCCTGGCGGTGCGGATGCCGCCTTCGCTCCAAGTCCGAATCCATCGGCTGGAATCCAAACCAAGAGAACGCATCAGAATCAACTGCCAGTCGAGGAAACGGATCAACCCGTCACCGCCGACTGCGTCCTCGCGGTCTTCCGGAAAAGCGTCCATGGCGTCGAACAGATCGGAGAACACGAAGGGCATGCGAACTCCCATCGACGCGCTAAAGGCGTTATTGACATCCGCATTGTCGAGCACTCCGTCGCCAACGCCGAGACCGGGAATGTCGGCATTGTACCAGACGCTGCGGGCTGAATCACCCGCTTCGTAGCTGACATTTTTCACGGTGATAAGACGAGGTTCCATGGGGGCCAGCGGCACCGAGGTCTGGATGCCATCAGAGGTGGCGGACGGTTTCAGAACTTCGATCCGGTAAAGGTCACCGGCCTTGGCGGTGGTTGGAATCGGAACCGAGAGCATGGCGACGACCGAGAATGCGCTGACGGAGAGATTGGAATTTGTGCCGATCATCGAAACCACCAGGCCCCGGGCGCTTCCAAGTTCGTAAGGGGAGGCATTGAAGTAATTGGTGGCAGGCGTTCCCGGATCCCGATCACTCGTCGCAACGACGATGAAGTCGTTCGTGCGGATGCTTAATGCATCGAAGGTAGGCGGTACCAAGGCGGCTCCTGGAGTCACCGGGCTTACTTCGACACGAAATTGAAGGGACTTAAGAGGAGTATTGGTGCGCAGATTGACCACGACGGGAATCGCCAGAGTCGCACCCATCCCGCCAACGACATCACGAGGGATGCCGATGACATTCTCCGAAGACGGCACTCCGCTGATCTCCTCGCTTGCTTGCGTTCCCACATATGCCTTGAGGCGAAGCGAAGTCAAATCACGGGTGGGGTGCGCCCAATGGATCGTACCGGAATTACCCACAAGCGGCACCCTCAGACTGTTGGTTGTGGGCTCGCTTCCGTCTGTTGTGTAAAAGACCGAAGTGGGCAGGAGGACGTTGGCATTCGGGTTAACCACCGTGATGCTCTGGCCGGACGGGAAGAAGCCCGAGTTGGGGCTGATAATCGGGGGGAGGACCACCAGGTCTGGCCCACCCGAGCTTCCACCCGAAAAACCGGTGCCCGTGATTTCTCGCAGAATGTGATAATAAACCTCCGTCGTGTAGAGCCTGCCGGCACTGGTCACCACGACACCCATTGGCTGGCGGGCTTCGGCGAATTCCTCGCCGGCATCGTACCAGCCAGGCAGGATGACGGGGCTGCACGAGAGACATTCCGGTCCCTCCCATTTTGTGGAATCAATTCCGTAAATGGTGCTGACCGTTCCGAAAATATCGATCTGGCGGACACGGTTATTCGCGAGATCCGCCAGGACCACGCCGCCGTTCGGCGCGCTGGCGAGTTGCATGGGCTGATTGAATCGAGCCGAGCCCGCAGGGCCATCGCGGAATCCTGCATTGCCGTTTCCAATCTGAAGGAGCACACGTCCATCCACGGGGTTGATGAAAAGAATCTGATTATTACCGGTGTCACTCACTGCAATGGCGCCAGAGTCCAACACGGCGATGCCGGCCGGATGATTGAGGCCACTCGCGAAGATGCTGGTGGAACCATTGGCACCGCTCACGCGAGTGATCGTACCGCCTTCCTCTGCCACGTAGATGTTCTTCTGGTTGTCGAGGGCGAGGGCACTGGGCGAGGAAAGCCCCGAGGCAATCAAGGTGCTGGTTCCGAACCGGTCAAACCTGGTGATGCTGCCGTCACCTCTCGTGAGAACATAAATTTCGTTCAAGGCAGGCGCTGCGACGGCAACAGGTTGCTTCAGCCCCGAGGCCAGGGTGGAGGAACGGTTGGCGGCGACATCGACGCGTCGAAGCGAGCCATTATCACGGTCGGCCACAAACAAGATCCCTGAAGGATCGACAGCGATGCCGGCAGGTGTATGAAATTGCGAGGATTGGAGGGTGTTGCCATCGATGTAGCCGAAGTCCTTTCCTGTGGCGGTCAAACGGCCTCCGCCGATCGTCCGGACTTTCACCTGTGCGGTCGTATCGACGACAACGCTGAGAATGGCCAGCCCGGTCAAAAAGCCCCGCCAGATCCCGCTTGCGGTGCGGGTCAAGCCATCGCGGGATTGGTGCCGGCGTATGGTGCCGTGTTGTTTCAGGCGGATGCGCATGGAGTGAATCGGTTTCCTTGTCCGGGGCGATTACTTCTTGTCCAGATCCTTCTTCCACTTGTTCCACGGCGCCGGCTTTCCGGAATCCCAGGCCGACTCCTCCTCTTCGCTCGTGTCATTGGGTTTGGAATGGAGAAATTCCGTTTTTGTCGCTTGAAAATCTGAATCCTCAACAATTGTCGGAGTGATAAAGATAAGCAGATTGGATTTATTGCGCAGCTTGGATTCCTTGCGGAAGGCCAGTCCGATCCCTGGCAGGTCACCCAACACGGGTACCTTGGTGTAACTCTTGGTCTTCTGGTCAGAGATCAGGCCGCCAATGACAAGTGTGTTTCCGCTTGGAACCACCACGTCCGCTTCGACGCGCCGGACGGCATAGACATTGGCTTCGTTGCGGGCGCCGTTGAGAATCTGAACATCCTTGGAGTCAATGTTCGAAACTTCCGGCACCACCTTAAGGGCGATATTGTTCTTGGCGGAAATGCGCGGTGTGACACGCAGGATGGTGCCGACGTTCGTGTAAGTGACCTGTGCACCGGCCGGACTGTTGGCGCTGCCAGGAGTAATTTGGAAGATCGGAAATGCGCGCGTGACTTCGAGTTTTGCCATTTGATTGTCCGCAGTCACAGCTCGCGGAGTGGCCACCACTTCGGTGTCACTATCCTGGTTCAGGAAGGAGAGAACCGCCGACATGCCATCCGCATTGAGGAACGCGGTCGCGGGATGAAAGCCTCGCAGCGAGTCTATTGACAGCCCTCCGTTCCCAATCGCTGTCGTCAACTCGGTTTGTGTGCTTTGACCGCCAGTGCCGGTGATGGATCGTCCGCTCGGAAGCGTGGTGGTGGTCGGGGCTCCCGGTGACGAAGTGGTGGTGGTGCCAATGGTCCTTCCGTTGCCGAACGACACCCGCTGGGCTTCCAGGGTTCCGCTCCAGTCGATGCCCTTGACTGACTTCGGGTTCTTGGCCGTTTCAAGCAGCCGGGCTTCGATGAGGACCTGCTTTGTCGGAATGTCGATCTTGGCGATAAGATTGGTAATGGCTTCAAGATCCCGCTGTGTGGTGACGATCATGAGCTGGCTGGTCCGATGGTCCGCCGTGACTTTGCTGCGATTGGGCTCGGTAAACGCTGACTTGATCATGTCCAGCATGTTGGTCGGGCTGGCGTACTGAAGTTGAACGATCGTGGTGATGAGCGGCGCGATCGTGGGCTTGCGACTGACGCGGGCGATCTTGGTGCGCGGATTCGAGATGAGAGTGAGTCCATTAACGTCCAGCACTTCCTGAAGGGCATCCTCGGCGGTGACATTTTCCCACCGGACTGAAACCATGGGAGCGGCCGGGCGTCCGTCCGTGCCAATCGCGTTGGTGAAGCTCAGGCTGGGATCAATGTGAATGTTCAAATTGGCCATGCGCGCGAGGAATTGAATGGCGGCCGGGAGCTCATGATCGAGGGTCAACGGCCCGCGATTGTCGGAGCCCTCTCCTGGAGCCTTCGTAGAGTCATCGGCTTTCGGCGCGTCGGCAACTTCAGTCGGCTTGAGCAAAGGATCCACGTTCGGTTCGGCGGCAACGCTGTCAGTTGGGACAGGTTTGGCTTGAGCTGCATCCGCAACCGGGGCGGTTGCCGGGGCGGCTGGAGCGGCAGGGGCAGCATCTTTCGCAGCACCGGCGATTGTGCCAGTGTCTTTGGCGGCCTGATCCTGGGCGGTCAGGGTGTGCAGGCCGAACCAAACCACCGAGAGAGAGACTAGGATCAATTTCATACGGAGTGGCGATGATAGTTTAATGCACATCGGCTTGGTGGCGCTCGGCGCCGGCGTTACGTAATTGCTTTTCAAAATCTTGTCTTGAGCGGCAGCTCTTTGTTTCCGGTCTCGCCGTCGACGGCGATGATGACGCTGTTCTTTCGAATTTCGATGCAGCGAACAGTCACCTTGCGGATCTCGGAACGTCCTGCCGCGCCCGGGATTACCACGGGTATGCTAAGCTGTTCTCCCGGTGCGATGGATGTCTTGTTGATCATCGCCAGCGGGCGTGTCTTGCCTGGCCACAGGCCGGTGAGCTGGAGGTGACTTGAAAGCGGACCGACAGCGATCTGGGTCTGCGCCAGCGCGGCAGCGGCGGCAGTCTCTGAAGGCTTCAGAGGGGTGCGCCGGGTCGAGTCAGGGAAAAACGGGTCGCGTCCATCTTTGACATTTGTGGAGAACGAAGATCTGCCCATCTGCGCCATCGCATCCATCTTGATCGAGCCAGCCTTGCTGGCCGCCGTATTTGCCCTGCCCTGCGCTGTCGATGCAGGCGGAGCGGGATTTTGTGCTGAAGGGCCACAGCCAGCCGCGATGATGGCGAGTGCCGCTACAAGAGAAGGCACAAGCCCTGCGTTGGTTGTCGCTCTTCTTGCATGAGGATGTGGTGTGGCGGTCACAATCACAATGGCGAGATGGGTTTGATCAGGGTGACGACCTTGAAAGTGAACAGGAGTCGCTCCCGTTTGTCGGCGTCCACGTTTGACATTGCACTGGCGCCAGCCAGGCGTTGCGCCGGGTCGATTTCCGCCCGAAGTCCCTGAATTCGCATGTAGGGAAAGTTGTTCTCGAAGTCTGAGATAAACTTGCCGAAATCATGATAAGTACTGTGCATCTTGACCCCGAATGTGGCGGCGGGGTACGGGAACTTGGGGAGAACTCCAATCTCGCCAATCTCCGGTTCACGAGAGATGTCCAACAGCGACACATTGCTGTAACCGGCCCGGAACTTTTCGACACTGTTGTAAAACCACTTGAACTTGTCCAGAGGCGACATTTGAGAGTGGACGGCATCGAGATCCTGAACCACTGCCGAGGCGTTGGCTTGGACCGTGGCACTCTGACGGATCCAGCGCGCGTTTTTATCCAGAGATTCACGGGTCCGAAAAATCTTGTCCTCCAGATCTGCGATCTGCCCACGTTGAGCGCTGATGACCATGGCGTAAAGAACAGAAACCACCAGTCCCGTCAGGACTCCGATGATCAGGAGTTTGTCCCTCTTGTCTTTGGTGATCTTATTCATTGGCGCGCGCCTTATCCTGGTACTGGCATTCGATGGCGAACGGGATGTAAGGCTTGGTGGGGAGCAGGAAATCCTGGGAGTCAAGTTCCGGCCGGATGGCCCTTTCCTTGAGCCGGATTCCTTCACCTTCTCCAGCGTGCAAGCGATCCTTGAAATAGGGAAGGCTCGCGATCGCCCGGGAAAACTCGTCCACGCGCTTTCCAGGGGGATCGTTGTAATCGCGGGCGTCGATCAGGAGGGTGACATACTCCGTGGCCGTGGCCGGCTTGATGATCTCGACGGACGCATTGATTCGCGTTGCATTCGTGTCGAAAGAGATTTTGGTGATCACCGGAGTTTTGTTGGTTGCGAACTGCGCCCGGTTGGTGATCTGCAACAATTGAGCGGCGAGAAGCGAGCTGGCGTCCAGCTCGACGGGTTTGCTCCAGAATTGCCATCGGCTGCGAGCTGGTCTTTGGAACACAATGTTCGTTTTGAAACGGGTCTCCGAATTGGTCCTGTAGGTTTGTGAGCCATCGATTGCCATGATGCGCACCCCATCGACCACGGTCTTCTGGAGTGCGTCCATGACTGGCGCCCAGAAGAAGCGGTTTGTTGCGTAACGGACCAGGCTGTCAGTCCGGCTGTTGACCTCGTTAATGCGCTGCCAGTCAGTGCGGACTTCCTTGGCGGCAGTTTCCGTCTCCTGGAGTTGAAGCTGGACGGCTTCAAGCTCGGAACGGGTGCTGGCCACTTGAAATTGGAACGAGAGGATCAGCAGAATGGTTCCCACTACAATCGCGCACGCGACAAAGATCGCACGTTTGATGGGATCCCTCCTCCGTGCTTCCTCGGCTTCCTGCTGCTCCGCCAATAAATTTATTCGTATTGGCATAGAATCACGACAATCCCGCGATGGCTGCGCCGACTGCCGCCCCCAACAGCGGCACCGTCAATTGCAAGGCTTCCAGGGCCTGCACGTCAGTGATGCCGATTTGAATAGGGGCGAGCGGGTTCCAGATTTGACAGGGAACCATCATTTCCGACTGCAACGCCTCCACTATAAAAGCCGAACGTGCGGTGCCTCCGGAGATGTACACCTGTGTGACGGCACGGTCCTGCTGATGCTCGAAGAAATCAATGGATGCCCTTAATTCCCGCCCTAAGGGCATCAACAGCGGCAAAATGGCGGACTGGACCTCATCCGGCATGCCTATCTTGATGCCTTCGGCTTCCGGGTAGCTGATGTTCATCGATTCGGACAGGCCTGTGGTGAGCCGATCGCCGCCGATTGAAACCACGCGACTGAGGCTCAACTCGCCGTTGAGTATCAGGGTGATGGTCGAGGTTTTGAAACCGATATCCACGAGCGCCACCGGGCCTTGAGCGAACTCCTGGGGCTGGGCCAGTTCAAAGGCATTCACCGCGCCGATCGGATTGAGTGTCACAAGGTCTGGAATGAGGCCGCAGCTCTTCACAGCGCTTTGGATGCCTTCTAAAAGTGGCCGTTTGATCCCGGCAACCAGGGTTCGGAGTTTCACCGGGAGCTTTGCTGCTTCCGCTTGCGACTTGTCTGGAGACGACGCGAGCAGGTGGCAATCGAACGAATAATCCGGAAAATCCTGCTGAAAGTATGCTTTGGAATTGTATTTCAGGACCTGGCGCATCTCCGACGTGCTCATTTGCGGCAACTCCGCCGTGCGCAACATTGCATCGTTAACCCCGATGGCGACGGATACGTGTTTGGTTCTGCCACCACCGGTTTGAGTCAACTGTTTGAGGTGCTCTGCGAGCAGTTCAACGGAAGGGGACTTTTCGGAGATGGGAGCATCTTGAACGGCGTAGTGTGTCAGTTCAAACCCCGCGTCCTTTTTTTGCAGCCACACTGCCTTGCTCGTGCGCGTTCCAATGTCGATGGCGACAATTTGACCTCGCTTTCGACTAAGAGTCGATGATGCCGAAAGAAACATGTGTTGGCGAACTCAGCAGTTGAGATGCCACGGGGAGGCTGCTTGAGCGCTGGCCTACGGTAAAACGGCCATTCACAGCTTGCTGGCGCTGCCCGCGCGAACACTGCTTTGGCAATCCGTCCCCAGCGGACTGTCCAATAGAATTACACGGCGTAGTGAAATCGAGACGAGAATTGAAATCAAGCAATCTGGGCATCCGTTGCACTTACGATTAGGAGGTGCAGTCAGGATGATTGTGTCTGGGACGGAAGACAGCCCAACTGTCCCTTTCTTGGATTGCTGATCGGACCGTCGGAAATCCGAAGAATTTCGGAGCGTACCGCGGCTCCCCGCCGGATTTCCCGAGCAACGGATGAACACGTCCATGAATAAGTGTGAACATCAGGCAACAGACAGCAGTCAGCAGCAAACAGGACGACACGAAGCTGTGATTGAGTTTCCGGAAGGCCATGAGGGTCAGATCAGGCGTTCCTTGCAACTTTGACGAAGACAAAGATCGCACCATTTCATTCCGCGCAAGGTTTCCATTTTCAAATGGAATGGCCTTGGTTTCGCGTTCGGGCGGACGGCGACGGGAACATTCGAATTCACCCAGAGGTTGCTTTGACCGCCGATCACATTCGGCTATGATGCCATTCGTCGTTCGGGTTCCAGAGCAACGACTATTTGAAAATGAACGCATCTCCCGCGAATTTGGCCATCCGGTTGAGAAGGCTCCTCCTGACGTCAGTGGCTGCGCTGGTGTGTTGCTCGTGGACCATCAAGCCTCGAGCGGCAAATGTTGCGACGAATCTGGCGGCACACCTTCCTGCTGTTTCGACCGAGCGCGGCTACGTCTCGTCACAGCAATGCGCTGAATGCCACACAAAGGAGCACGCAAGCTGGGACCGTTCCTACCATCGCACGATGACCCAGGCGGCTTTGCCGGAAAATGTGCTGGCGCCGTTTGACGGTTCGACGGTGCACTCAGACGGGCTGGCCTACCGGGTGTTTCGCGAAGGTGATGCGTTTTGGGCCGAGATGCCCGATCCGGACGTGATGATGTAGATCGTTCAGGGAGGGAGGAAACTGGCCTTTGACAAAGTGCCGCGCGTTCGCCAGCGCGTCGTGATGACGACCGGATCGCACCATTATCAGACGTACTGGGTGAACAGCCCGAGGTACCCGGGACTTCTTCAAACGCTGCCGCTCGTCTATTTGATCGAGGATAAACGCTGGATTCCCCGGGAAACCGCCTTCATGCGGGGCCCGGACGACGTGGGCCGATTCGTCACGCAATGGAATCATCATTGCATCCGTTGCCACAGCACGGGCGGCAACCCCGGTTTGGATGAGAAGAGTGGGAAGCTCGAAACACGCGTCGGCGAGCTGGGCATTTCTTGCGAAGCCTGCCACGGCCCGGCGCAGCAGCATGTGGAACTGCAACGCGCGCTGTTGAAGAATCCTGGTCTGGTCGGACGCCATGATCCGATCACGAACCCCAAAAAGCTCGATCATCGCAAGTCGAGTGAAACATGCGGCCAATGCCACGGAGTGTTTATTTTTCGAGACGAATTTGCCATGCAATCGGCACGCGAGGGACCGCTCTTCAAGCCGGGTGAGGATCTGCACCGGGCCCGCTATTACATTCAGCATCCGACGGAAACTTCACCGCCCGACCGTCAGGAGGATTTGCGGCGCAATCCGAAGTTCTTCGAGGAACGCTGGTGGGAGGATGGGACCATTCTCGCCGGAGGACGGGAGTTCACCGCGCTTTCTGCGTCGGCGTGCTACACGCGGGGTGAGGTTTCATGCCTGTCCTGCCATTCGATGCACAATAGCGATCCGAATGACCAGTTGAAGAGATTCGCCAGTGACAACGCGCAATGCACCCAATGCCACACCGGGGCGAAGTTCAACTCGGAATTATCCAGACACACGTTTCATCGAGGTGAATCCTCCGGGAGCAACTGCCTTAACTGCCACATGCCGCACACCACCTATGCGCTTTTCAAAGGCATCCGCAGCCACCAGATCACCTCGCCAGGCATCACCGCCAGCGCGCGTCACGGTGTTCCCAACGCGTGCAATCTTTGTCACCTGGACAAGACGCTCGATTGGACGCAGCGGCATTTGAAGGAGCGATACGCCCGCGTGGAAATTCCATTGAGCGAGGAGCAGAAGACCATTTCCGCCGCCCTCCTCTGGTCGATCAAGGGACATGCGGCGAAACGGGCCATTGCCGCGTGGCACTTCGGATGGCAACCGGCACAGGAAGCCTCCGGCAAGGACTGGATTGCTCCCTTTGCCGCATCACTGCTCGAGGATCCGTACGGAGTGGTTCGGTATGTGACGGCTCGAAGTCTGAGAACGCTCCCTGATTACGCGAAGTTCGATTACGACTTCCTGGGAAAACCGGACACCCTCAAGCGACAGGCTCAAGCGGTGATCACGCTCTGGAGTGCTAATCAATCGACGAATGCCACGAAGGGAGCTTCCGCGATTCTCATGGATGCTCAGGGGCGGCTGCAGCATGATGTCCTGGCACGGCTGCTCTCCGGGCGCGACAACCGTTCGGTGACGATCAAGGAGTGACGGGACTCTCGCTGAAAAGGAAACTGCTGAAGTCTTCGGCAACTCTGAACCGCCAGTCGAACGATGGCGGTCATGCGCCCGGGCCTGATGGCGTCGGGAACTTCATCCAGCTTAATCTCTCTCGTAATCTTTATCACTGCCACTTCGCGATGTGAATCAGGGTTCAGAGCATGAGCATGACTGCACTCAAAATTGGCCACACTTGACAATCACAGCCGATTTTCAACACTCGCGCCCCTATGTCATCAATACCGACGCAATTCTCAAACGTCACAGCCGTGGCGAAGGCCAATGTTTATTTCGAAGGAAAAGTAGTCAGCCACAGCATCCTCTTCCCGGATGGCAGCAAGAAGACGCTCGGGCTGATTTACCCCGGCGAGTTTCATTTCGGCACGGAGAAGGCCGAGCGGATGGAAATTGTCGCTGGTGCATGCTCCGTGAAGATCGACGGGCAGACAGGGACTGCGACCTATCCAGCCGGAGAATCCTTTGAAGTGCCCGCGAAGTCTGGATTCGACATCGAGGTTAATGGGGGCATCTGCGAATACATCTGCTCATTCATCGGGTAAATCGTTCGGATCGGGGGCGCTTCCTTCAGATCTCAGACATTGGCCACAACCCTCTCGGGCATGACTTTCTTACGGGGCGAATCAGACTCACTCGTTGCGGGGAGGTAAACCCGGAACTCTGATCCACGTCCGGGCTCACTGCTGACCTCGACCCGGCCTTGATGCGCCTCGACAATGGCTTTCACGAGGCTCAAGCCGAGGCCCAACCCGCGTTGGGAACGGCTCTTGTCTCCCCGGAACAGGCGATTCCAGATGCGGTCCAGCTCATGGGATGGGATTCCCATGCCATCATCGCGGAACACGATCAGCGTCTCCGGTCCTGCCGGTCGAACCGCCAGCGTCACCGCTCCTCCTGGCTCGGTGTACTTCAATGCGTTATCGAGGAGATTGGCGAAGGCTTGCCGTATCCGTATCGGGTCAAGCACCGCTTCGCGGGATCGATCCAGATCCGTCGTCATGACGATTCGTTTTTCCTCCGCGACGCAGGAATACAATTCCACCACTTCCTCGATCATTGCGGCGAGATTCACCCTCTCCCGCGCCAGCCGGATCATTCCCGCCTCGGCTTCCGCCACATCCATCAGCGTCTTTAGAATTGTCAGCACTCGATCGGATTCCTCAACGCAATCGGCAAGAGCTTCGCTCATCAAGGCGGCGTCGCGATCTGAACGGAGGGCCATTTCCGCGATCCCACGGAGACGCGTCATCGGCGTGCGCAAATCATGGGCGGCGTTGTCGAGGGACTCACGCATCTTTGAAATCAAAGTCTGGTTCTTTGAAAGCAGGTCGTTGAACAGACGGGCCATTTCGGCCAGCTCATCGTTGGACTGCCCCTCCGCGACTCGCGCGTTCAAATCCCCGGTGCGAATGATTGTTCGCGCCGTGGCCACGACTTCGCGCACGGGGCGGGTCACGCGATGAGCGAAGATCGCGCCGCCGATAAACCCAAGAATCACCACGGGCGTGATGACGATGAAGAAGATTCTCTGGAATGGCCTGAGCAGGGTCTGCCGGCTGTTCATCATCCGGCCCACCTGCAAAAGCGATCCATCAGGAAGAACCATGGAGGTAAGCACCAGATCGTGTTCCGCATCCTTTGGGATTCTCAGGGGAATGCCCGGCGTTCGTGCGATCCTTCCAAAGTCCTCGGGTGCGGTCTCGATCCAATCCGGCGGCACCGCCAGCAGTGAGATGGTATTGCGTGGCGAGATCACGCGAACGAGGAACGGTTCCCGGCTCTCCTGCGCGCTGAAGAGCCAGCGTTGGAGCGCGCGCAAGCCTCCGGTCTCGTAAATCGCGGCGTATTCCCTGGCCCGGGTTTCCACGATCTCAGCATCCTTGCGTTCGAGAGCCCGCGCCAAAAGCACATAAATCAGGACGAACAGCACAGCGGCGCTCGCCATGAAGATCGAGACGTACCAGATGTTCAACCGAAACGTTAGCGTTCGGTGGAAGCGGCTAAATTGGTTTGAGGCCATATCCGACTCCACGCATTGTATGGATGAGCTTTTTTGGAAAGTCCTTGTCTATCTTCGCGCGCACGCGATGAACCAGAACATCCACCACGTTTGTTTGCGGGTCGAAGCTGTAATCCCAAACGTGCTCCAGGATCATCGTCTTGGTTACGACCCGTCCGGCATGGCGCATCAGGTATTCCAGTAGAGCAAACTCACGGGCTTGAAGCTCGATTTTCCGGCCCCCGCGCGTGACCTCGCGGGTCAAGAGATCCAAAGAAAGATCCGCCACGCTCAGCCGGGTTGACTCCGCTGCGTTCGTCGAACGACGGATCAGCGCCTGTACTCGCGCAAGCAGCTCGGAGAAGGAGAATGGTTTGGTCAGGTAATCGTCCGCACCGGCCTGCAATCCCCGGACTCGATCATCGACGGTCGCTTTTGCGCTGAGGACGATCACCGGCGTGCGGATCTTTTCCTTCCGGATCGTTTGAATCAGTGAGAGGCCGTCCAGTTTTGGGAGCATCACATCGAAGACCGCCACGTCGTAGGAAATTGAGCGGGCAAATGCGAGACCTTCTTCACCATCCGCGCAATGATCCACGGCAAAGCCGCTCTGCTTTAGACCATTCACAATGAATGACGCGATCTTCCTGTCGTCCTCGACCACAAGTACACGCATAAATTTGACTCCTGCAAAGATATGAAGGGGCGGCCCAAACTCAACCAGAAGAAAGAAAACCCTCCCGCATCAACCCAAAGACGCGGGAGGGCGCCGTAACCACCAACCACTTTCCCCACCCAGGTTGAGCTATTTCTTTTGCTCAACCACGACGTAACGGCTCCCGCCATCACGCCAAACTTTCAACAGCGCGGTATCGTTGCGCACGTTATCGCTCAACCGGACGGCGTCATCCGCGGTTCGCACCGGCTTGCGGTTGATTTCCATGATGACGTCGCCCTCCCGCAGGCCGGCTTCGTAGGATGGACTGTCTGGATCGATCTTCACGACCACCGCGCCCCGAACGCTTCCCGGCAATCTCAGTTGCCCCCGGGCACCGCCGTCAATGTCACCAACCGTCACTCCATCCAGAAGGTCATCAAAGGCGCTGTCATCCCGACCGGACTTTCCGGCTACATTATCGTCCGGATATTCCTTGAGAGTAATTTCGAGATCCCTCGGCTCTCCTTCCCGGATTACCTTGAGAACAATCTTCGTGCCTGGAGCTGTCTGGGACACTTGCAGGCGAAGCGTTCGACTGTCCTCGACCGGCTTGTCGTTGATCGCGGCGATGACGTCGCCGCTCATGAGCCCCGCCTTCTCCGCCGGACTCTTGGGAACCACATCCGCCACGAGCGCGCCGTGATTGCGCTTCAGTTTGAACTCCCGGGCCAGCGCATCGTCCAGTTCCTGAAGTGCGGCGCCCATGTAACCCCGCACCACCCGGCCATCACGTGTGATACCCTCCGTCACGAAGCGGGCAAGATTCACCGGCACCGCGAAACCGATCCCAAGATTTCCACCAGTTCCGCTCATGATGGCGGTGTTGATGCCCACCAACCTGCCATCGGAATCCACGAGCGCTCCACCGGAATTGCCTGGATTGATGGCGGCATCTGTCTGGATAAAGTCCTCATAAGTCCCCCGGTCAACCATGCCTCTTGCCAGAGTGCGCCCCTTGGCGCTCACGATTCCCATCGTGACCGTCTGGCCGATGCCAAATGGAGTCCCTATCGCCAGCACCACGTCCCCGATCTCAAGCTTGTCGCTGTCGGCAAGGGTGACATAAGGAAGGTTCTCCGCCTCCACCTTCAACACCGCGATGTCTGTCTTCGGGTCCCGACCAACCACGTTGGCGTGAAAATCCCGGCCATCATTCAGAGCCACCCGGATGTCGTCGGCATTCTCGATGACATGATTGTTCGTCAGCACGTAGCCATCCTTCGTGACGATAACGCCCGAACCCAGGCCATGCTGCGAGGGTGGCTTGAAGCTGCGACCGCCCCGGCCGTTGTCACCCTCGGATTCATCACCGAAACCGAAGAAGCGGCGCAAGAATTCATCCTGGGGCGACATGCGTTGCGATCCTGGTCGGGGTTTTGTCGAGGTGAAAACTTTCACCACGCTTGGTGAAACCTTTTTGACCACCGGCGAGAAGCTTGTCCCTGCACGGGCGTCTCTGCCGACCGGTGCATCACTGACGCTGAGGCGGACAGGTGCCGCCTTTTCATCCTTCGTCCGGTCCTTGGCTTGCACCAGATGTGAAAAAGCGGTGCTCATGAGCGCCGCCGCGATTGCCCCGCCCAGCAGCGAAACTCGCAGCCAGTCGGAGACTCTGACAATTCGGTGTTTCATTATTGGATTCATGGTCACTCTCATGTTTCGTCAACCGGATCAACCGTTCAACGAGCCACAGTCTCGTTCGTGTGATTCACCACAACATGTCGCCAGCATTACAGTTGTGTAAGGATCGCGGGAAAGCCGACGCGCTAAACAACCGGTCCTTGACGAAAACTGAATGCGGCAAGGATGAATCTCGAAAAGAAGAAAGCCGCTTCGATTCAGAAGCGGCTTCGCGAATGTTCACCCCATCCCCACACGGAGCGAAACATCCAACACAACACAACTCGCACTTGAATTATCGGCTGGTTGGAAAAAATCTTTAGCGCTTGAGACACTCTCCAGAGCAGCGATGCCAGATTGGTTTTGATGACGACTCACTTGTCCGAAAAAGTCAGGCGATTCCAGTCACCGCAACGCCTGCAAGCGCCGAAGCTGCCGGTGAGCCACGTAAGGATCGACGCGGGCGAGCAGCCAGAAGGCCCACTCCTCTTTCAGCCTGGCCCAGAAACCTCGTGACCGGCGCCAGACCTCCAACTCCACCCGGCGACTTCGCGCCAGGGCACGTGAGAAGATCGCTTCCGCTTCCATTGCCAGCGTTGGGTTGGTCAGACGGAGCATTAGCTCGTAGTTGATGAAGAGACTTCGCCGATCCAGATTTGCGGAACCGACATAGACGATGTCATCGATGATCAGGAGTTTGGCATGAAGAATCTGGGGTTCATACTCGTGAATCTCGATCCCAGCCCGAAGAAACCCGTGGTAAAACCGACGCGTCGCGAGTTGCGAAATCGGTATGTCCGACTTCCCAGCCATGATCAACTGGACGGATCCGCCACGCCGCGCCACTTCGTTCAACGCACGCCGGATCGGACGTGTGGGAATGAAATACGCCGAGATGATTTTGATGCTCCCGGCATTATTCAGGTCTTCGACCAATGTCTGCTTCAACTCGGATCGTCCCCGACCGGGTGCCATTAAGAGAAGCTGCCCTTCGGTTGTCGGCACAAGGTTCGAATGGCGGTTTTTGCGAAGCCGGATGAATCGTTGATGCTGGAAATCAGCGAGATCCCAGGAACCGTCAAACGATTCCGCCAGCGCCTTCACCAGTGGTCCGGAGAGCTTCAATCCCAGATCGTACCAACCATGCGTAACCCCGTCCCCTTCATAATCTGCGGAGATGTTGAATCCACCGACGAACGCGATCTGATTATCGCAGATGAGCAACTTGCGGTGATTGCGGATGGCGAGTCGTTGCAGCCGCAGCGGATTGAACCAGCGAAACTCGCCACCCGCGCGAGTCAGAGGTTCCCAAAAACTTCCGGACATCGTCAGCGATCCAAGGGCGTCGATCAGCACCCGGACTTTAACCTTCCGCTCCGCCGCCCGCTTCAGCGCCGCCTTGAAGCGCTCGCCCACTCCTGCCTCTTCGAAGATATACATTTCGAGACACACCGAGTGTTGCGCCTGCCCGATGGCCTTCAGCATGGAATCGAACGCATCATCGACACGATCGAACCATTGGAAGGCACCTGTCTGTCTGGCCGTCGGTAAAGCGAACATCTTCGAGTCACGTATGCCATTGGATCCAAGCAAATTCAAACCCGGAACAAGAATCCGGAACGACTGGTCTTCAAAAAAGGAATAAAGCCATGAGCATGGGATTCAACCTGATTGCAAAACAAGAAGTTGCGTCATCAGTTTCTTAAGAGAGGATCAAGGGCATGAACAAGATCAAGATTGGGTCACTCCCAGGCTCAGATGGTGGTGGAGTGCTTTCTCCTGAACTGCTGGCGCCTGCAGGTGACTGGGAATGCGCCCGCGCCGCGGTGGAGAATGGCGCGGACGCCATTTACTTCGGGCTTGAGCGGTTCAATGCTAGAATGAGGGCGCATAATTTCACGCAAGCGGATCTGCCCAATTTGATGGAGTTCCTGCACCGGCGAGGGGTGCGCGGCTACGTGACGTTCAACACCCTGGTCTTCGCGAACGAACTGGCCGAGGCGACCGATTACTTGCGCTCGATTATTGCAGCGGGTGTCGATGCGGCGATTGTGCAGGACATTGGCATCTGCCGATTGATCCGCCGGTTGTCACCGGATTTCCCGATCCACGCTTCGACGCAGATGACCATCACGAGCGCGGCGGGAGTAGAGTTCGCCCGCAATCTGGGTTGTCAGTTGGTGGTGCTGGCGCGGGAATGTTCGATCAAGGAAATCGGAGCTCTGCGAGCTCAGGAGTCCGGAAACAGGGTGCAGAATGCGGAAATCGGAGGCTCGAATACTGCGATCAAACTGCCTGACTCGTTGCCATTGGAGGTGTTTGTCCACGGGGCGTTGTGCGTGGCTTACTCGGGGCAATGTCTGACGAGTGAATCTTTGGGAGGCAGATCGGCCAATCGGGGGGAATGCGCGCAAGCGTGCCGGATGCCGTACGAACTGATCAGCGACGGGCAACTCGTTCCGCTCGGTGACCGAAAGTATTTGTTGAGCCCGCAGGATCTGGCGGGGCTCGAAGTGCTGCCGGAGTTGATTCGAGCCGGAGTGGCTTCGTTCAAGATCGAAGGGCGTCTGAAGTCGCCGGAGTACGTGGCGAATATCACGCGGATTTATCGACGGGCGATTGATCGTGTGTTGGATGAAAGCCTGGTGAAGGAAAGCGGTGGAGCTATTCGCTCAGAACTCCCCTCTCCCGGCCTTCGGCCACCCTCTCCCCGTCTGACGGGGAGAGGGTGGGGAGAGGGGCTGAGCTTGGTTACAGATGGAAACGATCAAGCGATAGCAACTCGGTCGGTCATTTCCACACAGGCCGAGATTGGCACCTGGAAAGCGGACCTGGCTGTCCCCGCTCCGGGTGCTGACGACCGCTACGACATGGAGATGGCGTTTTCGCGCGGTTTGCACACGGGCTGGTTCGGCGGAATCAATAATCAGGAGCTGGTCCATGCGCGATTTGGCAAGAAGCGGGGTGTGTTGCTGGGAACGGTAACCGAGGTGGGCAGGGATAGCGTCATGCTCACGCTGATCGCGCCGTTGAAGGCGGGAGATGGCGTGGTGTTCGACGCAGGCCGGCCAGAAGACCGCGAGGAAGGCGGGAGGATTTATGCGGTGCGCCCAGGCCGGTTGGCGGTTTCGGCAGCACCGAAGTCTTCCACGGAACGAGGTTCGGCACCTGCCAGCCGAGTATCGATAACCTTTGGGCCGGATGCGGTTGATTTCAATCGGGTGCATGTCGGGGATCAGGTCTGGAAGACGAGCGATCCGGAACTCGATCGGCGATTGCGTCTGACGTTTTCACAAGAGCAACCGCAATTCCAGCGGCCAATTCGCATCGAAGTGAATGGGTGCCTAGGCAGGCCGTTGACGGTCATTGCTTCGGACAACGACGGCAATGTGGCGCAAGCGGCCTCGCAGATGCCGCTTTCCGAGGCGCGGAAACAACCGCTCACAACTGAGCGACTGCAGGAGCAACTGGGCAGGCTTGGAGGCACGGCGTTCTGTCCCGGTGAACTTGTGAACAAGGTCGAGGGCAAGCTCATGTTGCCGATGAGCGAGTTGAACCGCTTGCGCCGCGAGGTCGTGGCGGAGCTGGATCGGCTGCGGACACAACCAAAGAGGTGGGCCCTGAGCTCCAGCGATGGCGTGACCCCGTGGATGATCACGAATCGTGGTGTCGCCGGATCGGACATGCGGGACAGCGAGGCTGCCGCCGAACTGGTGGTGCTCGTTCGTAATTTGTCTCAATTGGAGGCCGCATTGGGCGCCGGCGCGGAAACGCTCTATTGCGAATTTGAAGATCCAAAAAGGTACCGGGAAGCGGTGTCGATGGTGCGATGCTCGACCGGTTGCGAGACAGGTGCGCGTTCCATTTTTGTGGCGCCGCCGAGGATCTTCAAAATGGGGGAGGACTGGATTCTCAAGCAGGTGCGCTCCGCGGATGCGGATGGCTATCTCGTTCGCAACTACGATCATCTGAATTTCTTCAAGGACTGTCACTGTGTGGGCGATTACACCTTGAACGTGGCCAACGCGCTGACAGCGGAGTATTTCAAGACACGATTTCCGCTGGAGCATCTCACAGCCTCCTACGACTTGAACAATGTCCAGCTTGAGGCGCTGCTCCGGAGCGCGCCGCCGGAGTGGTTTGAGATCACGATTCATCAGCATATCCCGATGTTTCACATGGAGCACTGTGTGTTCTGCGCCTTCCTCTCGAAGGGCACGGATTACACGAATTGCGGTCGTCCCTGCGACACGCATGAGGTGCGTCTGCGGGACCGCGTGGGAGCCGAACATCCGCTGAAGGCCGATGCCGGGTGCCGCAACACTGTGTTCAACTCGCTTGCTCAAACTGGCGCGGAGTCCGTGGACCGGATGATGGCGCTGGGAGCGCGGCGGTTCCGGATCGAACTGCTTAACGAGACGCCGGATCAGGTGGTGCGGACGATGGGAATGTATCGCCAACTGCTTCGCAGGGAGATCACGGGCCATCAACTCTGGCAGGAGCTCAAGCTGGTGAATCAACTTGGGGTGACTCGCGGGCAAATGGAGCGGAGTTAATTCGAAATGGTTGATTCATCGCTGGAACTCGTCTGTCCGGGAACAAGGAACACATCGGTACATCCCATAATTGTTATCTTGATCCGGTGGGGTCTCAAACTTGCGTGTATTTGCTCAACCAGAAGGATCGGGAGAAAGCGTAAAAGCAGGATTACGTTGCCGATGATGCCTGTTTTTACGCCACCACCCTCCGGTTGATCTTTCCAGCGTGTCGGGTCATCATCACTCCTCAGATCCATGAAGGATACGCACTCCAACGCCGGTCGTCAGATCGCGCCCCCCGCCAGTCACAGTTTTTACGTCACAGGCGGGACGCTTCGTGCCGACGCGCCCAGCTACGTTGAACGCCAGGCGGACAAGGATCTTTACGAGAGCCTCCTTGATCACGAATTTAGCTACGTCCTCACGTCGCGGCAGATGGGAAAGAGTTCCCTGATGGTGCGCACCTCGCAGAAGCTCCGCGAAAAGGGCGCGAGGGTCATCGCTCTGGATCTCACTGCCATCGGCCAGAACCTGACAGCCGAACAGTGGTATGATGGACTGCTGCTTCGAATTGGCCGCGCGCTCGATCTTGAGGATGAGGTGGAGAATTACTGGAAGGAAAATCCGCGAGTCGGCCCCTGTCAGCGCTTGTTTGCCGCGCTTGGAGAACTTGTTTTGCCTCGTTGCAGCCAAGCCTCCTCCAGCGCGGCTCCGGCCACCGGCGCATCGTTGACAGGCAGTCTTTTCATTTTCGTCGATGAGATCGATACCGTACGCAGCCTGCCATTCTCGACGGATGAGTTTTTTGCCGCGATCCGGGAATGCTACAATCGACGCCCCGAGGAACCTCAATTCATGCGGCTGACCTTTTGCCTGCTGGGTGTCGCCACCCCCAGCGACCTGATCAGCAATGCCCGCACCACGCCCTTCAACATTGGACGCCGCATCGAGCTGACGGATTTCACCGCGAAAGAAGTCGAGCCGCTCACGCGTGGGATCAGGCATGGTGAAGATGGAATCGAGGACATGTCGCAGGAGGAGGCATGCCTTCTTCTCGAACGAATTCTCCATTGGACTGGCGGGCATCCCTACCTGACTCAGAAACTTTGCCGTGAGGTCGCGGAACGCAACGACAGTATTCACGATCAAAAAGCCAAACTGCATCATCCGAAGGCCATCGATCAGCTTTGCGCGGAACTGTTCTTCAGCGTCCGGGCGCGCGAACGTGACGACAATCTTCTCTTTGTGCGTCAACGCCTTTTGCGCAGCGATGTGGATCGGGCGGCGTTGCTGGACCTCTACCTCAAGGTGCTTCGAGGTGATCGCGTGCCGGATGACGAAACCAATGTCCATGTTGCCGTGCTGCGGCTCTCGGGACTCGTGCGAGTGGAAAAGTTCCTCGTCGTTCGCAATGCGATCTACAAACGTGTTTTTGACAGGGCATGGGTCATGGCGAACACGCCCGATGCCGAAAAGATCCGGCAACGCGAGGCGTTTCGACGCGGTCTGCGGCGCGGTGCGGCCGTGGGAGCTGTTTTCCTGGTCGCGAGCGCGCTGCTGTCGTGGACACTCAAGCAGAAGTACGAGCATTGGGACGCCGCCAAGGCGGTGGACAAGATCGGTGAGCGATTTCAGTCGATCGAGACCTACGAGGACGAGTCTGAGATTCGGGAGGAACTGCAGATGCTAGGCAGGCAGGTCATCGGAAGGACCACGTTGAAGGTGGCTCTGCAAAAGCCTGACAAACTCCACATCAGTGCCAACCTTAGCGCGCCCGGCGGTGAGCTCGGAGTCGAGGTCATCCGCAACGGAACCAATCTGTGGATTTCCGTGCCTTCCTTTAACATTTACTCCAGTACCATCGTCACCAACTCGCTCTCCGAAACCTTTGCCGAGGCGTCGCGATGGATTGGGGCCGAACTTGATGAAACAAGTTATCGGCTTATTGCGAGTCGCAATCCCGAACTGCTATTCGCCCGTGAAGCACGCAACATTCAATTTCTTGGTCAGGAGCGTCTGGATGATCAGACGGCCTACCTGCTGCGCTGGCACCGCCCTCTACCTCAATCGGAGCCTCCGGCTGGCCGGCGTTCCCGTCAGCAGGTGCGCGCCACTCCGGTTACCGTGTGGGTGGACCGGCCCGAGCGGCTTGTCCGCCAGATGAGCGTGGATTTCACCGGCATCAGAACCAACACATGGATCCCCTCGGTCGAGGGGTCGGCACCTTCCCGCGTTTCCACGAAGCAGTATCTGTTGATCAGCAAACATTTCAACGTCCGCGTGAACCAGCCCATCTCGGGCGACCTGTTCCAGTTCCGCCCAACAACGGAAGCCCGGGAACTCGAGGAGATCGACACGAGTGCTTTGATGTCCCGTCCGCCCGTGCGTGGCGATCTTTCATCCCTCAAGCCTGATCCGGCGCGCCTGATCACTCTGATTCCATCGCGTGCCCCGCAAACTCCTCCTGAACTCATCGACCTTACGTCCTTCTACAACGCGGCATTGACGGAGAACTGGCACTCGGATCTTCGCGGCAACGATCTGGCGCGGCTCCCTCGAGGCCGGCAACGGTTCGGCGAAGTCGAGTTTGATGCGCGCGGCATCATCCAGCTTGCCGGAACCACTGAAGGTAATTCCCGGCACAGTTATCCGGGCAAGGTTTCCGGGATTGTAATCGGCAGGCTCGCGCGGCGGCTCCACTTCCTCCATGGCACGGGCTGGAGCGCCAAGGAAGGCGCGCAAATCGGCCAGTATCTGATCCATTACTCCGACGGGCGACGGCGCTCGGTGCCGATTTTGTATGGATATGATGTGCGCAACTGGTGGCCAGAAGCCAGGGCGTCAGACGACAGCACCACCGGCTCAATCGTCGCCTGGCGTGGGCGTAACCGCGCCACCGGAGACGTTCGGCTTTACCGAACCTCATGGGTTAACCCGCTTCCCGGGGTGGAAATCGCGAAGATTGATTTCGTTTCTTCGGTGTCGTCCAGCGCGCCGTTTCTCATCGCGATTACCGCGGAACCGTAGTGATTTGATCATCGCACCATCTGGCGTCGGTTAAACTCCACCGCGTCGGCATAGCGGATGCCAGAGCCGCCGAAGATGTCGAGTCCGGATCCGATGGTCAGATGGACTCGTCCATCGCTCATACGTGTCACGGCTTCCAAGTCATCCAGAGATCGCGCCCCACCAGCGTAGGTGGAAGGAATAGGCGAGTGGAGCGCGAGCAGCTCTACCAATTGAGCATCGATGCCGCGGCACAATCCCTCCACATCGACGGCGTGAACCAGAAACTCGTCGCAACATTCAGCCATCTTCTCCAAGGTTTCCGCGCACACCTTGAGGTCGGTGAACTTCTGCCAGCGATCGGTCACCACGAAGTAATCATCGCCGCGCTTGCGACAGCTCAGATCGAGCACCAGCCGTTCACGCCCAATCGCGACGATCAAGGAACGAAGCCGCTCCCAATCGAGTTGGCCATCGCGAAACACCCATGATGTGACAATCAGATGCGACGCTCCTGCATCCAGCCAGGAGATCGCGTTGTGAAGATTGATTCCCCCGCCGATCTGGAGCCCGCCTGGGTACGCTCTCAATGCCTCGCGAGCGGCGGTTTCATTGCCCGGCCCCAGCATGATCACGTGGCCGCCGTGCAAGCCGTCCGAGCGGTAAAGATTCGCAAACCAGGTGGCCGGAAGGTCGGCAACGAAGTTGGTGCGCAGCGCCGTTGAATTGTCATCAAGCGTGCCGCCGACGATCTGCTTCACCTTGCCTTCGTGCAGGTCGATGCATGGTCTGAACATGCGCGCAAGCTAGCCGCAACTCTCGCGACACGGCAAGCCGGGCTCGTGCCTGTTTCGAGAGAGCGGTGTCCTGATCATAATCCTGCTCACGCTCTTAATCCTTCTGGCCGGACGATTATGACTAAGGGCGGGCGAAATAATAACTTGAGCAAATGTTAGTTAACGGGGTTCGATGACATAGTTCCATTCCCCGTGGAACTTCGCTGGCGTGATATGGACGCGAGCCAGTTCATCGTCCGAGACGCTCACTCCAGTTTC
>SXMN01000086.1 GCA_005777315.1 Verrucomicrobiales bacterium
ACTACCTTCCAGCCGTCCGTTGGGAACAGTCCGCACGACCCGACCTCTCCACTCGACCCACTCACGAAAGCACCAATTCAAGGGATTTGAACCGGTCACTGTCTTTTCAGGTTTACCCCGCTCTTTCTGAGGTCAGAGCATGGTGCCGGAGCTCGGAATCTATTCAGCAGGGAGGTGCGAGTCCTCCGGACCCCGGATGAGAACACGGCGCGGACTCCGTTTCCACGGTCCGGCGCAATGAATTCCGCGCTCCACTACCGCCAACTTGTAAATGCACGAGCCGGAAACGCTGCAAGTCTGCGGCAGAAGAATCTGGTCACAACCGGTCCTTGGGTGTATTCGAGTAACCTCTCATGAGATCGATTCTTCAATTCGCAAGCGCGATGGTGTTGGTGTTCCTGGCTTCTTCTTGCGCCACGATGGATTCAGGCACTGGCGGCGTGCAGGTGAGCCTGGTCAATTTGAGCGCGCGTGAAGCGACCGTGCTCGAAACATCCATGGTGTTCACCGTCCGTCTGGATAACGAAAGCCCGGAACCGTTCCGGCTGTCCGGAGCCGTCCACAAGATCTACATCAACGGCTCCTACATCGGGCAAGGGATGCTCAATGAGGCGCTCGAAGTACCGCGATTGAGTTCAGCCACGCAGACTTTCACGGCGCACCTCCGTAACTGGTCCATGGCAGCTCGCATTCGCACACTGATCGAATCCAAACGTTTCGAGTATCGCATCGACAGTGTCCTTTACGCCGCGCCCGGCAGCCGCCGGATGCGGGTTTCAAACAATGGTGTTCTCGATCTGAATGACTTCAAACCTGCCAGACAGCAGCCGTGACATTCCAGTTGGGGCGCGAAATTCATTCCGCGCTCCTGCTGCATGGATACGGCTCGGCCTTGTGATTCGCACTTCCATCGCCCTGTGCCTGTTGACGGCCGTCACCGGCTCCGCTGCCACAGGGATTCCCTTCGCCGGCACCAATATCACACCTGGCAGCCTCTTCCGCTTCCATGCCCCGCTCTCGACGCACTCGAAAATGGTGGTCACACGTGGAGGCAACCCATCCGCGGATGAGGCAATCGGTGCGATCGTCCTGCCGCCTGGATTCAACCCTACCAACCGCTACCCGGTGCTCATCATCAGCACCACGAGCGACGGTGACGCTTCGAGCATTGGAGCAATGAAGCGCTACAGCAAAGCGGCCGCATCCTCGGGTTGGGTTCTCTTCGCCGCCGACGGTCCTTCCGGGAAACCAACACGCGACGACCTCACCTGGCGCTGGTCGATGCTTTCGACCGCCCTGGCGCGTGTCCACGAGGAGTGGCCCGCATCCAGGAAATGGCCGGTGGCCTGCGCTGGATTTTCCGGCGGAGCCAAGTGGTCTGCGTACATCGGCTCATCCGCAATGAGGCAGGGTTATTCATTGATCGGAGTGTTCATGGGGGGCTGCAATGAGGACGCCGCCTCGATCGCGTTTTCCTATTATAGGCCGGGTGATCGATTCAAACAGGTGCGCTTCTTTCTCAGCAGTGGCACGGGCGACACCATTGCCACTCCCTGGCATCACGTTGGCGTGCGTCAATCGATGGAAAAATACGGATTCAAATCGGTGCGCCTTGAGACTTACGTCGGCGGACACCAGTTGAACGAGCCTCACGTGGAACGTGCCCTCCAATGGTTCGGCGAGCCCGCCACAGCAGTGCCAGTGGCCCGGACTCCACCGAAGAAGGAACCTGCACTCCAAAAGCCAACCGATCGGGAGCCGGTGACAGAAGAGCCACAAGACAAGAAGCCGGAGTAGTTGCTGTAAACCGTGGATAAACGCAGGCGAAGTTCTGATCTGTCGGAGGATGAGCCAGGCAGTTCAACCTAGAGACGAGAATAAAAATGGAGTAAAAATCTCGGAATTGGCACCTGCTGAGGAGACCGTGGGCTAGGCTACAAATCTTGACGGCGGCACAGACGCACCTGCTTCGTTGCTCGCTTGGTCAGAGGCCGCTGCGGGCATCCTCCCGCGTTCGCGCCTCGCATCTGCATCTGTGGCGCTCGCCATCATTCGTAGCCTATCCCACGGTCTCCTCAGTATGCAGCATCGGTGGCAAAACTTACTGTGTGAAAGTCGGCTTTCGTGGGCCTTCCTTCGCGCGCAGGACGGTCTTCCGCAGCGGGCTTTTGCGTGGATTCAAAATCCTCTCGCGAGCATCAAAACAAGATCATTTCTTCCAACCTCTGCGTAAGGCTCTAGCCGCCAACCCACACCGGCGCCACTGCCCCGAACTGCCCGATCAACTGTTCCTCCAGATGGGCATCGAACGGCTCCTGCACGGACATCCCAGCGCACGCGCCCTCATCCAAACCCGCTGTCCGCTCGACAACACTCCTCTCCAAGCCACCTACCTGGCCGCCCTCCATAGTGAACGCCGCCTCCAACTGCTGGCCCATCTCCAAGACACCGTCCTGAATTCTCTGGAAGCCACCCTTCCCGATCAACTCGCTCATATTCCCGAGCTGGATGGCCATGACTGCCAGGTTCTCGACGGCCACTGGCATGAACACGCCACTCACGCCCCCCTTCGACGGACGCCACGCCGCCGTCGGCCATCTCTACAGCTACGACCTGCGCCAGCGCACCCCCAAAGGCCGCCGCACCCTGCTCATCAAAGACCGTGGCTTTCACGACTTCCCCTACTGGCAGCGCTGCCGCCGCGAACAAGCCATCTACCACCTCACCGTTGCCAAGACCAACAACGTCTTCCACGACGAACGCGAGCAACCCATTGATCCGAGCGATCCGCGCAACTGCGGCGTGCTGCGCGAGGTGCTCTGCTCCAACTGCGGCGAAGAGCGTCTGCGCCGCATCGAATACCGCGATCTGCTCACCGGCCAGAGCTACACCTTCGTCACCAACCAGACGGACCTGCCGCCCGGTGTGCTGGTGGATCCATCAAAGTCCGCGTGTCCTTTTCCGGAAATTTTCCTTCTGTAACCAGTAGCGGAGAAAAACGGCAAGCGGCGCGCCGAATGCAAAAATGAATTCGGACATAAGCTCAAGTCCGTCGAGTTCCTATGCGCCAGACATCATTTCACCCGAACAGACTCGTGATCGGTTTGCCGAGGCCGTCGCGAGTGACATAGAACGGGCGCTGCTCGGTTTCGTAGGACAGTTTTGGAGAGATTCCGAGAGCGTGGAAAATTGTCGCGTGCAGATCCTCGATGATGACACGGTCCTTGAGGGTCTTGAACGGACGTTCATCATTCGTGACACCGTGAAGATGGCCGCGCTTGATCCCGCCACCGAACATCAGCACACAGCCGGCGTCGGTGAAGTGGCGGTGCATCCCGTAATTCTTGATGTCGTCGATGGTGTCGGGCACGGGCACCTGATCCTTTACCTTCTTGTCCGGCTTGCCTTCGATGAGCGCGTCGCGGCTGAATTCACTGGCCAGCACGATCAACGTCCGCTTGAGCAATCCGCGTGATTCCAGGTCCAAGACAAGCTGCGAGATCGCGCCGTCGATCTGCTTCTTCATGTTGGTCAGCTTCTCATGGCCGTGTTCATGGGTGTCCCAGTTGAGGAACGGAATGTATTCCGTGGTGACTTCAATGTAGCGCGCTCCTACTTCGGCCAGCCGCCGCGCCAGCAAACACCCCATCCCGAAACGTGCAAGCGTTTGCGACTCGTAGCTGCCATCGCGCGTTTGTTTGGCGCTTACCGCCTGGGTGGGATCGACACCCTCGGGCAGATACTTCGCGAGCGACTCCTTGGGTTCGAGCGAGAGATCAAACGCCTTCGCCGCCGGAGAACTCAGCAGGCGATGCGCGTTGTCGAGCGAACGGAGCAACGACTCCTTCTGGTAGTCACTGCCGAACTCTCCGACCGGGCCTGATGCGAGCAGCTTTTTGTAAAACTTGTTCCGATCCTCGAAGCGGTCCGGGCTCATCCCTGCCGGAGGACGCACGGCATCGGCAGCCTGGTGTGGATAGGGAATGTTGAACGGGCCATGTTCACTCCCCAGAAATCCCGCCGTGGTGAACGCCTTCAGTTCCTCGCCCTCGCCAACATCGAAGCGCTGACCAATGTTAATGAACGGCGGGACGGCGTCATTGAGTGGTCCAAGGGTGCGCGCGACGATCGCGCCGATGTGAGGCGCGGCAACGGTCTGCGGTGGTTGATAGCCGGTGTGCCAATGGTACTGATGCCGTGAATGCAGGATGAAACCCAGATCACCTGCCGTGTAGCTGCGGATGAGTGTGCCGCGATCCATCACTTTCGCGACCCGTTCCAGTCCTTGCGTGATCTTGATCTGATCCACGGCGGTATCGATCGTCGGAAACGTGCTCCACATGCCGTCCGGCTTCATGCCTTTCTCGAACGGCGTGTAGCGCTTTGGATCGAAGGTCTCCGTGGCAGCCATGCCGCCACCCATCCAAAGAACGATCACGGTGTCGGCCGTGGGAGTTATTTTCTCTGCGGCTTCTTCGGCAAGCAATGCTCGCGGGTAACCGGCGGCAAGCGCACCGAGTGTCGTAGCGCTGGTGGTTTTCAGGAAGTCACGGCGGTTCCAACTTGATCTGATATTCATAACTCTTCTTGGATCTGAATTTGAGTGCGGCTCAATAAATCAACTGAAACTCGGGCAGCATGGCCATCGCCCAGAGCAGGTCCTCCACACCTTCGCGTCTGGCCGGTGTGCCGACCAGCTCTGCCCCCAGGAGTGCTTCGCTTGGTGTCGGGGAGCGGCTTAAGGCGCGAGCGTAGGCAAGCCGCACCAATTCGTCGGGAGATTTCGCCGCACCCTGTAAGAGCGTTTCCGCGCCCTTCTTCAAGTCTTCCGCCAGCGTTTGGCCATTCGTGAGTTCGAGTGCCTGGAGTGTGGTGGCAGCCGTTGCACGTGTGGTCATCACCTGTTCTCGATTGGGGCGTCCAAGTGCGAGCATCAAGGGATCCGCGCTGACCAGTGACGCCCTGGACAAGCCCCGCCTCGCAGCGCCGGAAAGCACCTGAGCAAATTTCTTTCCGAGTTTCCAAGGGGAAGCATCGGCGTCGCCCAGCTCCAGCGCGTGGGACCAGGATCCCGTATTGAAGCCTGCCATCGCCCAACCATCCATCTTGTTCATTGACCACCTCCATGAGGCATCACTGGCGAAATCCATGATGCGCGTGGAATCTTTTCCGGAGACCGGTTCAGCCCGAATCCGCGCATAACAGATCAAGCCGGCCGGGCTTGTTTGCGGAGCATCCTTCTTATCCGGCGCGGAGGGATCATTGACGGCGGCGATGGCGATGACGTTTGTGCCTTTGACGAGGTGCTTGAGTATGTCGATCAGAGTTGGTTTAGAGTGATCCCTGCCTGAGCCAGCTTCCTTGCCGTTGATGTACAGCCCGTAGCTGTTATCGCAACTCACCACGATGTGAGCGCTGGCCGGCGGCTCGGCGAAGAAGACTTCTCTCCGAAAGTAAACAGTTGCCGGCTCGGCCTTGTCAGCCGCGTTTTGAGAATTCCAAATCCATCGGACTGGCGTGGCAAATCGTGTCGAAGCTTCCATTGTTCCGGCCAGGAAATCCACCTGAGCCTCCGGATTGCCCTGCCACACGCCGGTGACGGAGGACAGCGCGTCCAGATACTGCTCGGCGGACAAACGGCGCACGAGCGGGCCGCGGAAAACATAATCCTTGCCCTGCTCAGTCGCGGGGATTGCGGCGAGTTGGTACGCCCGGGAGGTCAGGATGCGTTCGATGGTCTTCTTGAGGTTGTAGCGATTCTCCGTCAGGTCCGTTGCGAGCCAGTCGAGCAGCTCAGGGGACCAGGCGGGCCGTTCCATCTCATCGACAGGTTCCACCAGTCCGCGTCCCATGAATCGCGCCCAGAGTCGGTTGACGACAGTGCGGGTAAGACGCGCGTTCTGCCGTTGAGTCATGATTTCTGCCAGCCGCCTGGTGCGTTCCGCCTTGGGCAAACTTCCGTCGATGCCGCCCAATTCCGGATAAATAAAGCGGGACACCGCTTTGTGACCGGTGGGTTTGTCGCACTTTACCAGCTCCAATGGTTCATCGGCATAGATATTCGCCAGCCCGTAGGCATCGGCCAGCGTCCAATCATTGATGAAGCTGTCGTGACACGAGGCGCACTTGAGGTTCACCCCCATGAACACCTGGGAGATATTCTGCGCGGCCTGAATTGGCGGAGTCTGGCTGGCGTTGACAGTTCCCCGCCAGAGAATGCCTTTTGCAAAACCCTCCGACTCGGAGTTTGGGTCGATCAGCTCGCGAACGAAGCGATCGTAACGCTTGTTCGTGGCGAGCGCCTCGTAAAGCCATCCGGTGATTTGCTTGCGGCCGTTGTCGATATAGCCGGTGCCCTTGTAATCATTTCGAAGCAGATCATTCCAAAACGTCAGCCAATGCTCGGCATAACGTTGATTGTCCGCAAGCAAACGCCGCACGAGCGTGGTTCGCTTGCCGGGTGAAGGATCGGAAAGAAACGCGTCCAATTCCTTCGGCGTTGGCAGCAACCCGATCGCGTCGAGATAGACACGACGTGCAAAGATGCGGTCATCGACAGGTTCGCCTGGTTTGAGGTCCTGTTTCGCGAAATGACCCTCAAGAATCATGTCAATGCTGTTGCGGGAAGTGAAGGCGTCAGCGCCGGATGGCAAAGCGGGATTGGCGGGTAAAAGGTTTTGTGGTGGCAGTTTGCCGAACGTCACGCCGGGATCCCACTTTGCTCCCTGATCGATCCAGGCCCGCAGCAAGGCGACCTGCTCGGGTTTGAGCTTTGAACCTTTGTTCGGCATGATCGAATCCGGGTCGAAGCCCATCACCAGTTCGATCAACAAACTCTCCTCGCTCTTGCCGGTGACAATGGCGGCGCCGGTGTCACCACCCTTGAGAAACGACTCGCGGGTTTCGATGCTGAAGCCGCCGTTGCTCTTTCCCCGGCCATGACACTTCATGCAGCTTGCTTCGAGGATCGGTCTGATCTCAGAGCTGAAGTTGACGGAATGCGCGGAGGGTGCCGGCAATTTCGCAGTCTGTTCCGGCGTCATCTTGGCGAACGCCGCGAATCGACCGCACAACAATGCCACTGCGGCCCACAAGTAAAAGTTCCGTTTCATCTGGTATGGCATGTAATCAACCGGCCTTGGGCGCTTAAGTCAAATCTCCGCTCGTCCCGTGGCAGACCAGGCAGATCTTCCACGGTCTCCTCAGTATGGGTGCGGTCCATTGGCAGGGTGGGGGAGCTCGTTTCGGATTTTCGTTGGTTTGAACCGCAGCGAAATGCGATCTCGAAAAGGAACTGCCGGTGCCTGAAGTGTTGCCTTGGAATCCAGCCTGGCCTGCGGTACCTTGGTTTCATGTTCACTTTTCCCCATGCTCCTTCACAGGTTTTAATACGTTTAATGTTCATCGCAGCGGTGCTTTTATTCGCCGGACCCTGGCAGACGTCTGGTGCTGATGTTCCTGTGGCGTCCCGTTACGAGATGCGCGCCGAGCATGATCCGAACGGCATCGGGAAGTTTTACATGGGGCGTGAGATTGCCCACGTCATGGGGCATCCCGCCGCAGACTGGCTGGAACGTCCGGAGCGTGAGGTTGAGGAGCGTCCGGGTCTGGTCCTGGATGCGATCAAGCTCAAGCCCGGTGATGCAGTGGCGGACATCGGCGCGGGGACCGGCTACTTCAGTTGGAGGATGGCGAAGAGCGTGGGTCGGCAGGGCAAAGTTTTTGCCGTGGATATTCAGCAGGAGATGCTGGATCTACTGGTGAAGAAAATGGCGGATCGTGCAGTAACGAACGTGGTGCCGGTGCTAGGGACGATTGAAGACGCACGCCTGCCTGCCAAGTCAGTCGATCTCGCGATCATGGTCGATGTTTATCATGAGTTCTCGCATCCGTTCGAGATGATGGAGTCGATCTGCCGCTCCTTGAAGCCGGGCGGGCGGGTTGTCTTTGTCGAGTATCGTGCCGAAGATCCCGAGGTGCCGATCAAACTGGTTCACAAAATGTCGGCAGCTCAAGTCCGCAAGGAAATGAGCGTGCTGCCGTTGGAATGGGTCGAGACAATCAAGACCCTGCCACGACAGCATGTAATAATCTTCCGGAGAAAAAACTGATGAGACCCACGGCTATCCTGCGGCATCCACAGTAAGCGACTCAACCACGAACGCTTTTGCGGGCAGAAGTCAAATCACACAAGTCACACTTCGCGCAGGCCGGCTGAAATCGGCAACCTCGCAGCGCGGATGGCGGGAAACAATCCGCCAATCAGACCGATGACCATCGAACAGATGATCGCCTGAATGAGCAGCCTTGGTGTGACTGTAAAGGCGAATGCCACTTGACTGAAGCTCTGCCAGTTCATGGTCGCCGCAGAGAAACCATCGAAGGCAAAATAAGCCGCCGCCGCGCCCGCCACACCTCCGGCAAGGGCCAGCGCGAGTGACTCGATCAAGAGTGAGAAAACCACAGGGCCAGCTCCAAATCCGAGGGCGCGCAAGGTTGCGATTTCGCGAGTTCGTGCGGAAACCGCGCTGTACATCGTGTTCAGTGCTCCGAACACGGCACCCAATCCCATCAGAGCGGCGATGGCATAGCCAAGCGTCTGGATCAAGCGGGTCATCTGGGTTGATTGTTCGGCGTAATAGTCCGTCTGGCGAACAACTTTGACATTCAACTGAGGATTCGTGGTGAGCGAGTCCTTGAACTCCTGGAAGGCTTCGGCGGAGGTGAGTCTCGCATAAACGGACTGCCAGGAGGCGCCGCGCTGGTAAGCCGATTGCAGCACCGTGGCATCAGCCCAAATCTCGGATTCAGCGATCCCGCCGCTTGAGGTAAACACGCCGACGACTTCCCAGTCGTTCCGGCCAACCCGCACTTTCTTCCCGATGTCCAATCCCGCAAACTCCCGCGCAGCTCCCGCCCCGACGACGATCTCGTTGCGCCCGCGTTCGAAGCGCCGGCCTTGAGCGATCTTCAGATCCTTGCGCACGTCAAACGCGGTCCAATCCAGCCCGCGCAACGGCACGTTCGCATCCGTGCCGGTGAACCGTTTGGGAAGATTGATGATCACGAACAACTCCGCCGAGGCGAGCGCTCCGTCCGCCGAGCGAGCCAGTCCGGGAGCGTCGGCGATAAGCCGCGTTTCGTCCCTGCTGAATCCGCTGGTCATTTCGGTGTTTGATCCGCTGCGCAGGACGATGGCCGTGTCTGGTGAGCCAGAGGCCGTCATGGCTTTGCGAAATCCTTCAGCGATGGACAACACGCCAACAAAAACCGCCACCACACCGGCGATTCCGATGGCCGCGGAAGCCGCCGCTCCTTTGCGCGCGGGAAGTGTGCGGAGATTGAATGCGGTGACACAGAGGATTTGTGAAATCCAGTTGATCGGTGAAGTCATGAAATTGAATTGGATGTCCGTTGTTTCATGCGCCCCTCCTGAGAGCGACTGCGATCTGCAGCCTCATGGCCTGGAGGGCGGGGAAGATGCCTGCGATGATTCCCAGGGCCGCCACCAGAGCCAGGCCAATCGCCAGATCAAAGGGAGGTATGTAAAAGACCGGCAGCAAGCCTGGAAGCGGATTGCCCGCGGATGTGGCAAGCCAGGCAAGCCCCAACCCAAGCCCTCCTCCAGTTCCGGCAATCAGGCATGATTCCGCCAGGACGAGAACCAGCACCAGCGAGTTTGTGAATCCCATCGCCTTGAGCACGGCAAGTTCCTCAGTCCTTTCGCGCACCGCTTGGGCCATGGTATTTCCAGCGACGAGCAGGATGGTGAAGAACACGGCGCTCACCACTGCAATGAGGATCGCCCCGATGTTGCCAATCTGGGCGGCAAACGCCTGGGCAAAGGCACCCTCGGGCTCGGTCTTGGTTTCAAAAGGCGAATTGGCGAACTCTTCATCTATCCTTTTGGCCACTTCAGCGGCACGATTCGGATCCTGAATCCGAAGTGTGTACCAACCGACCTGCCCCTTGCCACCCCGACGGGCTTCATCAAAATAATCGTAACGGAAGAACAATTGAGAGGTGTCAGTGCCTTTCGTTGCGCCATCAAAGATGCCTACAATGTCGAACTCCCAGTTCGGTTGATTCGGCGGCTGCCCCCAGATGGGCGAGGTGATCGGAATGCGATCGCCGATCTTCCAGCCAAAGCGCTTCGCTGTGCCACGACCGACGACGGCTCCCGTGCGAGTCTTGAGCCAGGCTTCCTTCTCAGCCGGTTGGAGGACGAAGTCTTGAAACATCGCCATGAACTTCTCCGGCTCGACAGCCATGTTCGGAAAGAAGTTCTTAGGATCCTGAAAAATGCCGCCGAACCAAGTCTGATGAACCGCCGCCGAAACGCCAGGTATGCGCTCCATCCGGGCCTCGTAACTTTGGGGCAGCAATTGAATGATGGAAACCTTGTGCCGCACGACGAGCCGGTCCGCGCCGGCCATGCTGACGCCGCCCGTGAGCGCCTGCTTGATGGCGCACAGAAATCCGTAAAGCACGAAGGCAACGAGGATCGAGAGAAGGGTGAGAACTGTGCGGAGCTTCTTCCGCTTCAAATTGCTCCAGGTCAGGTGAAAGAATTTCATGGGCACCTCTACTCCGGCTTCATACTCGAGAGCCGGCCTTTGTCCAGGTACACGGTCCGTTTGGCTCGCCCCGAGGCGTGGGGATCATGAGTCACCATCACAATCGTCTTGCCGTGCTCGCGGTTCAGCGCTTGCAGCAACGAGAGAATTTCATCACCCGACTTCCGGTCGAGGTCGCCGGTCGGTTCGTCGCACAGCAGGATTGTTGGATCTGTCACAATGGCGCGCGCGATGCCCACCCGCTGTTGTTCGCCGCCGGAGAGAGTGCGCGGATAATGCTTTGTTCGATGTGAGAGGCCCACGACGTTGAGTGCGGCTTCGACGTGCTTCCTGCGATCGGCTTTCGACAGGTGGGTCAGGAGCAACGGCAGTTCCACATTGCGTTCGGCGGTGAGGACGGGGAGAAGGTTGTAGAACTGGAACACGAGGCCGACATGTCTGGCACGCCACGCGGCAAGAGCACGATCGCCCATCTGATCTATGCGTTCTCCGCCTATGCTCACAGAGCCGGCGGTGGGCCGATCCAAGCCGCCGATCAGATTGAGCAGCGTCGATTTCCCGGAACCCGACGGGCCCATGAGCGCGAGAAAGTCCCCACTGGGAACTTCAAGAGACAGGCCTGTGAGGACGTGAATTTCCTCCGATCCTCGTCGGAATACTTTCTCCACGTTGTTCACTTTGACCAGTACGCCATTGTCGTTGCTCATTGATTTGCCTCCTTGATCTTGCCGCCATCCTTGAGGTTCTCACCGCCCTGCACGACGACTTTTTCACCAGACGTGAGTCCTGCCGTGATGGAGGTTTCTTCGCCAATTGTCCTGCCAACCGTGACCGCGCGGCGCTCGACGCGACCATCGCGTGCCACCCAGAGGATATTGCGGCCGTCATCCTGGCGGACTGCTGCTTTCGGCACCGTGACGCTCGCGCTCTGGGCGGAACTAGATTGTTCCGAGCCGTGGAAGGCCACTTTGACGCCCATTTGGGGCAGGATGCGGGAATCCAGCTTCTCGAACCCGACCCTCACTTTGACCGTTGCCTTCTGCCGGTCAGCCGTTGGAATGATGGCGATGACTTTCGAAGGAATTTTCCACTCAGGATAGGAATCAAGCGTCGCCTCCACCTGCTGTCCTGCCGTGACACGGTTGATGAAGCTCTCATTCACGTCCACTTCTACTTCCAACGAGGACATGTCAACGATGGTGCAGATGCCGGTGCGCGTAAATCCGCCGGAAGACATGGGCGAAATCATCTCGCCAGGCTGTGCATTCTTGATTGTGACAACGCCCGTGAACGGCGCACGGATCACGGTATCGTCCAGTTGCTGCTTCCATACGGCCACTTCGCGCTCGGCGACCGCGATGTCCGCCTTTTGTTTGTCGAGCCGCGCGCGAAGCGATTTCACTTCTGATTCTGCACGATCGAGGTCGGCTTGAGTCGCTATCTGCTTTTCAGCAAGGCTGGTCGCACGCCGGAATTCACGCTCTGCCTCCTCGATCCGCACTTTCGTTTCTTCCAGCGAGGAGCGGGAAGCCTGGAGCTGCGCCTCCACCAGCCGAAGGTTTGCCTCGACGTTGAGCGAGTCGATCCTGGCGAGCACCTGTCCGGCTTCAACCTTCATACCTTCCTCGATGAGAACCTCAACGACCTTGCCGGTGACCTTGGAGGAAACGGTTGCTTCCCGCCGCGGGGTAACGTAGCCCGAGGCGTTGAGCAATGTGCGTGGGCCGGCACTCCCACCCGTCACACCAGCGCTCGCCGCGATGGTGTGAACCACAGCGGGCTTGGGACGTATCAGCCACCAGGCGGTCAATCCGAGGAGGGGTAGGACCGCAAGAATGGCGATTACCGTCCGGTAGCGCGGGGATGAATCCTTGTTTCCAGTTCGATCTATACGAAGCTGATCGAGGGATGGTTTTGAGTCGGTCATTTTTCGAGGCGCGCAAAGCAAACCGCTTTGTTTGAGTGTGGTCAAGCGCCAGCGTGAACTTGGTGCTCCGGCAACATTTTTGGACTTGCCGGGTGTAACATGTTTGTAACTTTTGAGCGCATTGTGTTGTCTCCCTGGTTATGACTGATTCCAAAGTTCAACTCCCGCGCGTCAGACGCTACAAAATGACGTTTCTACAAACTCTTTCACTTCATTGGCATTCTAGCACCGCCGCATTCTCCATTCTCGCATTGACCGCTCTAACGAGCGCGGCGGCAGGCGCGGACGCCAACGTCAAAAGTCTGAAGTCTGAGGAGCTTTTTAATCCCACCAAAGTGTGGACGATCCATTTGAAGATAGCGCCGGATCAGTGGGCTGCCATGGAGCCACAGGGCGGCGGGGGAGGGTTTTTTGGAGGGCCAGGCCGGGGCGGACCCGGCGGACCCGGTGGGCGGGGCGGCGGTGGATTCGGGCCGGGGAATTTTATGGCGCCAGGCTTCATGGCTCAAGGTGACGCGGACAAGGATTCGAAACTGAGCCAGACCGAGTTCGTCTCGATGGGAGAAAAATGGTTTGATGCCTGGGACAAGGACAAGGCGGGCAAGCTGAATGAAGAAAAGATGCGCGATGGGCTGAACGCAACCCTTCAAGGAGGGCCTGGAGGGCCGGGCGGTCGAAGGGGCGGCGGTCCTGGCTTGCAGGGCGCCGAAGGCAAGAGGAACGGTCTGGCTTCCGCGGCGGGGGTTGAATTCAACTATGGCCACGCGGACATGGAATTCGAGGGGCAGACTTTTTCCGATGTCGCCGTGCGCTACAAAGGCAACGGGACGTTCATGGGATCTCGTGAGTCGCTGAAAAAGTCCCTCAAGATTCAGCTTTCAGAATTCAAGAAGGGCCAGAAGCTCGGCGGGGTCAGTACGCTGAACCTTCACAATTCCGTTACCGACGCGAGCTGGATGAACGAGGTGATGTCGCACCGCCTCTATCGTGATGCGGGTGTGCCGGCACCCCGGAGCTCATACGCCCGGGTCTATATCACCGTGCCGGGCAAGCACGACAAGGTGTACGCCGGCCTTTATTCAATCGTGGAAAATGTGGACTCCAAGTTCGCCAACGAACGCTTTGGAACGAAGAAGGGCGCCATCTTCAAGCCGGTGACACCAACGCCTTTCGAGGACATGGGCGACGATTGGTCAAAATACAAGCAGCCGTATGATGCTAAGACAGACCTGACGCCCGAGCAGCAGAAGCGCGTCATGGAATTCTGCAAACTGGTGAGCAAGGCGGACGACGCGGAATTCGCCGCCAAGGTCGGCGATTATCTGGACCTGGATGAGTTCGCCCGATTCATGGCTGTCACGACATGGGTTGCCACGCTGGATAGCATTCTAGGTCTGGGGCAGAACTTTCTGGTTTATCTCGAATCCAAGACGCAGAAATTTCAATTCATCCCATGGGATCTGGATCATTCGTTTGGACAGTTTGGGATGATGGGAAGCCAGGAGCAGCGCGAACAACTCAGCATTCACAAGCCGTGGCACCGGGATGTGCGACTCCTCGAGCGCGTTTATTCTGTGCCTGCTTTCAAAAAGCTTTACCTCGCCAAACTGGATGAGTTCAGCAAGACGATCTTCCGTCCGGAGCGTTTCAGCAAACAAGTGGATGAAATCGCCGCGGCCATTCGTCCGGCAGTCAAGGATGAGTCCGCCGAGAAGCTGGAGAGATTCGACAAGGTTGTAGCGGGCGAGCCGGTTGCGCCGATGATGTTTGGGGGTGGAGGTGGCGGGCAGCGCGGCGGGCCAGGGGGCGGAAGAGGTGGGTTTGGTTTCTTTGGTGACCCTCCCAAGCCGATCAAAGGATTCGTCACCGCTCGCGCCAAATCGGTGGCCGATCAATTGGCAGGAAAATCTGAAGGCCAGGCGATTGAAGGGTTTGGTCCCAGAGGACCGGGAGGCGGTGGACGGGGAGGCCGAGGTGGTTTTGGTCCGGGCAATTTCATAGGTGGACCGATGTTCACCGCCCTGGATGCGGACAAGGACTCTCAAGTCACAAGGTTGGAGGTCACCGCTGGATTCAAGAAATGGTTCGAGAAATGGAATTCAGACAAGAGCGGATCCCTGAACGACGACCAGTTGCGTGCGGGAATCAATCAGGATCTGACGGCTGGCGGTGGACCGTTTGGAGGACCGCCGCGAGGTGGTCCTGATCGCCCACAGGAACCGGCCAGGTGATCCGAGTTCAGAGTTCGCGCAAAAATAACTTACGATTTTGGTGCGGACTCAGAGTGCAGCCCGGCTGCGGTGAGTAAAATTGAGAGAAGCCTGGTCTCGAACTTCTGGAGCGGTCCATGCTCAACATTCTATGCGCAGGAGAATTGAGTTACGCTGAAATCGAGGGACCGCAATTCATTGTCAGACTTGCAATCCTTGGAAGTGACATGCTAACTTGCAGCTCGACCCGCCAGTCGAAAGAGAATCCAGATTCTCTCAATCCGAGTTCCCCACTTGGATTACCGGTTTAACGCTGCCGGTGGCTGGCGGGTCCTTAATTCTTCCAGTTTCTTCCAGTTGAAATAGGGAATGCGGCTGTCTCGTCGGGAACTCGGTGCGACGTGACCAGTCACCAGAGGGTGTGTCTCCGGAACGAATGATCCGATCGGAGGGACGCCGACCGAGGGGGGCGAGTCGCACAGGAGCCGTTGGGGGTGCTTGGTTTGACCTCGACTTGGATTTGCCCCAAGCTTCCCACGCATGGCAAATTCTTTCGGAGAGCTTTTTCGGATCACGACCTGGGGAGAATCGCATGGCGGCGGCGTGGGCGTCGTGGTGGACGGGTGTCCTCCGCGGCTGGCGCTGACGGCGGCGGATATTCAACCGGACCTTGATCGACGCCGGCCCGGGCAATCGAAGATCGTCACGCCGCGAAAGGAAACAGATGCGGCCCAGATTCTATCCGGGACTTTCGACGGATACACACTTGGCACTCCTATTTCCATCTGGGTGAAAAATGAGGATGCCCGTTCCGAGGCTTACTCTGAAATGGCGACGAAATTTCGTCCTTCCCACGCGGACTTCACCTACTTCGCAAAGTACGGAATCCGGGCATGGCCAGGGGGTGGGAGAACCAGCGCGAGGGAAACCATCGGACGTGTGGCTGCCGGGGCAATTGCGAAGAAAATCCTTCGCGAGCGGTTCGGCGTGGAAGTACTGGCTTATGTCAAACAAGTGCAACGCATCGCCGCCGACGTGGACCGCGAGCGGGTGAAATTGTCGGAGGTGGAGTCAAACATAGTCCGATGTCCCGATGCCGCGGCGGCGGACAAGATGGTTCGGGCGATCGAGAAAGCGCGTCGTGCCGGAGACAGTTTGGGAGGGATTGTTGAAGGCGTGGCTCGCGGAGTGCCCCCCGGCTGGGGGGAACCCGTCTTTGATCGATTGGAGGCGGATCTCGCCAAAGCGATGCTGAGTCTTCCCGCATCAAAAGGCTTCGATGTCGGATCGGGCTTTGATTCAATCTTGATGAGCGGAACCCAGCACAACGATCTGTTCCGGATGAAGGGTGGCAAGGTCCGCACACTCACGAACCGGTCTGGTGGGATCCAAGGGGGCATCTCCAACGGCGAACTGATCTACTTTCGGGTCGCCTTCAAACCGGTGGCCACGGTGATGCATGAGCAGGCCACGGTGAGCGTGGAATTCAAGAACACGAAGTTAAAAGGTCGCGGCCGACACGACCCCTGTGTCCTGCCGCGCGCGGTCCCGATGGTTGAAGCCATGACGGCGCTGGTGCTCGTGGATCATGCGCTCAGACATCAGGCTCAGTGTGGGCTGGCATGAAGAATGGATTCTCTCCGCGGTGAACGCCACGGGAGGCCGCCCACAGGGCGCGTGCGATTATCCCAGTTTGACCAGTCAGCATGGGCTGAAAATGACATGATCACTTTCTGTCCGCTACACGCCAGACCCGCAGTTCGTCTGGCGAGATGGAAACGAGGCTGTCGTCGTCGGGATTGAAACCGAGGTCCAAGACGGGATGACGGTGGCCTTTCAACACGCCAACGAGCATCCGATGCCGGATGTCCCAGATTTGAATGTTTCCGTTGGCCAGGCCTACCGCGAGACGCTGGCTGTCTGGCGAGAATGCGACGGACCATGCGTCGGTGCGGCCCGGAATGTCTGGATCCAGGCGGTGTGGTTCTTCGCCCGGCGCGCAGGCCCAAAGCGCCACGGTTCCTCTGAAGCTTGAGACGGCCAGGAGCCGATTGTCGGGTGAAATGTCCATGCCACTGAGCGTGTATTTTCCATCCTTCGGCATTGAGATCAGGCGGCGTGTGTCCATCTCGGCGACAATGACCCCGAAGAAAGGGCAAAAAATGAAGACGCGTTTGCCCGTCGGATCAAACCGGGTGGCTTTACTCCACGCCCTTTCCAGGAGAACCCAGCGCGCGAGTTCGCGCCACGGCTTCAGTTGCCAGACCACCAGAACCCCATTGGTGCCGACCATCGCGACGCGAGAACCGTCTGGCGAAAATCCGGGTGCTGATTCGGTGTGAAGGTTGGTGCGGTGCGTCGCATCTAAGGTGAATTTGTCGTTCTCGTAGCGGTACATTTTGCAGTCATTGTCCGCTGCTGCCATCCAGCGTCCGTCCGGGGAGATGGCGGCTTGGACAAAGGAACCCTGAAGGCGACTGTGAAGACTGGGGACGGGTTGAGTGTTCAGCGCCCAAAAAGTGTCGTTGGAAACTACTCCCCACGCAAAACGCGCTCCCGGGCTGATGAGCCCATAAGCGACATGCGCAGTGAAATTGGTTTTATCTCCATCAGAAACTGACTGCAAATTTGCCCAAGCCCGAACCGTTCGGTCCTGGCTGGCGCTGTACAGGGTTCGGCCATTCGGCGAAAATGCGAGTGCCACGATGAAATCCTGATGACCGCGCAACCGGCGAAGCGCTGCTCCACGTTCCGCGTCCCAGACTATCACGGTTTGGTCGTAGCTGCCGCTGGCAAGCAACCGGCTGTCGGGTGACCAGGCCACGGCACGGATCGCGGCTGAGTGGCCGGGCAATCGATGCACCGGCCGCTTCTCAGCCACAGACCAGAGTTCGATCGAATAATCCGCCAGCGCGATGGCGAGCCAGCGGCCATTCGGAGATATCGCCTGTCCATGATCGGTGAAACGATTGCCGACCACATCAGGAAATATTGCATTTGTGCCCTTCGACCACCAAGCGAGTCCCTGAGGATATAATGTTGCGGTGATCAACCCCAGGTTGGGTGTGATTGCGAGCCGGTACATGGTGCTGGCAGTTATTTCGCTGGTGTGATGGCCAGTGAGGACGTCGCCAATGCTGATGCGGAGAGTGGATCCGTAGGCAAGCTGCCGGCCATCCTGCGAAAAACACAGATCAATGATTCCATCCGGTTCTTGGAATTCGGTCGTGAGCTTGCCGGACGGAACCGCCAAAACACGGACGGAACCGTCAGCGCAGCCTGCCGCGAGTAGCTCGCTGTTTGGAGAGAATGCAAGGCACTCCACGCCCGATTTAGCCACCGGCCATTCCTGTCGCGACTGATTACCCAAAAGGTCCTGCAAAAGAACCTGGCCATTGTCCAGGCCGGCAGCGAGCCATCCGCCGCCAGGCGACACCGCCACTGACGCCAAACTGTCGGCGCATTGGGCAAGCACCGAAGCCGCTTCGTCGCGGCACTCGTATTGCAAACGCCGCCATTCCCAAGGTAGCGTCCTCTGCGCGGCGTTCGATGTGCCGGCAGTCATCGCAAAAGCCCTTGTTTGGTCGAGCAGCTCGCGGACGAGGCCAAAGTTGTTGGCGTGAACACCTTCGTGCGCCAACAGCATCGCGCGGGCGTACGATTCCTGGCGGGCGGACTGCCTGGCGGTGTTCGTGAGTTTCATCTCTTCTTGAAGTCGCTCGCGGAACTCATGTTCCCGCTTCGCTTGGCGGGCGAAAAACAAGACCGCAACCGTGGCGACCACAGCGACGCCCGCCGCCACCAATCCAACGAAGCGGGCTTGAGCAAACCTCCGTTCCGCCACCCGCAGGCGTCTGATCGATCGGCCACTTTCCAACAAGGCCAGGTCAGCCCTCATTTCCATGGCAGTCGTGTAGCGATTTTGCGGGTCGTTGGCGCAGGCCTTGACGAGAATTTCATTTAACTCCAGCAACTCAGCGCGATCCGAACTCTGCCCGATGTTCGTGGGCAAATCCGGAAACGCCTGCCGGTCTTTGCCAGTGCTGATTTCGTAGAGCACCTTGCCCAGGCTGTAGAGATCGGCCTGAGGTGTCCCCGGCCCTTCTGGCGCGATGAAGCCCTCGGTTCCGACGAATGAACGCGTCTCCTCCACACCCGTCACCAGTCCGATGTCGGCGAGCTTGGCGACGCCGTTCACAAAGATGATGTTCGAAGGCTTGATGTCGCGGTGGACCAGGCCGTGTTCGTGGAGAAAGCCAAGCGCGTCCGTGAGGGCCAAACCAAGTTTGAGGCATTCGGCCACTGGCAGGCCGGCTTGTTGATTGGCCGTGTGGCGGAGGGTGCGAGGAACGTAGGTGTCCGAGTTCAAGGCTCCAGGTTCAAAGTTCAACGTCGTTTTCTCGTGGCCCGCTGGCAGATCGGAGCCGGGATTTGGACTTTGAACCTTGAACCCTGAACTTCCCCATCCTCGACAGAGTCCGCCAGTTCCATCACGCAGTAGAAGTAGCCGTCGGCTTCGTTGCGGCCGACTTGCAGGATGTTCATCAAGCCTGGATGCGAGCGCGAGATCGGCTCGAACTTCTCGATTCCATGCAACTCACGATCGAAAGGACGCTGATCCTCAAAGCTCTGCCGCCGCACGATCTTGACCGCACGGTAGGTTCCCATCGTGTTTCGCGCCAGCCAGACCTCTCCATAACTGCCGCGTCCGATGCAGCGAAGAAGCGCGTGGTCGGGCACGTACGGCGGATCAAGGCTCCGGTCAGCGCCCGAAGGCCCGTCGAACGGGGGAAGTTTTTGGATTTGTGCCGCAGTCGCCATGGCCGCCACCCTTGATCGCCTCGATTAAGATCCGACCTGCTGCTCCGCCGATTTCCAGTCCACAAGTGATGCCGGACGAATGCAGTCAAGGTTGGATTTGCGCTCGCTTGTGAACCTGCCGGCCAATTGTTGCAACATGTTTCTTTGCACCGCGAGCATGGTCTGTCCTGCCAAAATGTCGTAGAGGCGCACCTTCCGGTGGCGGAATTGGCCGGTAACACTACGCCAGATTTCCTGGATCAGGTACTTCATGGTTATTCCATATTACTGAGGAGACCGCAGGTTAGCCTACAAATCTCGGAGGTGCGCAGGCGCATCTGCTGCGTTGCTCGCTTGGTCAGAGGCCACTGCGGGCATCCTCCCGCGCTCACGCCTTGCATCTACACCCACGGCACTCTCCGGAATTCGTAGGCTATCCCACGGTCTCCTCAGTAACTCGGCGATCTCGATACTCG
>SXMN01000087.1 GCA_005777315.1 Verrucomicrobiales bacterium
CTGAGCCTCTCCCGCACACTGCCCCGCAACCGGTGCCTCTGGCGCCCATCCGCTCGCCCGCCTGAATACCGTCCCGTTCGCAGGGATTTCAACTCGCCATTGCTTTTTCAGTCCGCCCCATCTCATCTGAGGTCAGAGCCTATCCCACGGTCTCCTCAGTATGTAAAAGAACGCGAGGCATTCTCTGCCAAATCAGGGTGAAGATGTGGCAACGTCAGGAGAGCGGAATGACGGATCTCCCGCCGATGGTAAACCAAACTTAAAGTGTGCGATGCCAAACGAATCATCAGGATCTCAAGCGGCATCTCCAGAGGACATCCAGGAGTGGAAACAAATTGTCGCGGAATTTCAGAAACCCTCGACTGGGCGGGCACTCTGGCAGATCGTCAACACCCTCGCCCCCTACGCCCTCCTGTGGTATCTGATGTGCCTCAGCCTGTGTGGATGTTCTATGTCCAGCACCAGTTCGAAGATGTTTACTGGGAACGCGGTGCAAAATGGGATTATACTGCGGCGGCATTGCGGGGCAGTTCGTTTTACAAGCTGCCCAAAATCCTTCAGTGGTTCTCAGGCAACATCGGCTTTCATCACATTCATCATCGGAGCTCGCTGATTCCGAATTACAATCTGGAGCGATGTCATCGCTCGGATTCCTTGGTCCAGGACGTGAAACCCATCACTCTCTTTTCCAGTCTGAAGTCCTTCTCACTCCGATTGTGGGATGAGGAGCGGAAGAAGCTGGTCGGCTATCGCCACCTCAGAAATTTGCGAAAGGAACAGAAACGTTCCAACCACACTTGAGTATCGCGGCTACGGAAGGTTCGACTCCGATTCCCACCCAATGTTGGAGTTCAGGAGTTTGCTGTACTCGTTCGCAACGCCAACCTCTGTTCCCGCGCCACCTCCGAGATTTGCCGCCCATCCCCCAGTCTCCACAGCACGATGATTAGCCTTCTATTTCGAGGCGCGTGTTTTTGGTTTTATCTTTTTCGCCGGCACGGACTTTTTGCGGGGAGACTTCCTGGCCAGGGCAAGGACCGGTTTCGCCACAGTTGAAGGAGCAGCCTCTGTGGTTTCGAGTTCCACCCCGAAGATTTCCGTGAGATCCGCGCCTTCCAACGCCGTGTCCACGGCGTTTCCGGCGATGACGGGCGTTGTCGCGCTGGTACTGGCGGCAGTGATGAGTTCCTGCATATCCACGCCTCGCAAGGTGAAAAAAAGTTCAGGCTTCTCATCGAGCCGCGCGCCCACACCGTAAAGAACAGCAGCAACATGCTTGCACATGTCCGCCCAATCGGGGCACGAACAGCCAAGTTTGATCTCCTTCGGAGCCGGAAACAGACCGGTGTCCTGCGCCGTGATGTCTGCGAGGATCTCCTTGGAAAGCCGGCCTTGGAGCAGATCGAGCAGGTTGGTCACCTTGCCGGCGCTGCGCGCCTTGAACTCCTTCCAGCGCTTCGGCACGAGCGAACTGAATTCGATGGAAACTCTATAGAGCGACGAGCCTTGTACGAGCGCCTCGACTTTGCCGGTGCTGATTTGGAGGTCGATCACCGAGCCATTGCGGACGTAGGTGCGCCCGCGAGGCAGGCGGTTCTCATAGTCGCTGTAGGCTTCGAGGTTGTCGCACCAAGCTTTGCCCCAGAAGGTGGAGGCAATCTTTTTGGTCGCGAGACTGATGGGCGCAAGGCTGTGCCCCTTCTTTGACATCTTCTTGGCGGCGGCTTGAGCTTTGCGGTGACGTTCGGCGACAGAGACGTAGGGACGAAATGAATACCAGGACATGATGAGTGGTTCGTTGTTTTTGATCAGTGGTTTGATAGATCTGGATCCCGAAATCCGAGGTCCGAACGAAATCCGTAATTCGTAAACGGTCCAGCGTTCACGTCAGTAACACGCGCCCAGGATCGCCCAGCTCTGCACCGGATATTCCTTGTTCCCAGCAAAGGTCCGTATCGCATTTCCGCCTTCGAGCTTCCTTCTGATTTCAGCATTCGATTTCGGATTTACGAATCATTCCCCACTGGCCGTCTTCAAGTCCAGCGCAACGAAGCGGAGCAACTCGTCGTTCGACATTTCGGTGAGCAGCGTCTCCGCGCCGCCCTCAGGGCCGAGGACGGATTCGGCCAACGCCTTCTTCTCCGTGATGAGGGCGTCGATGCGTTCCTCGATGGTGCCGCGGCAGACGAATTTGTGGACCAGCACGTTCTTCTTCTGCCCGATGCGGAAGGCGCGGTCGGTGGCCTGTGCTTCGACGGCGGGATTCCACCAGCGGTCGAAGTGCAGGACGTGGCTCGCGGCGGTGAGGTTCAAGCCCGTGCCGCCAGCCTTGAGTGAGAGCACGAAGAACGGCGGTCCGTCGTCGCGCTGGAAATCCGCGACGAGTTGCTGGCGCTGCTTCACGGGCGTCGAGCCGTCGAGGACGAGGCCAGGGCGACCGAACAGTTCGCGCATCCGGTCGGCGAGTGGCCCTGTCATCTCGCGAAATTGCGTGAAGACCAGGGCCTTCTCCTGGCGCGAAGCGATCTCTTCGCAGAGTTCGGCGAGGCGGAGAAATTTCCCGCTCTCGTCCGCCACGTAGGCACCGTCGCCCAGCCAGTGACTGGGGTGATTGCAGATTTGTTTGAAGCGCATCAGAAAGGCGAGCACGAGGCCCCGACGTTGGATGCCGTCGGCGAGCGTCTCCAGTTTCTCGGCGAGTTCGTGAACGCTTCTTTCGTAGAGCGCGGCCTGGCGTTTGCCGAGCGGGCACCACGCGGTCAGCTCGGTCTTGTCCGGGAGGTCGGAGATGATGCTGCGGTCGGTCTTGAGCCGGCGAAGGATGTAGGGACGCACGAGCTGTCGCAGCGGCGCGAAGTTCGGCGGCTCGGCGGCCTGGAGATTCTTCACATAGCGCGTGAACTCCGACGCGGCCCCGAGCAGTCCGGGATTGAGAAAGTCGTAAAGCGACCAGAGATCGCCCAAGCGGTTTTCGACTGGCGTACCGCTGAGAGCGATGCGGGCGCGGGCGCGCAGGCGCTTGATGGCGCGGGTCTGGCGCGCGCCGGGGTTCTTGATCGCCTGCGCCTCGTCGAGCACGACCAGTCGCCACTCGCGCTCGGCCATCCACTCCAGCCGCGCGGCCTGGCCGTAGGTGGTGAGAATAATATCCTTGTCCGCCAGAAAGGCGTCGGCGGTCTTGGCGTCGCGCCATTCGCCGCCGGGTGCTTCGGCGGGATGCGCGAAGCCAGCGCACAGCGTGGGCGCGAATCGAGCGAGCTCGTTCTTCCAGTTCGCCAGCAGCGATGCGGGAGCGATGATGAGGGTGGGAGCAACGTTTTCGGAGCGCCGCAATCCTTGCGGCGTGCTGGACGAGGTTTTCTCATCTCGCCGCAAGGATTGCGGCGCTCCGGGCACAGAGCCATGCTTCAGCCGCAACAGCAGCCCGATGACTTGAATCGTCTTGCCCAGCCCCATGTCGTCCGCGAGACACGCACCCAGACCCAGGCTCTGCAACAGCCACAGCCACTTCACACCGGTGGCCTGATACGGCCGAAGCGTGGCCTGCAGATGCTCGTTCGGATCGAACGTCGCCGCACCGTCCGGCTGGCGGATCTGCTCCAGTGTTTCGCGCAGCCAGCCGCCCGCAACCACTTCGCTCCAGTCCGCCGTCGCGGCAGTGTCTTCGCCCGCCGCCGCCGTGCCACCGCCGAGCGTCACTCCCGCGAGCAGGCGCATCCCTGCAAGGAAGGAAACACCATCGCCAGCCGAGCCATTAGCAACGCGCTGCCAATGGTCGAGCACGCTCGTCAGCTTCTCGCGATCCACCTCGACCCATTGGCCGCGCAATGAGACGAGACCGGTGTCCGCGCTCATCAACGCCTTCCATTCCGCCGCTGTGAGCCTCTCGCCGCCAAGCGTGGATTCGACGGAAAAGTTCAACATGCTATCCACTCCCAACCCTGCACTTTTCGCGTCGCCACCTACCCTTACGCTGACCCGAGGCCGGGTGCCTCGCCCGTTCTTCCACCAGTTCGGAATGCGCGTGATGATGCCGCTCGCTTCGAGCGCCGGAACTTCTCTCAGAAAGGCGTAGGCGTGCGCGGGCGTCCAGGATTGCGGTTGGAAAATCCGGCGGCTGTCCAGCAGCTCGCGCGTCCACGCGCTGCATTCAGCAGCCTTCTGCACCGGATCGAGCAGCGAACGCAGCGCGGCCTGGTTCTTCGTGCCGGCATATTCCTGCAATGCACGCCCCAGCGGGAGATGCACGGGCTTTTCCTGCACCGAAAGCCGGTGCGTGTAAGTGGCCATGAACGCGAACGGCGTCTCTGTTGAGCGTTTGTTCTCAGCGAGATGAAACGTGACCTTGCCTAGTAGATGCAGCGCGGGATTGATCCGCCCGAGCCACGTTTTCAGCCCGCCGGCTGCCTGTGCCTCCGAGCGAGCCAGCGTGTCGAGTTCGCGCCAGAGTGCCGAGAAAACTTCCGGCGACGCGTACTCCGCCCCTCGCATGGCCGGGATCCGCAATACAAGACCGAAGAACAACTCCATCGGTGGAGCGATTTCGGCATGGCACACTCCGTCCGCCGACTCTGGCGAGTGTGCCATTGCCGCCAGGTAAGCATCCGCGAACTCGCGCCAGAACACGAACTCCGTCGGCCAGGCGCCCACTTCTCGCCGCCTCGCAGCCAGCGCGAGCAGTCCATGCGCTGAACTTTCAGTGAAGGCCAGCCTCAACGCTTCATCCACTCCGAGCGCCGCAGGACCGGCGTCTCCATAGCTCTGTTGGAGCAACAAGCGTCCGTGTGGGCTAATAACCAATTGGTGTGCTAGTGCCATGCCAGAGCGAAATGGATGCGAGTGCGACGCTCAGGCTGTAAGCTCAGAATGACATATCCACCGCCGGTCAACCCTGAAGCCCGCGCGAGGTACTGAGGAGACCGTGGGATAGGCTACAAATCTTGACGGCGGTACAGACGCATCTGCTTCGTTGCTCGCTTGGTCAGAGGCCGCTGCGGGCATCCTCCCGCGTTCGCGCCTCGCATCTGCATCTGTGGCGCGCGCCATCATTCGTAGCCTATCCCACGGTCTCCTCAGTAACATGATTTTATGCGACCAAAGCCAGCCAGTATCGCAGAGTGGGATTGCAACGGCGTGTTCAGTCCAGCCGCTTCACACGAATGTTTTTGTATCGGATGATGCTTTTGGGGTCATGTGCCTGAAGCGCGAAAATACCTTCGCCAAGTTTGCGCCCGCCGCCGGACTGGGCCCCGGGCGGTTCGTTGTATTCGAGCACCGTCTTGCCATCGATCTTCACCGTGACCTTGCTCCCTCGGACAATGATATGCTGGGTCCATGTTTGGTTGTCCTTCGCGGGCGTCAATCCGATGTTCACCAGGCCGTAGAGACTGCCAGTCTTGATCCAGTCGCCATGGCTGACATTCACCTGGCATTCAATGCCTGCTCTCGGAAATCCTTTTTCCTGATAGGCGGTGTGAAAATAAATTCCGCCGTTGGAAATCGGCTCTGTCATCACATCCACCTTCAACTCAAAATTCTTAAACGGCTTCGGATCGCCGGTGTAGAACAAATGAGCAACCGGCCCACGCGCCACGAACGCGCCGTCCTCGATCTTCCATGTGCTCGGGTTGTCGGTGGACAACTGCCAGCCATTAAATGTCTTCCCGTCGAAGAGAATCGTGAAGCCCTCTTCGGAATCCGCCGCACGCAACGCAGTCAATCCCGTGATGATAAGTGCCAGTGTTAGTAAGCGAATGTGTTTCATGGCGTGACTGTGCTCGGTTGTCGGGCGGACGCCAAGCAGAAGATGCATCTTCAGTTTTCGACATGTTCCATAAACCCACCGCTCAGGAGCCCTGCGAACCTGCGAGCGATGCAGTCTGCCCGGGCCATTTCTGTTGGGGATGATCTCATCACGACGTGACTTCCCATCAGTCCTCTCGAATCGTTCCCAATGACACGCTCCTCTCTTCAAGCAATTGATTCCATGGCCCGCCATTTACATCGTTCACGTCGGCTGATATTACGGTGCCGTGCTAAAATCAAAGGACACGTTTTGGAAAACGTTCGCAGACTCGCGCCGGATTTTTTTAATCGCCGGCCCATGTGTCATTGAAAGCGAAAAGCTCTGCCTTCAAATCGGCAGCTCTCTACAGAAGGTGTGCTCGAAGTTGAAGATTCCTTACGTCTTCAAGGCCAGCTTCGACAAAGCGAACCGTTCATCGGGCAGTTCCTTTCGCGGTCCTGGCATTGACGCTGGATTGAAAATTCTGGCCCGCATCCGCGAAAAGCTGGGAGTCCCAGTCCTCACCGACATCCATACCGAGACGGAGGCTTATCTTGCGGGCGAAGTCGTGGACATCCTGCAAATACCCGCCTTCCTCTGCCGCCAGACCGACTTGATCGAGGCCGCCGTTTGCACTGGGAAGATCGTGAACATCAAGAAAGGCCAGTTCCTGGCACCGAACGACATGAAGAATGTGGTGGCAAAAGCACGTGAGTTCGGCTGCAAACAGTTGCTCCTGACTGAGCGCGGTTCCAGTTTCGGCTACAACAACCTCGTGGCAGACATGAGGTCGATTCCGATGATGCGCCAGCTCGGATGCCCGGTCATCTTTGACGCGACGCACTCAGTCCAGCTTCCCGGAGGACAGGGCGATCGCTCTGGAGGGCAGAGAGAGTTTGCTCCGGTGCTGGCAAGCGCTGCCGTTGCCGCCGGTGCCGATGGTGTATTCATCGAAACTCATCCCAATCCCGACAAAGCCATGAGCGACGGTCCAAACATGATTCCCCTCCGAGAGATGCCAGAGCTGCTCGCGAAACTGAAACGCATTCACGAGGCCGTTTCTCGCTGCTAACCTCTCGACAGATGATCCGCGCGGAATGATTCTTTGAATCCGATGACCAATCCAGCCTCACCACTGGCACCGCCACTTGCGAACAGCTCGCTGGCGCTCCGCTTTCGCCGCGTGCGACTCTTTCTGTGCGATGTGGACGGCATCCTCACCGATGCCTCGGTCTTCATGGGGGGCGGCGTGGAATTCAAACGCTTCAACATCCGCGACGGTCTGGGCTTGCGACTGCTTCAGAAGAACGGGGTCAAAGTCGGCTGGATCTCCGCCAGGCCATCCGATGCCACCAAGCAGCGCGCCGATGATCTGAAAATCGACTTCCTAGCCCAGTCCAGTGCGCCAAAGGTTCAGGCCGCCTCCGAACTTCTTGAGAAGGCCGGTTGTCAGTGGGAGGAAGTCTGCTACATGGGCGACGACGTCGTTGATCTCGGACTTTTGCGCCGCGTCGGGCTCGCAGTCGCCGTGGCAGATGGTCTCCTGGAAACGAAGGCTTGCGCACACTTCACCACCCACGCGGCAGGTGGGCACGGGGCAGTGCGCGAAGTCGTGGAACTTATCCTGAAGGCGCAGGGCAAATGGGATCAGTTGATCGCGGAATTTTCGACTTGATTACATGAATGCCTCCTCCATGAATCTGACCTGGGAGCGCTGGCGTCCTGCCGGCGTGTTCGCAATTTCTTCACCAAGACTCGCCGGGGGGACGCCAGCGCTCCCAGGGATGCGGTTCCTCGATTCAACACGCGAAGTTCTGCTTGGAAGAATCCTCTCCCTTGCCCTGCGGCTCACGGCGCTCATCTTGGGGATTATTTTTGCATCCTGCGACGTACGAGCAGCCGATCCCGCCGCGCCACGCCGCGCCGCCATGAAGAACTGGAGCGCCAGCCCGACGGACCAGCAAGGTCGGATCTCTTACATCCGCGGCACGGAAGCCCGCCTGCTTCCGAACAGCCTGGTGGATGTGACGGGCATGATCATCGAAACGGATCCAGCCAATCGAAAGAATGTCGTCATCAAAGCCGCCCGCTGCATTTATGATACTCGCAAGGAAATTGCCTGGGGCGATGGAGAACTGACCTTGAACACTTCCGACAACCAGATCGCTGTGCGGGGCAAGGGTTTTCTCTGGCTGAAGAAGGAATCCCGCCTGATGATCTCAAATGCGGTTGAAACAATTGTCCAACGTCGCCCTTCCGAAAGTTTGAAGACAGCCTCCTCGAACGAACCCAACCTCACGGACGCCATCAAGATCACTTCTAAGAGTGTTGAGTATCAAACTGACAAAGCAACGTTTCGTGACAATGTGCTTGCCACTGAAGCCAGCGGCTCTGTGCGTTGCGACACACTGACGATTCACTTGGGAGAACAGGGAACCGAGAGCCTTCGCCAGATCGACGCGGAAGGGCATGTCGAGATCACTCAAGACAAGTCTCGTGCATCCGGAGGAAAGGCCACGTATGCCATTGATGGCGAGAAGGGCGTTGTGCAACTCACCGGTGAAGCGCGCTGGAGGGACGGGATCCGCGATGTGACGGCAGACCTGCTTCTCCTTGACCGAATTCAGAATGCTGTTCGAGCCGAAGGCCATGCCCGGATTAAACTTCCTCGCCGTGGACTGGCGTCGGCCGGCCTTTTGACCGCGAAGAAAACACCTCCTGCCGATGCCTCCGCCAACGACCTCGTTGAAGTCAGCTCCGATCTCATCACCATGAAGCTTGCCGCAAACAGCGCTCAAGTACAGCAGGTCGAAGCTCGAAAGAACGTTGTGATCGCGGACGCCACGGATGGTTCCCGTGCGACTGGAGACCTCGCGGTGTATGATGAACTTGGCGGCACGCTCCAGCTTTCAGGACGCCCTGCCTGGGAGAGTGGTGGGCGGATCATCCGCGGTGACACGCTGACCATCGACAGGACGAATCGAGTATTTCGATCCATCGGAAACAGTTTTGTGCGCCTGCCAATATCGACGCTAGGAAGTGCTTCGATGATGCAACTCGACGCCGTGGCGCGGAAGACGACTGCCAGCGCCACCAACCAGTTCGTGGAACTGACTTCCGACGTTTTCGAGTACCACACGAACCGGCTGGAATTCCGCGGCCTGGTGCTCACCCGCCTCCTGGAAGCTGAAACTCGCAAGGTGGAAATGGACTGCGAGACTCTCATCCTGCGCATGGGACAACACCTCGAAAGTGTGGAAGCATCAGGCAACGTGACCTTGCGGCAGATTCCCCCACCCGGCATTTCCGCGGATCAATTCCTCAAACAAATCACATCCAAAACGCTTCAAGCGAAAATGCGCGCCGATGGACGACTCGAGTCCCTGATTGCGGACGGAAGAGTGCGCGCACTTCAGATCACGCCTGGCCGGAACGGAGGGAAGTCGGTCTCCACAAAACTACAGAGCGATACGATCATCGCTCAACTTGATGCGGCGACAAACCGCGTCAGGCAGATTGTTGCCGAAAGCAATGTAATCCTGGAGCAGGACGAGCGCTCCGCTCGAGGAGAACGAGCCGTTTACGATGGAGGAAACCGGATTCTCGAACTAACCGGCAACCCGAGCGCCACGGCTGCCGAAGGCCGGATCACCGAGGCCGACGCGCTCATCTGGGATACAGGCAGGCAGCAATTGCGCGTGAAAGGGAAGTTCAAATCGGAATGGAATCAAACGGCGGTCCGAGCTCAGGCAGATCCCGGCACAAAGGCATCGAAAGCACCGTGACCATAATTCAATGAGCCTTCTTACAACTCACAAACTGGTCAAAGAGTACAAACAGCGCCGGGTGGTGAACGGCGTCTCCATCCAGGTTGCACCGGGCGAAATCGTGGCTCTCCTCGGGCCGAATGGCGCGGGCAAAACCACTACCTTCAACATGGTGGTGGGCGTCGTCCAGCCGGACGAAGGAGAAGTGCAGTTCGACGGCAAGGGCGTCACCGGTCTCCCAATGCATCAGAGAGCCCGGCTGGGCATCGGATACCTGACTCAGGAACCATCAATCTTCCGGAAATTGACCGTCGAGCAAAACATTCTCGCCATCCTCGAGACGTGCCGGATGGACGCCAGGGAAAGACAGATCCGCCTGCGGCACCTTCTGGACGAATTGGACCTCGCACGGCTCTCGAAGAACGTCGCCTACACTCTCAGCGGCGGGGAAAAACGGCGACTGGAGATCACGAGAGCACTCGTCACCAGCCCGAAACTGTTGCTCCTGGATGAGCCCTTCAACGGCATCGATCCCATCGCGGTGTACGAAGTCCAAAAGATCGTGCGCCGCCTGCGCGACCGGGGACTTGGCATTCTCATCACAGACCACAATGTTCGTGAAACTCTGAAGCTGATCGACCGCGGCTACCTGATTCTCAATGGTGAAGTTCTGCGTGAAGGCACCGCCGATTTTCTCGCCAATGATCACAAGGCCCGCGAGATTTACCTCGGACCGGAGTTCAATCTCTGAACCTGGTTTCCGAGCCACACTCGATTGGGAAAATTGACTTGGGGAGTTGCTTTGTTAGCGTGGCCTGGAGCGCAGGTATGGCCGATCAATCACTTTCCAAATTCAGCCGCTTCAGGGCGGAAGCGCTCTCATTGCTCGATGGCAATGAGCCGGACACGGAATCTTACCAACGGCTGCCGCGCTGGCGGCACGTGGCCTACTTCTGCGTGCGCGTCCTGCACGGCTTCAATCGTAATCGGTGTTCCACCCGGGCCGCCGCGCTGACATTCACCACGGTCCTCGCCCTGGTTCCGGTTCTGGCGGTCATGTTGAGCATCTCAACAGCATTCGCTCAAAAGGACTCCGCCAATCTCCGCAAACTCGTCACCGACACGATCGAAACAACAGCACCCCAGCTCAAGGAGATCGAGGGCGTAACCAAGGTCATCGACCTGATCTTCAGCTCCATTGAAAACTTTAAGTCCGGCAGCCTCGGCGTCACCGCTGTCCTTGCCTTGATCTTTGTGGCGATCTCCCTTTTGAGCAGCATCGAGACAACTCTCAACGATATCTGGGGTGTCAGCCGGGGCCGAACCTGGGCTGCCCGCGTCGTTCATTACTGGGCGGCAATCACACTGGGACCGATGTTGTTGCTGGCGGCCGCGGGTGTCTCAACATCGAGCCAGCTCCCGGTCTTTCGGCACATGCTGGAAGTGCTGTCCACGGAGTATCAAATGAGGTTCGTCGCGGATGTATTGAATTTTGGCACCAGCTACTTCCTCCCATTCCTCATCCTGAGTGGCGCGCTGACGGCGATGTATGCCCTCCTCCCAAACACCAAGGTTCAGTGGCAGGCGGCTCTCCTGGGGGCGCTTGTCGCCGGCGCGCTCGTCCAGCTCAACAGCACTTCCAACATCCTTTACGCCTCCCGCGTCACACGTGACAAATCGATTTACGGCGGACTGGCTGCATTGCCGTTGTTTCTTGTGGGTCTCTATCTCTCCTGGACGATCATCCTGCTCGGAGCGCAGGTGGCCTGCGCGTTTCAGAACCGGCGCGCTCACATTCAGGACCGCCGGGCTGGTTTGATCAATCAGCGAGGTCGCGAATTCATCGCCCTCAGGTTGATGACTCTTATCGGACTCACCCACCAGACCGGAGCCAAGCCGCCCACCGCCAGCCAGATGGCCCAGAGCCTGGGCATTCCGCCGTGCCTGACGGCTGAATTGCTTTCTGTGTTCACAGGAGCAAACCTCACGCTGGAGACCAACGGCACCGAACACGGTTTCGCGCCATCCCGTCCACTTTCTCAGATCACCGTCCATGAAATTCTGCAATCGTTACGCAGTGGCCAGGGCCGGGAGCCACTGACCGGCGCGGACAACTTTAGCGGAGCCTTACTCGCCGAATATGAAAAAGTGGCGGAAGCCGAACGCCAGATTGGAGCCAGCATCACCTTGGAAGCACTGGTTCGGCGAGCCAGCGACACCTCGATCGTGGCATGAATACAGCTTTGTTTTCACAGTATGAATTGTGGAATTGAGACTCGTTCCAAAGACCTTCAACTCTCCTCAGGATCATGAAATCCAGCGCCGATTTCCCGATTCCTCGGAGCCTTGATTTCAAGTGTCCCATAAAAATCATTGCGTACCGCCAAACGATTGTGGCTTCATTTGACTTTGCCGAGCTACAGACCAGTGATTGCGCGGGTCCGGTCGAAACGGTGCGCGAACTTTGGAGCTGGTCTGGTCGCCTGCGGTTCTGATGAGACGCCGATTGCATGTTCTGTACGGTGGGCGCGTCCAAGGTGTCGGGTTCCGGTACACCGCGAAATCTGTGGCCACGGGATATGAAGTAACCGGCGCGGTTCGAAATCTGCAAGATGGACGGGTCGAACTGCTGGCCGAAGGCACTCAGGATGAGCTGGAAGCTTTCAAGCTCGCCATCCAGGAGTCAGGTGTGGGACGATTGGTCCGCCAGGAAGATGTCTCCTGGGGTGAGGCAACCGGGGAGTTCCGCGGGTTTGCCATTGTGGGCTGAAGACCGAGATTTTTCAGATGAAGTACGCGATCATTGCCGATATTCACGCAAACCTTGAAGCGCTCCAGTCAGTTCTGGAAGACAGCAAGAAGGAACGCTGCACCCATTACGTGTGTCTGGGGGACGTGGTCGGCTACAATGCCAACCCGAAGGAATGCCTCGACATCGTCCGTTCGATGAACATGCCTTGCGTGAAGGGAAATCACGACGAGTACTGTTCCACCGACAACGAACTCGATGGATTCAATCCCCATGCCGCGCAGGCCGTCAATTGGACGCGGCAGCAATTGACACCAGAAGACCGCCAATGGCTTCAGGATCTCAAGTATCTGCGTCTCGTTGCAAATTTCTCCATCGTCCACGCCACCCTAGATGGTCCTCAGCGCTGGGGTTACGTCTTTGACAAACTTGCAGCCGCAGCCAGCTTCACCTACCAGAACACCAGTGTGTGCTTCTTCGGGCATACTCATGTTCCCGTCGCCTTCATCCGCGACAGCATGGTACGGGGCGGCACTTACTCGAAGTTCAAAGTCGAGCCAGGAAAGAAATACTTCGTCAACGTAGGTAGCGTCGGACAGCCTCGGGATCACATCCCGAAGGCCGCGTACGTTATTTATGACATGGCCGAAAGCACCATCGAGCTCCGCCGCCTGGACTACGACATGCCGACCACACAGGCAAAAATTCGTGCCGCAGGACTCCCGGAACGACTCGCTGAACGCCTTGCCGTTGGCAGATAAGCTGATCCGAATTCTCGCGAGATCTTCTTCCTCAGACGTAGCGAAAGGTCACTGGTTCATCGATTTGCTTTTGCGCAAACGGGAAACCTCCCGCCGCATCAGACGCCCCACCCTGCTCTTGGCCATATAGACTGAAGCCATCCCCGCCGATTCAGGCCGGTCACGTAGGACATTTTTCATCGCGCGCATGCTCCCAACGGCGTCGCGCACCATGACCGATGGGATGAAGCATTGTAGGGTCGGGAACCGCTGGCAGGGGCGCGGTGAATTCTGAAAGCTGCGTCCCGAGCACAATCACATTTAGCACCAGTCAGAAGCCAGTGTTGAGCCGGACGCGAGGCGCATTTCCAGCATGCCCTGGCTGGCTGACGAGGATTGATGCGCGAGGACATGACGAATCCGCACTCTCCTGCGGAAGATTCTCGACGCGCTTGCGCATCTCCTTAAATACTGCGCCCAGACTCAATCACTCAAAAGCAAACCAGAACCGGATACGCGACTCAAATGGAAGCCCAATCCTCATCCCAGCCTCCAGCGCATCCGAGGATTTCCACGATACAATCTCCAGGTCCAAACGGCACGGTTCTGGCCCGTCCGTTGATCTGGATAGGGATGCTCGTGCTCGGATACATAGGAGTGTACTTGTGTCGAAAGAATCTGGCGGTGGCTGTCCCGATGTTGCAGGAGCAGTTCGGAGTTTCCCGATCGGAAGTAGGAAAGATCGCCAGCTACAGCACCGTTGCCTACGCGGCCGGGAAATTCATCTTCGGCCCCGTTGTGGATCAAATGGGCGGGCGAAAAGGATTCCATGCATCACTATTTGCCGTGGCACTGTTCGGTGCCGCTGGAGCCTTCGCTCCGGGGATCGCGATTTTTGGACTGTTTTACAGTTTCAATCGACTGATGGGTGCGGCGGCGTGGCCGGCAATGGTGAAGCAGGTTCCGGATTGGTTTCATGATAAGTCGATGGCGCTCGCGATGGGGGTGCTTTCGTTGAGTTTTGTCTTCGGCGGCGTGTGCGCCACACTGTTTGCCGGACAAGTCGCCGAGTGGAGCGGGAACAACTGGCGCGCAGTCATGGGCGTACCTTCGGTTGTCTTGATCGGTATCCTCTTCGTGAGCTGGTTTGTGTTGCCCAAACCACAAGCCGCCGTGGATGCCCCGGATGGCGACGCCCCAACATCAGGATTCCAGCTCTCCCAGTTCCGGGATCTGTTCCGCATCCGCCAGCTCTGGATCGTGTGCGGGCTGAGTTTTACGCTGACGTTGCTGCGTGAGACTTTTAACGTGTGGACAGTGGATTTCTTCCGTACCGAAGGCGGAGCGGCGGTCTCGAATCGAATCGCGGCGTTTCTCTCGACACCTTTCGATGCGTTTGGCGCCGTAGGGATCATCGCGCTGGGCTGGGTGTTCGGTCGCATCAGCAAACGCGCCCGTGGGCAACTGCTCTGCCTGATCCTCCTGCTGCTCGCGGGGTTGATCTACGCGCTTCCGAGCTTGTTCCGATTCGGTCTTTGGCCGGTGACAGCAGCCATAGGCTTTGTCGGCTTTCTTGCTTATGGCCCCTACAGTCTGCTGGCGGGAGTGCTCTCCGTGGAGATTCGCGGCAAAGCATACGTGGGCACTGTTTCTGGAATCGTCGATGGAGTCGGTTACCTTGCAGCAATTCTTGCCGGACAACAATTTGGCCGCATCGTGGATCTCGGGGGTTACCGGCTTGGTTTTCAGGCATTGTCGATTCTCGCTCTGATCTCTGCCTGCCTGTGCCTCCGTTTGTACCCGAAAGCGGCAAGGAATTGATCTACCCGCCTCTGGGATTAGTCATAGGAAGCCATCGCACGTTACACTTGGCAGGATTCCCCCTTGCTCTCACAGCCTCTGCGGGGTATGCCGAGATGCCATCCACTATGGATGTTGATGCCTAAAATGAAGCGCGCGCAGCAGCCACAGAGAAAGACACCTCCCTCCAGTGCAGCTCCTATCCAAGCTGAGTCCGCGCCTTCGGATTCTTCCTACTGGCTACCACGAGTGGTCCATCGAAATTATGTCGATCTCGCGAAGCCAGGGTGGCCGCTGCATTACTCAGCCCGAATCGAACACGAAGGGATGGCCTGTTACTTCCCGCTGGGTTCGAACGAACGGTCCCATGCAGCGCGACGGGCGAGCGAAATTTATCGCACCGTGGTCGCCAGGGGGTGGACTTCGACATTCCTCAATCACTCACGGGAGATCACCTTTGCCATCTTCTGGCGGCGACATCCCATCGTCTGCACTTACACAACGCTTTACACCGATCCGCGGGCACGACCGCCCAGCCCGCGTCCGGCCCGACCAGATTCCCGTCGCGTGGTATTGATCGAAGACGATCCCAAAATCCTGGCTACCCTCGAAGAATGGGTTTCAACCTGCCCGGATATCCGACTTGGTGGAGCTTTTCGAAACGCACGCTCCGCGCTTCGTTCACGCGCTCTCACCAATGCCGATGTGTGCCTTTTCACTCAACACCCACAGGACATGTCGGAACAAGATCTCATCCATCGGCTTGCTTCACTTCCCCGGCCGGTCCCCGCCTTCGCCTTTGGAATCTTCGAAGTAAGTGATGACATTTTTGCCTCGTTGTCCGGAGTGCAGGAGGGCTACTACCTTCGCCGCCGGCCACCGCTTGGGATGCTCGATCCGATCCAGACTGTCACGCGCAGAAGCACGCCATCAAGGCACGACATGGATTCGCACATCAACAGCTATTTCCTGGGAATTCTCGACCGCACCAACAGTGAGATGACTTCCCCGCAGCCTTCCATTCTGACTTCAAGGGAGCTGGAGGTTCTCGACTGTGTACGCAAAGGTTACCCGGACAAACAGATCGCTCAGGCACTTTCGATTCAACCCTCCACCGTTCATACTCATCTGAAGAAGATGTTCGAAAAGCTCGGAGTCCACACGCGTACTGAGGCAGTGATGAAGCATCTTCAAAAATAGCTGTTCGGAATCTTGCACAGGCTTCTCCGCTCCGTGCTTTCGCTGGACGGATAAAAGTCATCCCCCATTTGGGGGATACCCACAACGTCCTCCCGTCTGCTAGAAAATTTCCAAGTTCCAATGTGTTTTCTTGATCAAGTTCATTTGATCGGCACCATATCCGCAATCCGTAAGCGGAATGTCACGGTGACGTCACTTGAGCGGTGGAAAAACACTGTTATACGAATGGCAACGGTTGATTCTTATGCGCGCTTTCTCTTCATCAGGTGTTCGATTTGAAATCGGTCCGCCGACACGCAGCCTTTCCCGTGGATTCACTCTGATCGAGTTACTGGTGGTCATTGCAATCATCGCCATCCTCGCTGGAATGCTCCTCCCCGCACTGAGCAAGGCTAAAGAACAGGGACGGCGAGCCAAGTGCATCTCCAACTTGAAGCAGGTCGGCCTCGCGGCCCTGATGTACGCCGACGACAACAATAACTCGTTCTTCCATAACAACGGCTCCATACCCAATGACGGCCAGTGGACACTGAATCCAAAATCGACAGCAATCCTGCCCGCAAATCATGGCCTGGCCTATTGGGCGATCGGATACTGGTCTTACTATGGCGGATCGAAGGAGGTATTCGGATGCCCCAGCGCCAAGACGGTCGATGAATGGCACGACGACAATCGCTATTACCAGAAGGATTATTGGAAGAATTCCACCTATGGAATGCCGGAAAATTTGATCACCTCCTACAATCCAAAAGTCCTGGGGAATGGTCCGCTCAAGGTCAACAGTTATCAAAATCCACAGACCATGATCTTCTGCCAGGACGCCGCGGAACAGAAAATGGAAGGCCCGGATGACAGCATTGGATTGTTCCCCGGCAAAAGGCAGATCCTGGAGCAGTGGATTGGAAATCCGCCGGGCTCCGGTGGATTGGGAGTTTCGCTCTACGGCAAATACCGCTTCGAGTGGGAATGGTACCGCCACAGCAAAGTGTGCAATACGCTCGGGGTCTCGGGCAATGTTTCCGGCATCAAATTCAAGGATTACAAAGGCGTGGACTACCGGTGGTACACGGGTGAAGAGCCTTTGCAGCAACCAAAATTTTGACCTCCGCTTCCGCTTTGTTTTTGTTCTTCCCTCCCACCACCATGAAGATCCGTTTCATCCGATCCTTGAATCTTGCCTGCACTCTGGCACTGCTCTCGTTCTCCGCATGCAGCAAAGAGGAAGCCCCACCCAAGCCAGTCGCCATTGAGGAAGCGCCAGCAAATTTGGACGAAGTATTCAAGGAACCAGCCACCGCTTCCGCAGCCCAGCCCAGGCAGGATTCCCGAGTCAAGGAGCTGGTGTCAGACGCCCGCGCCGCTTTGTCCGGGAAGGACTATTCCAAAGCAATGTTCGCCCTCCAAAGCCTTTCCACCAGATCCGATTTGACCGACTCGCAACGCGATTTCGTGACACGGGCAATGTTCTCCGTGCATCAGGCTCTCGAGGAGCAGGCGGGCCGGGGCGACAAGGCGGCGCAGGATGCACTTGATTTAAGACGCGCGACCAAATGAGCACCGCAACCTTCCATCTGGAGCCTGCTCCATTACTTTCAAGCACTCGCAATTAAATATTACTGGACACTTTCCCTGATCCGAAAAACCATCAATCATCCAAGAAGCAATCAGCCAAATGACGAAAACACTATGAACGAACCTCTTAAATCTAAACTGCTGGCAAAAAGGCTGGCAACTCTCCTGGCCTTCACGACGATGCTCAGCCGCGCAATTAGTGCCCAACCCTTGTTGTCTGAGGATTTCGAATCAGTCGATACGGCTGGTTTGATTGCCAAGGGCTGGAGCTTGGGCAAGAACGAATTCGCCTTGGAGGCTGGCTCGGATTTTGTCGTTGCTCCTCCCTACGCCACAGCCACTGCTGACAG
>SXMN01000088.1 GCA_005777315.1 Verrucomicrobiales bacterium
ACAGGGAAGCACAGATACATTTCGCATCCCAAGGTTAGTGGGTCATTACGGCTCAAAGTACAAGGCAAAAATTACCCAGCCACAGCAACTTATGCTTCGTTTCATTCTCCAAAACTACGCCAATTCGTAAACGGCTTTGGGTTTAGCCGTATTGGATCTGTCCACTCGTCTCGACTTTTCAGCGCCAGAATTCAGCTCATTCGAGGAGGATCAATCCGTGCAGGTCACTGTTCGGCGGACTGGGGTCACATCTTTTCCAGTGGACTACAAATGGGTGATCAGAGGTGGTACAGCCACAAACGGAAAGGATTATGCCCCTGTAGCCTATGGCGGTGGCGAGATTCGGAGCGGGGGCACAGAATCAATCTTTGCTTTCCCAATCCTTGACGATGCCCTGAATGAAGGTTTCGAAACCATCGAATTGGAGCTGACAGAACTGTCGTCAGGTGCAGTCGTGGGTCAAAACCAAACGGCGCGTCTCACGATCACCGACCGGCCTACCACGCGGGTCGAGTTTTCGCAAGCCACCCTGAGCGTGGCCGAGGATGCGGGCAGCGTGACGGTGACGGTCAGCCGGAGTGGAGACCAGCCCAGGCCATTCACCGTAGAAGTGGTCTCGGTTCCCGGCACCGGCCAAGCCGGAGCGGATTACTCGCTTGTCACTGCCACGCTGGATTTCGCCGCCGATGAGACGAGCAAGACCATCAGTGTTCCGATTCTCAACGACGCGTTGCGGGAATCGGATGAAAATTTCCAGCTCAAGCTGATCAACCCGAGCGCCAATGTCACGTTGGGCTCTAAATCCACCGTTGAAATCAGAATAACCGACAACGATACCGGCTTTGAGTTCACGGCTCCCCAGTTGTCCGCCACGGAAGGACAGCCTTCCATTGACCTGACCGTCCGGCGTGGGGTGGATCTGGGCAGTGCGCTCACGGTCGATTATGCGACGAGCGATGGCACGGCGAAGACTGGCGCGGATTACACCGTCGTTGCGGGCACGCTGGTGTTCGCGGCGGATGAACTGGAGAAGAAGATCACGATTACGGTGCTCGACGACGCGGTGGCCGAGGATGACAAGACCTTCCAGATCACACTGAAGAATCCAGGCGCCGGTTCCTCGCTTGGTCGTCAGAGCACCGCCAACATCGCTCTCGTGGACAACGACAGCCGGATTCGGTTTGGCACGGGCGGCCTCTCGGTGTCGGAGAACGCCGGGGAAGTCGTGTTGACCGTGCTGCGTGAACGCGGGGAGGAAAATCACGTCACAGTAGAATTTGCCACCAGCGACGGGACAGCAAAGGCGGGCCTGGATTACGAGGCGCGCTCGGGCCAGATCGTCTTCGCGCCGGGCGTCACTTCTCGGGCAATTACAATTCCCACCCTGAATGATGGCGACCACGAGGGGAACGAATCCTTCGCGGTCATCCTGAGCAAGCCGGGTGTTGGAGCGGGCCTCGTCCATCCATCCAGCACCACCGTGACGATTGAGGACAACGACACGGGCTTTGAATTCACCTTTGAACGCGAAAGGTTCGACGTGGAAGAAGGTGCCGGGCCGTTGGGTATTACTGTTCGCCGCGGCACGGATCTGGGGCAGACCGTGTCGGTCGATTACTCGTCGAGCGACGGCAGCGCGCGCGGGTGAAGATTTTCAAAAGATCTCCGGCACGCTGACATTCGCCCCGGGAGAGAATGAGAAATTCTTCACCGTGGCCATCACGGATGATTCAGCGGTGGAATCAGATGAGCAGTTCAAGCTGGTCCTGAGCAATCCCACTCCAGGCGCCACGCTGGGTCGGCGCTCCACCATCGAAGTGTTCATCCACGACAACGAGCCGTCCATTCGGTTGAGCACCGATAATTTCTACAATGTGCAGGAGAATTCCGGAGCACTCCCGATTTCGATCTTCCGCGAGCGCGGGCTGAACTCCGAGGTCACTGTCGAATTCAGCACGCGCGACGGGAGTGCCCATTCTGGAAAGGATTACACCGGTGTTTCGGGCAAACTCGTCTTCAAGCCGGGCGAGACATTCAAGGAGATCCGGGTGCCGCTGATCAACGACGCTGAGACCGAGCTTGCGGAGTCTTTTCAGATGGTGCTGTTCAATCCCGGTGGGGGCGCTGGACTGGCATATCCGTCCATCGCAAACATCACATTCCTCGACGATGACATTCCGACGGCGACGTTCAACTTCGAATCACCCACCTACACCGTGAACGAGCTGGATGGCAGCGCTTACATCACGGTCCTTCGCTCGGAGCCGGCCGTTGGTGGCGCATGGGTGAACGTTGCCACCGGTGTCGGTACGGCGTCCGCCGGGGTGGATTACCAACCCATCGACACGCAGGTCTATTTCGGCCAGGGGCAGACCAGGAATACAGTTCAAATTCCCATCACGGAGGACGCGCTAGCCGAGGGTGACGAAGCCGTGATCCTCAGCCTGCGGGCGCCCGGTAGCGAGCGGAACGGGCCTGTGGAGCTTGGTAAACAAGCGGCGGCGCTGCTGACCATCCAGAACGCGGGGAACGCGGTCGAGTTTAGCCAGCCGACTTACTACTTCGTCGAAACGAACAGACTCGCGCACATCCAGGTCCGCCGCAGGGGGGAAATGAATCTCGCGTTCAACATCGCTTATTCCACGAGCGATCTCACCGGCGTTGCCGGTCTGGATTACACCGCTCAATCCGGCACGCTCACTTTCGCGGTCGGGCAAGCGACCAACGGTTTCACTATTCCGCTCATCGACAATTTTTCAGTCAATGGCACCCGACAGGTCCGGCTCGCTTTGAGTGATGCGACCGGTGGTGCTGTGCTCACACCGCGATCGACCGCGACACTTCACATTGCGGACGATGAACGGCCCGTGGTGCTGGATCCGTCGTTCGATTCGGTTCTTGCCCAAGACAGCGGCATCGCCGCCATGGTGGTGCAACCGGACGGTAAAGTCGTGCTGGGCGGCTCGCTCCACATTCAGGGCACGGATCAGTGGAAAATCCTGATGCGGCTCAATCCGGATGGTTCGCTTGATCGCACCTTCAAGGAAGGCTCGAGTGGAGAGTCGAGATTCACGAGCATCGGCGCACTCACGGTTGATGCAGTGGGCAGGGTGATCGCTGGTGGAAGCCATTCTGCCACGCCAGGATTGTTCGGCATTTTCAGATTGCAGGAGGACGGAGCACTGGATGCCACTTACAAGAACGGGCTCACCGCGCAACAACTGGGCTATCTCGGCGGGGTTTCCATCGTCGCCGAGGCGGATGGCGGGCTGATCGTCGTGGGAGAACACGCCTCGACTGATCCGGGTACCTGGAGCGGCGTCGCCCGGCTCACTGCGGACGGCACCTTGGATCCGACGTTCAATCCAGGCAGCGGAGCCTCTTTTTCGTATCCGTGGAACCCGACGCTTTACATGAGCGTCTCGGCTGTGGCGGTTCAGCCGGATGGGAAGATCATCATCGGTGGCAAGTTCACGAGCTACAATGGCGTTCCACGTGGAGGCATCGCCCGGCTCAATGCAGATGGTTCTTTGGACACGAGTTTCAATCCTGGCACAGGTGTCCGCTACGTGGTTCCGTACGATCCGAACCGCATCGGGTGGGTCAACGCAGTGATGGTTCAGGCCGACGGAAGGATTGTCATTGGCGGTAGTTTCAATCGAGTGAATGGGGTTGAACGCTGGCTGGCCGCGCGTCTGAATCCGGATGGTTCTTTGGACGCCAGCTTTGACCTGAGACTGGGAGGTGATCAGGTATCCGTGCTGGCACCGCAACCGGATGGGAAATTTCTTCTCGGTGGAAACTTTGGTGGCCCCTCATCCTCCGGGGTTGCAAGGTTCCATGCGGATGGATTGCCGGATGGCACGTTGATCATCTCGAGTTATGCCGTCACAGCCCTTCAACCACTGACAGGTGGTGATTTCCTCGTGGCTGGCGGTTTCACGGATATCAGTGGCATTCCCAGATCACACCTCGCCCGGATATTTGGCGACGGGACAAAGCGACGAAGCGTGGAGTGGGCCGCGCAGAGTTATGTGGTCAACGAGAACGGCACCAACGCCGTGCTCACTCTGCTGCGTGGTGGGAACAGCGGCGAACCGATCTCAGTGACGGTTTCCACCGCTGATGATTCCGCCGTGACAGGGCTGGATTACCTGCCGCTTCAACAGGTGGTCGGCTTCGCGGCTGGCGAAATTGTAAAGGAGTTCAAAATCCAAGTGCTCGACGATGGCCTTGTGGAAAGCGTGGAATCCTTCGCTGTCACTTTAAGTCAGCCTAGCTCCGATGTGTTGCTCGGTTCGTTGAGCCGGACACGTGTCGATATTCTCGACAACGAGGTCAAAGCTGTGGTCGATCTTGGTTTTGCGCCGGTGCTGAACGGCGGGGTGGGGGACGTGTTTCCGCTGGCCGATGGCGAGTATTTCATCAACGGACGTGATGTCTGGAGCGCGTTCAGTCAGGTCGATGGAATTCAGACGGGGCCGGCGGCTCGATTGCGTGCGGACGGATCACTCGATGTCTCCTTCAGTGTTCAGACGATCTTCACCATGGACGAAGGCAATTGTTGTCCGCAGATCAACAGTGTGGTTACTCAGCCGGATGGGAAGGTTCTGTTTGGAGGCTACTTTACACAAGTCCACGGAACGCGGCGTCCCGGTCTGGCGCGGTTGAACCCGGATGATTCACTGGACCTGACGTTTAATCCTCCAGAGGAGATCGCGGGTAACGCCTGGCTGGTGGCCCTCCAGCCTGACGGGAAGATCCTAGTGGTGGCGCAAACCACCGTCCTCTGGCGGTTGAATCCGGATGGCAGCCTGGATCACAGCTTTAATCGCGGCGACGCGGATTGTAACATTCAATCCCTCACGTCGCTGGCGGACGGACGGATCATGGTCGGCGGATGCTTCGGCGCTTACAACGGCGAGCCTCGCCCCCGGCTGGTCCGCCTGAACGCCGATGGCTCGGTCGATACCCGCTTCACCCCGTCGGAAGGCGATCCCGTCACCGGAAACGCGTACGATCGGCTGCTCACCGTGTTGCCCGATGGCAAACCCATCCTGACCGGGTACACGCAAAACGAGAGAGGCGAGGGACGCGCGGCATTGGTAAGGTTGAATCTCAACGGACTTCTGGATACCGCCTTCGCCGCTGCGGCCACAGTGAACCGGTTCAACATTACTTCCATCTCCTCCGCCGTGGCGCGGACGGAGGGCGGGTTGGTGATCGCCGCGAATTCCGAACGCCGCTCGGATGGCACCTCGGGAGCACTGATCCTGGAGCTGGCAGCGGATGGCTCCGCAGATCCTGAACGTTCTCCGATCCTGCTGGATGTCGGTTTCAACAAAGGCGGCCCGTCACTAAAACTTTTCCGATCCGGACTCACGTCCGATCCGGAAAAAGTCATTCTCGGCGGAAACTTCTCCCGCATCGAAGGGTGGGACCAGCCCTACCTCGCGCTCATTGATCCCACACTGACACCTCAGACCACCCGGCTTTCGCTCCGACTGCGAGAGTTGCTCGCCAGTGAGGATGAACCAGCCACGGTCAAGATGCTACGCACCGGCGACACAAGCGGCTCGGTGTCCGTGAAAGTTGCCGCCACTTCGACCTCGCCGAACGTAGTGGACGGCTTTGTCCCGACGAGTGGCACGGTGACGTTCGCTCCGTTGGAGACGGAGAAGACATTTACGATTCCGTTGACCGGCAACAACTCGCTCGATCCTGAGCGGCAGATCGAGGTGACCTTGAGCGAACCAACCGACGGAGCACTGTTGGGGCGGGCAAAAGGCTTTGTCACTCTGATCGATGACGAGCGACCAGGCTCTTTTGACACAGGCTTCGATGCGGATCTATTCGCCCCACAGGACTGGGGCATCGTTGGTGTTGGCACAGTGCTTTCACTCCCGGATGGCCGGCTTCGCATCTGGGGAAACTTCCAAACCGTCCACGGAGAAGAGCGCAACGGATTCGCCCAGCTCAATGCGGATGGCACCCTGGACACAAGTTTCACTTCAGGTCCCACGCCACCGAATCTTACCCTCCCGCAGCCCGACGGAAAGACGTTTGGCTACTCGAACAACCGGTTCGTCCGCTTCAACGTGGACGGTTCCGTGGATGCCGCGTTCAATGTCGCTCACGACACAACCACTCAGATCTGGACTCCCGTGGTTTCTCAGCCGGATGGAAAGTTGATCGTCAGAGGGAGTTTCACTTCGCTCAACGGCGTGCCGCGACCTGGACTCGCGCGCCTGAATGCGGACGGTTCAGTGGACCTCGGTTTCAATCCCGGTTCCGGTGTCCGTATTTCCAACGATCAACCCGGTGGAGTGTCGGCCATCGCACTCCAGATCGACGAACGAATCCTTGTCGCTGGCAACTTCGCGATCGTCGGCGGAGAGAGAGCCGTCAGGCAATCGCCCGATTGAATGCCGACGGCACACTGGACGAAAGTTTCACCGCGGAAGTGGGCAGGTCCGACGCGTTCGTCCCCAACGCCTGGTCACTTGCTGTGCAAACCGACGGGAAAATCCTGGCGCTCGGAGCGTTCCCAATTGTGTCACCGAACGGCGCAGCCAGAATTGCGCGCTTCAATCCCGACGGTTCGCACGATCCGACGTTCGCCCTGCCGAGCCCGCCCATGATCGTCAATCAAGGCAACCAGTATGAAGGCAACATCCAGGCGATGGCGCTTGGTCCGGATGACACGCTCTACGTCGGCGGAGAATTCAACCGCATGGGCAAACTTCCACGAGCGGGCATCGTGCGGGTCAACCTGGGTGCGGTTGAGGCCGAAGTGCTCATAACCGCTGCATTCATTTCCGGCACCGGAGAATTCACAATGCGCATCCGCACGCAAATCAACCAGATCTACCGCGTGGAAACATCCGACGATCTGGTGAACTGGACCCTGCTGCGCGAGGTGACAGGCGTGAGAGAGGTCACAGAGTTCAGTGATAACGGTTTGCCAGCGGAGTCCAACAAGTTCTATCGTGTGGTTCTAAAGCCCAAACCGTGACGGATCGACAGGAGCGTGGAATTCATTCCGCTTCGATGCCAGAACACCCGCACAGAGCGGGCTTGACGACATGCCACTCAGCACAAAGCCAAGTGACTGCAAGAGTCTGTCTGAGAAGTCGGTTCTGGGTAGCACAGGCTACCAGCCTGTTCCGTCCGGCAACCTGCCGGACGGAACGAGAACAACGCGCCGCCGCCGCCGGACGGTTATTCCAGGAGGTGGCTCCACGCACGTTCTGGTCGGCAGGTTGCCGGACGGTGCGGGGCAAGTTCCCCGCGCCACCCATTTTTCAGACAGGCTCTCAGCCAAGACTTGGAAGATTGGATACCGCTGAACTGACAGCTCGCTTATGGATCCAAGGTTTTATTGCACAAACTGCCTGGTCCGAGCGGCGCGATTACCGTTGTTCGCCGCGTTGATTCTGGAAGGAGACTAAATATGAAATCTATTCCCGTTCTACTGATGACTGTCTTGCTCACCGCCACGCCCGCGTCGGCGGCGAGTTTCATTGGCCGACCGACTGGTTCAGAGGAATGGACTTACGACCTCACTTATGAAGTCCTCGAAAACTATTCCATCTATCAGCCGACGACGACCATCACATTGACCGGGCTCTTCGGCGTGTATGCGGCCGAAGGTCCGACGAGGACCGATTTTCCGGATCCAGGCGCAGATGCGGGAAACAAGAATTGGAAAGCGGAAGTGCTCGATGGAGGAAAGACAGTGCGGTGGACTCATGACGGTCCGGGAACCGGCAACTGGGACATAGCGAAGCATGTCATCGGTTTTCGACTGTTCGCGAGAGATGCAACCAACGGTCTGGTCAATCTCAAGACAAGCGGGTTCTCGAGAGACATAAACTGGCCTGCGCCGGACGGCGGCCCTTGGATCACGGATGTCGCGACGAGTGTCGCTGGACCATCGGGAGCGAAGCCGATCGTGAGGTTCCGAGATGGTCGGCTGGCTATCTCTGAAACGGGAAGCGCGATTGAAGTGATGGTGCAACGCCAGGGAGGGATCGATTTGATTAGCGTCGAATACGAGACCAAGGACGCGTCGGCAAAGGCGGGCGAGGATTATTCGGCAGTATCGGGCACGTTGCATTTCGCGGCTGGCGAAACAAGCAAGACGATCATTGTTCCTGTTTTGAACGACAGCGTCGGGGAGGCGGACGAGGCATTTGAAGTTGTGTTGAGCAACCTATCCGAAGGCGTTGCCCTCGGTTCCGTGACGACATCGGAAGTCACCATCCAAAATGATGATCGGGTTATTCTCCCGTACGCGGCAACGCTTGCGGCGTTTGTGGTTGAGAAATCGAATGCAATCTTGAACGGCATGGCGACACCAAACGGTTTCAAGACGCTTGCGTGGTTCGAGTGGGGAACGACAGCGGAGTACGGGCGATCCACCGGCCCTGTCGCTGTGGGAACGGGGACAAGCGTTGTACATGTCAAAGCACAAATTGAAGGCCTGATCGCGAAACAAACCTATCACTGCCGGTTGGTGGTGAGTAACGCGGCAGGCATCGCGTTTGGGCACGAGGTTCTTTTCACCACGGGAGCGAGAGTGGCGGCTTGGGGATCATACGTGGGGTTGCCGAACGACACATTGTATCCGTTCCCTTTGCCGGCCGGGTTGAGCAATGTGGTTGCCGTGGCTGGAGCGGTCGAGGGAGGCGAGTCCATCGCCCTGTTCAACGACGGGACGATCTCCGCTCCTTGGGGCTACTTCTCGAACAGCCTCGGCTCCGCCAACACAATCCTCGCGATGAAAGACATCGCCAGCATCAGTCTGGGGCTGGGGCATGCGGTGATGATGCGGACAAATGGAACAATCGCCGCGCTCGGATTCATTCCCGTTCCAGCCACGGTGGCTGGTTCGTCCGAGTTTGCGGCTGTCGTTGCGGGCCGCAGCCATGCCATGGCGCTGCGGAAGGATGGAACCGTCCTCGCTTGGGGTGACACTACTTTCGGACAAACGAAAGTTTTGCCGGGATTGAGCAATGTCGTGGCCATTGCGGCTGGAACCACCCACAGCGTGGCGCTGCGGAATGACGGGACAGCAGTCGCATGGGGAAGCGAGAACAGCCCGGGCTCACTGGGGCCGGCGGATGTGCCGGTTGGTTTGACCAATGTGGTGGCGATTGCCGCGGGCAGTGGTCACACCGTTGTATTGAGGAATGATGGCAACGTTGTCACGTGGGGAGGATCGCAGGATCAACGGCATGGAGTTCCAGGCTTGAGCAATGTCGTCGCGGTCGCAGGTGGAACCAGTCACAGCCTCGCCTTGAAGAAAGACGGAACGGTATTCAGTTGGGGATTGTTGTTGGGCGAGGAGAGGTTCCGACTCAATGGAGTTGCGCGGACTCTGAGGAACCTGGCTGGGATTGCAGCCGGTTCGTTTCACGCTCTGGCCCTCGGACAGAACTCACCACCCGTGGCTGTGCTCCAAACCTACTCTGGCCCGGCCGACACAGACTTGCTGATCACGCTCTCAGGGTCGGACCTGAATGGAGATTCGCTAACCTATCGGATTCTCACGCTGCCGCTGAGCGGCACGCTTTATCAGTACAACAATGGCGGTCGTGAAGCCTTAATCATAACCCCGAACACGACCGTAACCGATCCTGCGGGTCGAATCATCCTCTCACCCGATGGGCTGGAAAATATCGAAGCACGCTTCTCCTTCGCCGCGAACGACGGCGAAGTGGATTCCGAGCCGACACAGGTGACCGCTACCATTGGAAATCCAAACTTCTTCAGGCTTCAGTCCGGCTCCATGAGTATTCACGAACCGAGTCACCAGGCAATCGTGACAGTCACTCGCGCCGGAAAGAGCCTTGGTGCGGCCTCTGTTGATTACTCGACCTCAGACGGCACGGGTATTGCCGGGCGCGATTACACGGCAACTTCGGGAACACTCGACTTTGTGGCAGGCGAAACTTCGAAGACGATCACGGTTCCGATCCTCACCGACAGCATCATCGAAGCGAACGAATCGTTCACCCTCAGGCTGACAGCCCGCGCCGATGATTTGCCTGTGGGCGCGCCGGGTGCGGTGGAAGTAACCGTTGTTGATGACGATACGTTCACGGGCCAGCCGGGATCGCAGTTGAATCCTGTGCCCGTGGGCTCATGGCCGGGGCAGCGCCGGGGTCCGGCCTATGACGTCGCCATGAGTGGCGACTTTGCCTACGTCGCGGCTCTCCAAGCTGGATTGCAAATCTTCGATCTGACAAATCCGGGCGTCCCACGTCTGGTCGGTGGATACCTGACCCGAGGCAATGCAATGGCTGTTGGCGTGACCGGGAGGTATGTCCTGCTAACGGATGACGCGCTCGGCCTGCATGTGTTGGACGCCACTGATCCATCAAATCTCAAGGAGGTCGGCTCATACACTACACGCTGGGTACCCAGGAGTGTGACTATTGCAGGAAATTACGCCTACGTAACTGAAGGAGAGGGGGGCTACACCACCGTGACCCTGGGCGGGCAGTTACATGGACGCTTGTACATTTTCGACATCAGCAATCCTGCTGAACTTCGCCTCGTGGTCGCATTCGATCTGGGTGCCGACGCTTTTGATGTGGCGATTGTCGGGCAATATGCCCTCGTCGGAGCAGGCCGCTGGAGCACTTCGGACCTTTTGGTTCATGATTCCATGCTGGTGATCGACATTAGCAATCCCGCCGCTCCACGCCGTGTGGCAGCCATCGACACGGGCGCTCCCGGTCTCAGCGTCGCCGTCTCTGGCAAGTCCGCGTTTGTCGCCGGTGGGAACGGATTGACCGCAGTGGACATATCCGATCCGACACGACCTAAGCTGGCAGGCCGGATCGTAACTAGCGGCGAGGCGCTGTCGGTGGCCATGTCAGGGAACTACGCATTCGTGACCGGCCAGACCCCAAACGGGTTTCAGGTGATCGATACTTCCAGGCCGGATTCCCCTGTGCGGGTCGGCTCGGTTGAAACGACTGGCGTGGCTGCCGATGTCGCTGTGCTGGGTTTGCGCGCGGTGATTGCCGACGCAGCTTCCGGAATTCAGGTCATTGACATCACCGATCCAAAGAATCCCAGACTCCAGGGCGCTTCGGACTCGAACGGGGCGGCAACCGCCGTAGCAATGTCAGGCGAGGTTCTGTTCCTGGCGGATGGAACTGGGGGCATCAAGAGCTTTGATGTCACGAATCCCGCTCAACCGCGCTGGATCGGGCACTACCCATTCCTCGGTGGTGACACACAGAGTATGGTCGTCACCGGCAACTATTTGTACCTGGCGAGCCGTAATTCGAGGGAAGCCCCATTCGTCGTCTTTGACATCTCGAACCCATCAGCGTTGCGCCGTGTGGGTGAATACGGGCGGGATGGATTCGGAGGGTCCGTTTCCGGCCTGGCCGTGATCGGTCATTTCGCATACCTAGCCGAAGGGTGGTACGATGAATCTCGCCAAAAATCTCGTGGGCGACTCGTGATTCTCGACCTCACCACCCCGTCTAATCCGACACGAATCGGCAGTCTGGATACAGATTTCGACCTGGGAGGCGTAGCCGTGGCCGGGGCTTATGCCTACCTCATCGAGAAGCGGTTTGTGAACGGGCTTTGGAACGCGGCTCTCAGCGTGATCGACATCAGCCAGCCCGCCGCTCCGGTTCGCGTCGCTGAATTTGAAATCGGCGGTGAAGGCGCGAAAATCACTCTTGCGGGGAACCACGCGTATCTCAGTGGTGGCACAAATCCCGGTGGAATCTTGGAACGAAACTTCCAGGTGATCGACATCAGCAATCCTTTCCAGCCTCGTCGCGTCGGCTTGCTGCCCCTCGGAAACAACTCCGAGGAGATCGTTGTTCAGGGAACGCGCCTCTTCCTGGCCAATCGTTATGAGGGTGTCATCGTGCTCGACGTCAGCAACCCGAGCCAACCGCGCCGCATTTGGGGATATTTTAAGGATGGAAAGGACGATATGCAGGGCCTGGCCCTGGCGAACGGGTATGCGTTCGTGGCAAACTATATGGACGGACTTCTGGTTTTAGACACGGCGACGCGGATCCAGTTCGCAGAATCCAGTATTGCGGGCTTCGAGGAAGACAGGACCGCGACCATCCGAGTCAACCGTTCTGGCGTCACTTCCTTCCCGGTGCAGGTGAATTACTCGTCCGTCGCAGGCACCGCCACCGCCGGCATGGATTTCGAACCCGTGAGCGGCGTGTTGGACTTTCCGGCGGGAGCGAATGGGCGGACTTTCTCCGTTCCGCTCATTGACGATGCGTTGGACGACAGCTCTGAAACGATCCGGCTGGAGCTGTCCAGTCCTTCGGTCGCTGGCCTCCTCGGGTCTGTTTCCAAAGCGGCACTCACAATTCAGGATCGCCCCGCCTCCGTCGAATTCACTTCATCCGAGGTCACGGTAAGCGAAGGAGTAAACCAGGCAGTGATCTTTGTTCTGCGCCGAGGCGATCAACCATCGTCATTCTCCGTGAATTTGACCGTCGTGTCGGCGAACGCCACGCCGGGAGTGGACTTCACTGCGCCAGCCACCACTTTGACCTTTGCGGCTGGCGAAATCAGCAAGACAATCACAATCCCGATTCTGGATGATGGCCTAGTGGAGGGAGACGAGAAGTCTGAGTTGCGCTTGAGCGATCCGAACAGTGGAGCCGCGCTTGGAACAACATCCACGGCGACGATAACGATACGCGATAACGAAAGGCCGGTGAGCGCGGTGGACGGCGGTTTTGATGCGAAGCTGCCGTCGAATACCGGCGTCGCGCTGATCTTCCCGCTTGCTGACGGAAAGACTCTGATACGCGACAGTGTCGGCGGATCCCTGCTGCGCCTGGACGGGCATGGCCGACCGGATCCAACCTTTGTGCCCAACGCGCAAATCGAATCGTTCCGAGGCGCCAGCCCGGATGGTTCCATCTTTGCTCTCCAGCCCGTTCATGGAGAAGAATCCACTTCGCGTTTGGAATTGATCAAGATCAGGCCGGACGGTTCACCGGATTCGATTTTCAAAGTCACGTTCATCGGGCCATTTCCTTCGCTCGACGGCGTGCATTCAACTCCTGACGGAAAGCTGTTGGCTTACGGTCACTTTGTCGGTGTTAATGGAACCGATGCCACGGGACTTGTGCGGTTAAACGCGGACGGATCTGTTGATCCATCCTTTCACTCGGCGATCTCTGCATTGAGCGTCGGGCCACTGCAAAGTGGTGAACAACTTCTGGTTTGGGTTCCGCCCGCGCCGACCGACAGGGATGGCCTCGGCAAGCTCGTACGCCTCAACGCAGACGGTTCGATCGACGCCAGCTTCGCACCCGCGCTGAATCTGCCCCAAGCCATGCCGGGAATTCCGGGTGGGTCCGCACGCCGGGTGACGACAATGGCTCGCCAGCCGGACGGGAAAATCCTCGTGGCTTGGGAATCGAATCAGATCGATTGGACGGTCGGTGGATTAGTGCGACTGAACACGGACGGCTCGTTGGATTCGAGCTTTGCGCCGAAGCTGAATTTCTTTTCCATCAACCGGCTGGCAGTGCAGACGGACGGAAAGATTCTGGTTTCGTTCACTGCCTATGAACCGCCGCACCCGAATCCGATGGGCCGGTCACAGTACTCCGCCACCGCCCGACTGAACACCGATGGCTCGTTCGACGCCACCTTTGCCCCCGAGACGGAGAGGATGAGCACCGCCGCCGGCGTGGTGCATAAAGGCATCAGCAATTTCGCGGTTCAATCCGATGGCCGCATTCTGCTGTCCGGCGCTTTCAAGCAGCCTGATGGCTCCGTGCAAAACCGTTTGGCGCGGTTGTTTCCTGATTCCAGCAAGGTCACGGTTTTGCAATTGGCTTCGGGTTCCGTCCGAGTCAACGAATCGGATCGCGCGATCACCGTCATCGTGGAGCGGTTGGGGGACACGACAGGGACTGCAACAGTGGATTATGCAGTCAACGATGGATCGGCTGTCGCTGGGTCCGATTTCACGGCAACTCAAGGCAGGCTGACGTTTGCATCTTTGGAAGTTTCAAAGTCGCTGATGATTCCCATCCTCGATGACGCCAGACTCGAAGCTGAAGAAACATTCACGGTCGAACTGAAAAGCCCAAGTGCGGGAGCCTACCTCGGCGCGATCGCCGCCACCTCGGTCGTGATCACCGACGATGACAACGAGGTTGAGTTCAGCGGGGCACGGACTGAGGTTTCCGAAACGGGACGGACTGTCGTGATCACTGTGCGAAGGAACGGGTCGCGGGTTGCAAGCGCATCAGTGGGCTACAGCACCCAGGATGGGAGCGCTACGAACGGACGGGACTTCACGGCGCAGTCAGGGACTTTGACCTTCGCCCCGGGGCAGGAGACTGCCACCTTCAACGTGACCATCCTCGACGATGAACTGGAGGAAGAGGACGAAACGGTGCAGCTGACCTTGAGTAACCCTCATGGCACCACTCTCGGCACGACGAGCAGTGCAACCCTGGGTATTCAGGATGATGACGGACGATCCGAGGTGCGGTTCGAAAGCAGTGAGTATTTCGCAGAAGAGGGGGCAGGGGATACCTATATGTACCTGGTTCGCACTGGCAATCCCAGGCACGCCGTGAGCGTGGGCTTCATTGCGAGCGACGGCACGGCGACAGCGAATTCCGACTTCGCAAGTCTCTCCGGAACGATCACGTTCGCTGAGAATCAGGTCCGACAGGCTATCCGCATCCCGATCCTTGACGACACCCAGCGCGAGCAGGGCGAGTCCTTCACCATCAGGCTGGTGAATCCCAGCTCCGGCGCGGTGATCAATGGGAACGACACCGCCACCGTGAACATCGCTGATAATGATGGAGTGGGAGGAAATCCGTTGTCGTTGATTGGTTCGTGGCCGGGCTTTGCGCGTGGCGAGGGGGAGTCGGTGGCAATATCCGGGAATCACGGGTATGTGGTTTGTCAACGGGAAGATTCCGAAATTTAGATTGTTCTGTATGGTTAAATCGCGGTGGGGAGGATAGGGCTCTGCAGGAGTGCAACCCGAGCGCCCGACCGTCCATGGATTGCGGATGCATCCG
>SXMN01000001.1 GCA_005777315.1 Verrucomicrobiales bacterium
CCATCACAATGTCGGCGGGCTGCCCAAGAAGATGAAATTCCAGCTCGTTGAACCGTTGAAGTGTCTGTTCAAGGATGAGGTCCGGCAACTCGGGCTGGAGCTTGGCCTCCCGAAAGAGATTGTCCTTCGTCAGCCGTTCCCAGGCCCGGGGCTTGCGGTGCGGATTCTCGGTGAAGTGACTCCGGCTCGCTGCGCCATTTTGCGCAATGCAGACGCCATCGTCGTGGAGGAAATGAAGACGGCGGGTTGGTACTACAAGGTATGGCAGAGCTTCGCCGTTCTGCTGCCGGTGCGAAGCGTGGGTGTCATGGGTGATGAGCGAACGTACGACGATGCGATCGCGTTACGCATAGTTGAATCCCAGGACGGCATGACGGCGGATTGGGTGAAGCTGCCGTATGATCTGCTCGCAAAAATTTCCAGCCGCATCACCAATGAAGTCAAAGGTGTCAACCGCGTCTGCTTCGACATCACCAGCAAGCCGCCAGGGACCATTGAGTGGGAGTGAAGCGCGAATCCAAATTAGACGGGATCGTCAACAGGTTGATGGTAGTTTCTTTCTTATGCGAAATATTTTGCCGCTGATGTTCCTGAGTGCGGCGCTCGGGCTGGGCTGTAACTCCAAAACGAACCAGGCACGGGAAGAAGCCCCGGAACAGACCGCCGAAGAGACGAAACTCCCAGACGGAGGCGCAGATCAGCGGGCATTCCGCGATCGACTGGGTGTGCAACCTGCACTGACGAATGCCGAAGCCGCCAAGTTGACTCAAGTCAGGCAGCGTAGTCCGTTTCGGTCTCCCACTCTTCAGAACCGCGCTTCCGAGACAGCCGGTATTCCCGCTGAAGCCAGTCCTGAAACGGAAGTTGCACCCGAGGCAGAGAACATTCGCCCAGAAGACATTCCTGAGGAGGGTGATGAAATCCTGATTCCGCCAAAACTTCTTGGCGTACTAATCCCGGGGGCGAACTTCGATAACATCGCACGGGAGGAACCCATCAATATCAGGGATCTTCTCGATCAACACGGGATTGTACTGACCAACTACCAGCAGCTCATTGATCTTGGCATCACGAACTACACGATTGCACGCGCCCCGAAGCTTCAACCAGAGAAGGCACCAGAGTGATCGTGACCGAATCTTCTGAAATTCGCAGGTCACTTCCAGAACCGTCGGGTGCAATGGCGTGAACTGGTTTCGTCACGCGAACACTTGCGAATTGGTCCCTTGCTCCGCTGAGCGGCCCTATTTCTTGAACGTCCGGGCAAGAGCCACCAGTGCTTTGATCTCGTCGTCCGAGAGTTTGTCAGCAAATGGCTTCATGCGCTCTTTCCCTGCTTTGTCCTTCAGGCCCTCCTTGATTTGCTTAAAGGCCTCATCGTCCGTGAACGAAGCTTGATACGCTGCGTCGGTCAGGTCTCTGGTGTCCGCCATCTTGCCGGCCTTGGTCTGCCCTTTGCCGTCTTTGCCGTGGCAGGATGCACAGTGTTTGGACCAGTTTTCTTTGACGTCCGCCGCCACGACAAAGGCGGTGCTGAACGTGAGAACACTCAACAGAGCTGTTAACTTTCTCATGATCTTGTTTTAGATATGTTCGGGTTTACTTCTTGAACGAGCGCATGTGGGCGATCAACGCCTTCATTTCCTCATCCGTCAGCTTATCCTTGTAGGGATCCATCTTCTTCTTGCCGTTTTCGACAATGCCTTCCTTCATGATTGTCATGGCTTTGTCGTCCTTCATCTCCTCCTGCACCTTCGGGTCGGTGTAGTCCTTGACGCCGGATTGGCGGCCCATCTTGGTCTGGCCCTTGCCATCAGCGCCGTGGCACTTCAGGCACTGCTTCTCCCAGTTGGTTTTCACGTCTGCCGCCTGGAGCGAGGCGGTCGTGACGAGCAGGATGGCGACATAGATTCTGGTCAGCGATTTCATAAGGTGGATGGGAAAAGAGGTTCGAGAACACCCGTCGGCTGGGCTTTCAGGTTCGACACCAAGCTGTAGTTTCGTGTCTTCATTTCTTCAACTGGTAGAACTGATAGCACTGGGGATGATCAGATCACTCCCCTCGAAATGCCATTTGGTGAACATTTTTTGATCGGTCATTGGTCCTGACTGTCATGGGCATTTGAACCGGTGTTGACGTCCACATTGCCCTCCGATCGCGCCTATGTGAACCGCCACTTCTACCGCTACGAGTCGCCGTGCCCGCTGGAAGTCATCGAGACCGACATCAAGAAACTCGAAGGTGAAATTCTTACCAAGCTCAAGAAGGTGACGGCGTGAGCGCCCTGTTTTCAGCCCCAACGGGGCTGCGTCCCAAAGCCCAGGGTTGGCCCGGGGAACTTGGGCCTACCCTGGGAATCGAACGCCCATCATGTTCATCAACCCCAACGGGGTTGTGGCGCGTGACGGCGACGGTGCGTGGCGAGATGACGCAACCCCGTTGGGGTTGGAATGATCTGACGCGGTTGATCCTGGGTAGCCCGTGCCTCGCAACCCTGGGCTGGACGACGGAATCCCGTTGGGATTCTCGGAACGAAGGCCAGTCGTGACGCTCCCAGCCTACCCGTGCACCAAACCCAGCGGCGTCGAATGGCTCGGCGACGTGCCAGAGCATCCTGAGTGACGGGGGGCATCAGGCGACGTCGAAAAGTATATTACATCGCGTAGAGGCGTAGAGGGAGGCTACGGCTTCGACAACTGGAGAGTGATGTTGGTTCTGGCGACGTTCAAAAGATGGCGCGCGTATTTCCCGTTATGCACGCCGAAGCTGCCGTCATACTGGACCAGATAGAGATTCATGCGCGCTTGTTTGATGGCGTCTGGCACCTGAGCCTGCTCGGCTGTCGTGGGGCCGCGGAGGGTGGGATTGGCATCTGGATTGGAGAGATCTCCCGGGTTGTTATATTCCCACGCCAGCTTGCCGTACTTGCTCCTGAGTTCTGCGGGTGCTTTTGTCGTCGCCCATTGGTCAAGGAGCGAACGCACTTGTTCAATCTGCGACTTGGTGACGGTCTGGACGGTGTCCTTGATCGTGGCACTGATGTCCTCAGAGATGTGGCACTCGACGCAACCGTTGAGACGCACTTCGAACGTATGTCCCGTGTAATTCGGGCTGGTTGCGGTGGCCGGACTCGCTTCGTGTGGATGTGTGTGGCAATGGGCGCATTGCTTTTCGATCTTCAGTCCGTGGGTGGCGATTGTTGGACTTCCTTGGTCGTAACCGCCCTGGCCGATGAGCAGGTTATATTGTGGCGAGTGATGAGGTGCTCTGGAGGTGTCCTGCCAGCGAGCGCCGCGCATATTGTGGCACTGTGCGCAAACCTGGATGTCCGGGTCATACTGCGCGGCGAATGATGTAGCCGTGGAAGTGCTATAGGAGAAATGGTTGGTCGAGTAGGTCGGATTGAGCAACTGGCGCGGGTTTCCCGTGAGGCTGTGGGCATCGTGACACACGGCGCACGTGACGCCGAAGTAGGCGGCATCTTCACGGCTCGGGAGGAGTGCGTGAGGATTTTCCAATTGCTCCAGTAGCGACTGGCGTACTGCGCCTGAGTGGCAGACGCCGCACGCCAGCATCCTGGGCTCGCCGCTGGTCAGTATCGAGCTGGCGACGTCCGGCTCGACTCTTGCGTGCTTGGTCGTTTTCCATTCGTCGAATGTGGGATGATGGAAGCCGTTGTGGCAGCCGCCGCAGACTTCGGAGGACATCGTCACTTTGGGGCGCAAGGATGCGTCACGGATGTTGGCGATGTGACTGCCTCCAGGGCCGTGGCAATTCTCGCATTGAACACCCGCCAGGTGCGGTGTGGTCAGTTCGTCCTTGAAACCAAGTGGCGTGCCGAAGCCGACGGTGTGGCAGGTCAGGCATGCGGCATTCTTTTCCTGCCTGGCCGCTCGCAACGTTTCAAAAGCCTTCGCATGCGCCGTCTCGCTCCAACCATGGTGCGAATTCGCGTGGCACTCCACGCACGACGCAGCGCCCACGTAATTCACGGTGCCGCCCAGCTCCGCTGTCGAAACCGGACGCCCACCAGTGACCCGGAAGAAACCAAGATCACCCTTGAATGGAGCGCTCTGTTTGGATTCGAAAGTGGGCTTCGCCAGTGGCGACCAGTCCGGGCCGGTCGGGGAAGGGGAATGGAGTAGTTGGAATGGCCCCTGAATCCCGAACCACTCGACGGTGACGACGTCCTGAGTGCGACCGACGGAAGTGATGACCGGGTGAATGCTTAACCCGCCGGGCACCGGCACAGGCGGCTTGACCATCAAGTTGGTGTTCTCGGCTACGGCCGGTCCAGCGGTCATCAAGATGAGCAACGCCCACCTTGCCCAAGGTCCAACGCGCTGATCACTTCCGCCGCGGCCAGCCTCTCCAAGAATGCGTTTCAACAGCTTCATACGATCTGGTTCCTCGGTGAAGGGTTCATCGTTTAACATCGAACTTGTTCGCGACCGGAGTCTTTGATCTTCGAGTCATGATGCTCAGGGTTCAAAAGCGATAACGGAATGACGAATAAACCAGGTGCGCCTGGTAATCATTGTTGTGGCCGGAGGTTTCATCGCGACCTTCGAAGTAGCCGTACTTGAGAGCGACCTGCATTCGAGCACTGATGCGACGCTTCAGTCCGGTGGTGATGCCGTGTTCCTCGGCGCCTGCGCCGTATGGCATTCCGGCCGTGGAATTATCGGCGAAGTTATCGGCCCGATAGTAAGAGTATTGCGTCTCCCAGTCCGTCTTCTCGTCGAGCACGCAGCCGATGGAAGCATTCGCGGTCCAGTAATTGTTCTTTGATTCTTGAATCGCGGCTGTGATCTCGTCGGCGGGAGTATCGGTCTTGTCCGAGACCCAGTTGATGCCGCCCAGCAGGTAGAGCCGGCTGACTGGCGTCCAGCTTATGGAACCGCTCACGATGTGGCTGGTCATTTCCGATGATTGTGTTCTTGCGAGATTGTCCGCCGTGACGTCGATGGTGGAGAACTGAAAGTCGTAGCGCCCGACCAGCGTCAGGTTTGCCAGCGGACGCCAGGTTGCGCGGAAGTTCACATCATCGGTGTCGAAGTCATGGGCACGGAGAAACGCTGGATAGCGAATCGGGCTTGCCGGCAGATTCCGTGTCGAATCTGTCTCGTGCTCGAAATCATTGCTGCGTTGCTTGTGGTAGTACTCGGAAGCGAAGTTGAGTTTCCGCAATGGGTACCAGTTTGCGCCCACGGAATACTTCTGCCAGAAGCGGGTATCGTCAGTCGAACGGCTGAAGACGTTCGCGCGAGTCCCAAGATTATCCAGGCGTTGATCCAGGTCGCCGGAACCTTCCAACCAGTAACCGCGCGCAGAGAAAACCCAGTTCGTCAGGCCGGTGTAACGCAGTTCGAGACTTTGGGAGACATCCAGCAAACCGCGGTCGCTGGCACCGCCGTAAGGATACGACGAGAAAGGGGCGGCGGGTGAATCAAAGAAGGATTCGCTGTCACTATCCTGCTTCTCGACCCGGAGTGAAGGGATGAGAAACAACCGGTCCGTCAGATTCCACATCAGGTTGAGGTTGACCACGTGCTGCTGAAGCTGGGATCCGCCAACCAGTCCGTCGAACGAATCAGGGCTCGGCAATCTCTGCGCGAAGTCAGGATCGTAGCTGGGTCCATAGACACGATAACCGGAGATGTCCGAGTCCAGAGTCGTGAAGGAATATCCTGAGGTCAGGAGAAATTTCTCGTTCAGCCGGCTCTCGCTGAATGCATGGACGCTGAAGAGGTCTGAGTCCACTTTGTCCCGCTGTGTCGTGTAGCCGTTTTTTGCTTCACCCGGATTCCAGCGAATGTTCCGCGAGTTGTCTTGCGAGGAGGTTTCGAAGCGCAATCCAAGTCCAACGTCCGTTTTGCCGAAGGCATGCCTGACATTTCCCTGAAAGATGTCGCGCTGCTCGTCAATATTCAGGAAGGTTGGAACGATTCCGCGAGCGCCCGAGCCGCCCGTTAATGTGGAATCGCCCCAGGAAGTTGAGTCCTTCACTCCATCTCGGAATTGATGGCTGTAACGGAAGGTGAACACCGGTTTTCCGGGAAGTGTCAGTCCGCCCTCAAACCATGCCTCTCCACGATCGACGGTCAGGTCGTCGTCATAGACCGGGAGCCAGAGATTTCCTTTCGGAAAAAATCCACCGCTGCCGTCAAACCAGGAGCGTGATTCCCGATAACCTCCGCGCAAATATCCCTTGTCAGGATTATCCAGGCTGAAGCGAAGGGAGTAATCGTTGTTGTCGAACATGCCACGGCCATCGACCTGGAGAATTCCCTTCTTGCCCACGTCCTGCTCGTAGTGGAAGTCCTGGATGCCGCCAAATGCTCCGTTGCGGAGATTCTGACGCTGCTGGAAGCGCGCGCCGTTGTCCTTGAGCCACGTTCCGCCAACACCGAGTTCGATCCAGTTGCGATAATCTGCTTCACTTTTTTCATCGGCCTTTGGTTTGTCGGCCTCGGCCTTCCTAGCTGCCTCTTCGGCGGCGGAGGTGATGGACAGGGTGAGCGCCCACGCGGCGGCACAAACTGCGCAGGATTTGAACGCCGGGGATTTCCAGGTTTGAAATCGAGTTTTCATAGGGCTGATTTCGAGCGCTTTAGTACCGCAATAAAGATCCAATCTGTGAGCCATGCACCGCTTCGTGGCATCCGGCCGTCCAGCAGGTTCCCTTCGACACGAATTGTCTATGGTCGCGTCCTCCTATCAGAAGCTGCCCACCCGGCGCCTGCTGCTGGAAGTGGCATCGGATGCAAAGGTTCTGGTTTCGTTGAGTGAGCAGTTTTGCGTTCACAGTGCCGTGTGCGTTGTGGCAGATCGTGCAGCCCTCGCGGATGGCTTCGTGTTCGAAGACAAAGGGGCCGTGTTGCGCGATGTGACATTTGCCGCAGGTCTCACGCTCGCTGGCGAGGGAAAAGGCTCCGCCGAGTATGGCGTCGCCTTTGTGAACGTTATGGCAGTCACCACACCCCATCTTGCCCTCCAGCACGGGATGGTGGGATGCCAGGTGAAACTCGCCGCGCTTGTCGAGGTGGCAGGCGAAGCACGCTTCCGGATCCTTCTTGGGGTTCACGATGGTCTGTCGTGCGCCGCCGCTCTCGGAGTGGACGCTGCCAGGGCCGTGACAGGACTCGCATCCAATCTCCGTGCTGTTTGGTCCGGAGGCATGGAGCCGTGCATGAGAGGCGGTTTTGAAATCACGGGTGATATTTTCGTGGCATTGGGAGCAGTTTTCCGAACCCACGAATGTCGCTCCAGGGATCTGAGGTGGCACAACCACCACGCGTGTCAGCGTGGCGCAGGAGATGAGGCCTGCTGCGAACAGCGCGACAACGACGATCCCGATGATTCTCATCGTGGACGGGTTGCTCCAGAGTTTTCGAATTCGCGATGTCATAAAGTGGTTCAGGTTCGGATCATTGCGACGAAGGAGGAGTCAAATGATGCATTCATTTCAGATGATAGTCAGCATGCGTGATCGGAGCTCTCCGATCTTCTCGTGGGTTGCAGGTCTCTGACCATTTCTTGTTAAACGGTGATTAGCTTATGCTCCGTTCGGCCCGTTCTTCAGTGCTTCAGTGGGAACGGAAATCGAATAAGGGATGCGGCCCAACCTGGTCGAGTGCAAAGTCAGATGCACACAAGCTTCGACAGATGTCTCCTTTGAACAGATCGCAACCATGGCTGTGAATGATGTGAAACTATCCACCATTGGGCTTGCGCCGGTGCTGCCAGAATTCTGAAGTGAGCTTCGGAGTTTGCACAGCTGGCGGAATGCAATTGACGATGCAACCACGATAAACAGGGCTCGAAGTCTTCTCTCTTGTAATCTGAATTCACCATGCGATGCCTTTGCGCTCAACAAGCATGATTGAGTCTTAGAGAGCAAAATATGAGCGTGACTGTGCAATGAGGGTGTAGTCGCTCGCGTTGACAATTTTTAGCCTGCCATCCGTAGCGTATGAAAGAAGTCGCACAAGGAAGCAGAAGTATGAGCAAGAGGACGAGTTCCTTCAGGCGCTCTGGTTTGTTTGCTGCAGCAGTGTCCGATCATCACGTTATTGAAATAGGAATCCTATGAACTCCAGAAAATGTAAAAAGCAGAGCGCTTCTGATTCTGAACGGAGTGAACGCCCCGCTTTGAATGGGCTTCGCTCCTGGTCTCTTGGCCTGATTCTCCTCGGAATGATCGCATTCTCGGGACAGCCAGGATCCCGGTCTGGCATGGCTTACGGAGCCGAAACTCCGAGCGCCATCAGGGCCATTGCCCGGCCAGCCGCCGGTTATACTCAAATCCTTTTTCACGGCAAGAAAGGGCCGTATCTCGTACAGACCAGAGCCACGCTGGAAGCGGACGCTCCCTGGGTGGATCTGCCTGGCGCACTGGTCAGCGAAATTCAAACGGGCGTCTTTCAAGCCTTTTTTCCAAATGGGCAGGATGAGGTCGGGTTTTACAGGGTCGTAAGTGAAAGTGATGGAACTTCGGATCTGATCGGATGGACCATCCTGATGAAAACTTCCACGCCGGCGAACGGCACGCACTTCGTTGCGGGTGAAAGTCCGGTGGTGACAGTGACGATTCTCGACAACTTCGCGCAAGGTTACGACAAGACGAGCTTCTCTACTTTGAGTCTGTACATGCACGGTCCTCAAGACCCCAAACTGACCACGACACCGGTGAAGCTGCTCAACGCCACCGCGGACCGGACCAAGACGCCGCATCATTACATCAACCTGAAGAGCAATCCGGACGTAAAGGTGAACGCCAATGTTCTGACTTACACCTTGAAGCCGGTGACGGATGAGCTGCCCGGTACTTACACCTTGAGTGTGTCAGCGACGTTGGACTCGGATCGCATCCAACAACTCATGAGGCTGACAAACATTCAGATAGGCTCCGCCCAGGTGGAAAGACCTGTTGTCGCCAAGACCAGTTGCGCTCCCTGCCACGAAGGAACCATCAGTGGGCACATGTATATGCACCATGTTGACCCGGGTCGTTCACCGACGGGAAGCTGGGCGCTGGACTTCACGCCCGTTGAATCATGCAAAGCCTGTCACAATAACGAAGGATATGCTGCCTACCGGGATCCCTCGGCTCCTGGAGGGCGCGTGCCCGATCCCATCGTGCGTCGCGTGCATGGTGTCCACATGGGTGAGGGGCTAACTTCCGATTTCAACACGAACGATGTGTCTGGAGACTTCAAGGACTACAAGCATGTCATCTTCCCGGCGGATATCCGGAACTGCACGAAATGCCATGTGGATGACCGCTGGAAGACCGAGCCGACTGTCGCTGCTTGTGGCGCCTGTCATGACAACACCTGGTTCGGACCAAAGAATGCCCTGCCAGCCGGCATGGTGGCGCATGTCGGAGGTGCCCTGACGGACAGCAAGACCTGCGCGATCTGCCATACGGCGGATTCCAGCGGCCTTTCTCCGATCCCGGATAGACATGCGATTCCGCCGCCCGCCATGAACGCAATTGACGTGGCACTAACTCCGCCATCCAACGGCAAGTTCTACGTCGCGGGTGAGAAGCCGAAGGTGTCGCTCGTCATTAAGAACGATGCGGGTAATTCCATTGGCGACCACGCGGCCGTCACCAGCGCCAACTTCTCAACAGCCAGGCTGTTTGTCTATGGACCACGTAGTCGCACGGTTCCAGTGCTGACTAGCGTCGCCAAATTGGGAGCGGAAGTTGCCCGGGCTTCGGTGACGTGCTCCATCAACGGCCCTTGGGACATCAATGGGAAGACCTTCAAGATAGGCATCAACGGCACTCCCCCTCAGAACATCACGATCACCGGGGCTGCCAATATGGTGACAGCCGCTGAAGTGGTCGCTTCTCTGAACGCGGTCATCACGAACCTGAACGGTGGTGCAAAAGCCTCTGTTTCCGGCTCCAGGGTGAACATCAGGACATTGGTCCGTGGAGCTGCTGCGAGGATCGAAGTTTACAACGGCGAGGTCACGACAGCGATGGGTTGGAAGGCCAAGGGCGTGGTCTTGGATCCGGATGTCTTTGTCGCCGCAGTCTTCACTGCGGGCAACGAACTGCGACCCGTGTCCGATCCGCTCGATTTCGCGGATCCGATGGTGACCCGCACCGCGGAGAACATCATCTACGAGCTGGACGATGTTGCCGGCCTCGCGCCAGGAACCTACAGCGCCTATGCTTACCATATCCCCGTGACCAACAAGATCGCCGGGCTTACCGTCACCGGAATCGGCCACACCACGTTCCAGATCGGAACGGCCACACCGGAACCGAAGATCGCGACGAACTGTGCGGATTGTCACGACAACACGATCTTCCACCTGACTGCGGGCGCTGTTCATGCGGCGCCGTTTGACACGGACTACTGCAATGCGTGTCACGACTATGGCCGTACCGCCACTGGCGAACTGTTCAAGAATCAGGGCGGGAGTTCGTTGAGCGGCTGGAGTGGCTATGGTGCCATGCCGATCGTTAAGAGAGTCCACGGTATTCACTACGGCCATTACCTCGAACATTCTGAGGAGATCTATGCCAACGCGACGAAAGCGACATTTGGCGGGATCATCTTCCCACAGGATGTCCGGAACTGCACCAAGTGCCACGCTGAGAGCGACACCTGGAAGCAAAAGCCGTCACGCATTGCATGCCTTGCCTGCCACGACGGTGATGAAGCGAGGGTTCATGCGAAGCTCATGACCTACATTCCAGATCCGAAGGATCCTTATGGACGGGATACTGTCGAAACCTGTGTGCTCTGTCATGGCGCGGACGCAGCGTTCTCGGCTGAAAAAGTGCATAGCATAACGAATCCGTACAGACCGCCGTATCCAAGAGAACGCGCGGAGCAACCTTAATAAGTCAGGCAGATAGTCTCTCGCGGGGCTGGTACACATCAGCCCCGCGATCACCTGAACAAAGGTAATAGTGGAACAGCTTTGCGAGTCATTGGATGAACCCATCATGAAAGGACAACTGATGATTTAAGAACTTGGTAATTCCTTTCTCGAGTGAGTAGGAGGCGGGTTTTGGCATGAACAACCGTGTGTGGCCAAAACCCGCTTTGTATTTTTCACATACTGAGGAGACCGTGGGATAGGCTACGAATGATGGCGAGCGCCACAGATGCAGATGCGAGGCGCGAACGCGGGAGGATGCCCGCAGCGGCCTCTGACCAAGCGAGCAACGAAGCAGATGCGTCTGTGCCGCCGTCAAGA
>SXMN01000089.1 GCA_005777315.1 Verrucomicrobiales bacterium
CCTGCGCCAAGAGATCGCCGCCTGGACCCGGCGTCGCAATCAGCCCTCTTCCAAAATCAACTGGCGTTTCACCACCGACGATGCCCGCGTCAAACTCAAGAAACTTTACCCCTCATTTGATGACTGACGGAGTACTAGTTTAGTCGTGGTCTGTGTCGTTGTCGTCGCGCCGCTGGTGACTTCGTCGAGCTGCGCGTGGATGTCGGAGCCTCCCGAGGAGAGGCGACCATAGACGTTGTAAACCCCAGCCGGGAAGTTCCTAGTGTAATTGAACCATTCCCCCGCGTCATTCCAGCCGATCTTGTAATTCGTCGTGACGTCGAACGAACCGCGGCCATTGTCACCGCTGCCCCCAATGCCTACGTTCGGATTCTCACCCGCGCGGTAGTTGTCCGAATCCGGAGAGGGTCCTGCGCTCGTCAGGAAGTAATCCACGCCAGGCACCGCGCCGCGGCCAGTGTAGGCATCTCCGAGGTAAGGCATCAAGTCCGCCGCCGCCAGATGCTGGCCGCTGCCGAAGTTGAGGTCTTCGGCTTCGATGAAGAAGGTGCCGGGGCCGCTTGATAGCACAGCGGCGTCGAACTCGAATTCATGAACAGCGAGTGTGGGTGTAGGGCTATTGTCTGCAAAAGTCAGACTCACCAGATGATGTGAGAGAGGAACAAACAGACCCGGCGGATTGAACTGCACCGTGGTCACGCCGCCGCTTTTGGTGATAACGGAAGATACCAACGCTCCATCCAGAGAGAGTTGTATGGAATTCGGATCCACCTCGGTCAGTCCGTCCTCCAAAAGGATGCTGATGAGCGAATCCGTCGGAACCGCTGCCCCGACAGGTCCGTACGACCGGACGAAGGGGCCGGCAACAGGGATAACCTCCACGAAGTCGATCAACGCTGTACTATCACTGCCGCTGGGACTGCTCTTCACGAACGACAGCGTTTGTGACGGAAGTGCCGCGAAGAACTTGGCGCTCGTCACCACGTGGTAAGGGTTCGCGGCTCCGACGACCGTGACCGTGTGGTCCTCCACAATAACCAACCCGTCCATCGTGACCTTCATAGTTGGAAGCGCGCCGCCACAGCAATTGCCGGCGTTCTCGCGATACCTCAAGTAATAAGGCGCGGACACCGTGAAGCCGGCGATGGTCTGGCTCAATGGACTGCCACCCTGTATGAACGCGACCTGATTGCCGTCCGGAACCTGCCCGTTGTCAGCAAACGGTCTCTGATCAGCGACCGGATTGAGGCCAGTTCCTCCTCCTGCCCAACCCGTAACAGGTCCATTTCCCCCGCCGGCGTAACCGGGCGGGACTGTAAAGGTATTTGCCTCAAAACTGGGATTGACTACTGAAACCGGGCTTCCGGCCACTCCGCCAACCGTAACGCTCAAAGGATCACCCACACAGATGCCGTCGGGCGTGCTCAACACGAACTGGGCCGTTCCTGCTGCGACACCTGTCACCGAGACCGTTTGCTCCGTTGCCGGGCCAGCAGGGAAGTTCAACGTGATCGCTGCGCCGCTTCCGCCGGTCGGCACAGCGACGGCGGGATTCTGACTGGTCAGCGTGACGGACACAGCCTGGTTTTGATTCATCCACGGACGAAGGTTCACGCGGAAGTGATCATGATTGTTCCCGACGAGGAGGAATGGCTGGCGTTGGGATGCTTCGATGCAAGGATACGCGGTGACGGCGAGGTTGTCGTAGGTGTGAGCATGTGAAGGTTGGCCACCGTCCCCGGCGAATGTGATGTAATTCCCATAAAATCCGGACGCCTTCACGTATTCAAATCCCACGCCATTGCTCCCGATCCGTGCTGAGATTCCATTGACAGTCAGCGAAATTGTGGCCGGACTTCCTTGAAAGCCATCCGTAACGACATCGAAGCGCAAATGAATTGGCCCTGGAGGTAATCCCGAAGGAAACCCATCACGACCGGCGTAGGTCAATGTGCTCCCATCGTAGGCTTCCCACTGCGATTGTTGCCGGAACACGATACCGAAACCTCCTCCGCTGCTCTGTATCGCGTCGGTGGGAACCGTCGAGCCGAACGTGACGCCAGCCCAGACAGAACCATCAGGGCTGCCGTTAATGTCCACGTTCAAATCAAACTCAATCGAGAAATGGCCCGCTTCAGTGAAGCTGTGATTTGGCGAAACTCGATTGCCTCCTAGTGTCCGCAAGGTCCCCGGCGAATCGGGATTGTTGACCTGGATCACTCCGGCAGGCGGATTTTGATCCGTGTAGAGGATCGGACTGACGGTGCCGCTCTGCCGCCCGGCGTTGTACTCGAAATTCATGTCCACACTGCTGGCGGAGACGTTGAAATTGTCCGTGAAGAGCACTTCGCCGACTGAGACCGTGAAACTGGTGGAAGAGCTTAATCCCCCCGCATCGGTGACCGTGAGCGTGATCGTAGCCGTTCCCATTTGATTCGGTGCGGGTGTGATCTTAACCGTGCGATTCGGACCTGATCCGCCCAACGTGATATTGCCCGGCTGATTAGGAATCAGCGCCGGATTGGAGGAAGTGCCTGTGACAGTCAGCAAAGCTGGAGCCGTTTGAACATCGCCGATGGTGAAGGCAATGTCGGGAGTGGGAGCATTGATGGACGTTGATTGAGACCCGATGGCGGAAATCGTTGGAGCCAGCGGGAGTGATCCGTCAAAGGCGAGGTATTGGCCCGGAATCGGTGGAGCCCCGTTGACCGGTGCGGGCGCGCCGGGCAATTGCCATGTCACCCCAAAATTGTCCCCACCACCGCCTTCCTTATGAAGGATCTCAATGTAGTAAACCTGTCCCTCCACAAGAGCGATTGGTGATGAGCGATTTTCAGGTGCCGCAGGATTTCGACGATCCGTGCCAGTCCAGTTGCGGGATCCATTCCACTCCGGCTCGGATGCGATCTGCACTTTGTTCGCCGGGTTCGCATCCGTGCTGAGAAAAAGCTGACTCTGATTATCCGATGAAATGTAGAAGGTGTAGTTGCCGGTTGCAGGTGCCAGGAGGTAGCCGCGGATGCGCTGGCCGTAGCTTTCTCCAATATTCGAGGGAGTCTCCGCCGCGTTGATGATGGACACGGAATCTGGTGACGCGGGATAATTCAGACTGCTGGTGAGGCTGGCCACATCGCCGCCGGGCACATTCAGAAAGAGTTCACGCCTGAGTCCACCTCCCACGACGACGGGAGAAGTGATGGAGAACATCTGGATTTCGCCAAACTGCACGCTGTTGGCAGCCGCGCCATCCCGAATGCTGGTCACCAGAACCCGGTAGGTGTTGAATGCGGCGGCATTGGCGAACCAGACAATCGGCCCATGAATGACGCGGCCGGGGTTCGCCTGCAGTCCGCTCGATCCGCTGTAAATCTGTGTCCACGTCGCGCCTCCAGCGGCGGTGGCAGGATCAATGGCGTTGGTGCCTTCGATTGTGATGGACAACGGATCACGCTCGGGACTGTCGTCGGCTGTCGCGAATCGGAACCCACTGGCTGCCGCAGCTCCTGGAATTGTCAGGATCAAACCTGCGTTCGTCTCTGTGAAGTTCAGATATTTCGAACCGGGGTCACCGTCAATCGCTTTGTCCGGTGATTGTGTTCCAGGATAGTTGTTCGCTCCCGGAACGGCCCCGGGAGCAGCAATCGAACTTGTGGCGCTGCCCGGCGTCGCCGCGACACCCACGATCGGCCACCCGGGCGCAATCAATGGATACCAGGTGGCCGAAAGAACAAGCGGATTCACCGTGAGAGTGAAGGTTCGGGTGGTCGTCTTCACGTTGGCGCCGCCACCGTCACCCAGATCAGCTACCGAATAGGTGATCGTAGCGACGCCTGTCTGATTTGCCGCCGGCGTGACGGTGATGTTTCGGTTGGCTCCGCTCCCTCCCAGAACGATGTTCGCATTCGGAACCAGGGCGTTGTTGGACGAAGAGGCCGACACGATAAGGCTCGAAGCGGCCGTTTCAACGTCACCGACAGTAAAGGAAAGCGGACCTGAGACGCCGTTCATCGTGATGGATTGGTTGGCGATCGTATCCATCGTCGGCGGCGTGTTTTGCGCGAAGAGTTGATGGTTGAAAAAAAGACACAACATCAGGAGGAGCAGGAGTCCGAGGATGCCCGTCCGGTTGGTACGACGTTGCAGGCTGGGGATTATGTATTGCATAGGTCAGATAGTGTATGGCTGTCTTGATTGCTGTTAACGCTCGCCGCTAAAAAACTCTGAACGGAGGCAGGTTTATCACAAATCCCGGACGGCTGCCTATCACATGAAAGTAGTAGGTGACTCGATAGCGGGTCTTGCCTCAGACCGACGAGTTTTACACCGGACCTGTAGCCGTGAGTCGGGATCAAACCGTTCTCCCTCACCCCAACCCTCTCCCGCTGGGAGAGGGAGAATCTCCGACCGCGCGTTGAAGGATTCGGAGCACCTCGTCTTGGCAAAAGACTGACATCCGTTCCCCATCTCCCGGAGGGAGAGGGCAGGGGTGAGGGAGAAACGCTCGAACTTCTGGCCCCGTCCACCCGCTGACTTCTCGCGCTCCGAAAACTCGATCTGTTTACAACGAGTTTTGAGATTCAAGGACTCCAGGGCTGATGGGGCCGGTCGCCGTGCGAATGGTTCCCGTTCGTGCCGGGAAACGCCTTTAGCACGGCCTCGGTGCGGGAGCGGACGTGGAGCTTCTCGTAGATGTGCCGGATGTGAGTGCGAACTGTTTCGATGCTGATGCGGAGGGATTCGGCGATCTCCTTGTAAAGAAAGCCCTGCGCCAGGTGATGGAGGATTTCCTGTTCGCGGGAGGATAGTTGTTGGAGGACGGAAGGGTCTGAGCTTTTTCCGTCGCTGAAGCAAGCAGGCTGCCGAAAAGCGTCCACCACACGCCGGGCGATCTGATTGGACATGGGTGACCCGCCCATGTGGAGGTCTTGGATCGCTTCAATGATGCGTTGCGGAGGAGTTTTCTTGATGAGGTAACCGCTGGCACCCGCCATGAGTGACTGAAAGATACGATCGTGATCCTCGAAGATGGTGAGCATCATGATTTGCATCGCAGGCAACCGGCTTTTCAAAAGCCGGATGCATTCAATGCCCGACATGCCGGGGAGCTGAATATCCATCAATGTCACGTCCGGAATGCTTTTGGGCAGGCGAAGCAAGGCGTCCTCCGCTGATCCGCAGGCAGCCACGCACGAAAAGCCGGGTGATGAGTTGATGAGGAAAGCAAGGCCTTCCCTGATTTCACGGGTGTCTTCCACGATGGCGACTCGGATTGGCATGTGTCCACTTGTGAGATGCTCTGGTTTGATGACCGCGTGGATCATAGCACACGACAAGGTCTTCCCGCCATCACATGAAAGTAGTATGAATTTCCGATGAATCTGTGAGCGCTGGCATCCTTGCCGAAGAAGTAATCTCCAGCAAAACGCCAGCAGTGATGCCGGTACACCCATGAAATTTCCTCATCAAATGAGCGGTGCAATGCGAAGCCAAATGTCTGAGAGTTCTCACCGTGGGGTTATCAGCGGAACGTGAAGCCGAACCGTCGTGCCGGCACCTGGCTTGGATTCAATCTCGAAGACACCTCCCAATGTTGCAATGCGATTGGTCATGTTCCGAAGGCCGTCACCACGTTTCGTCGGGCCTGAGATGTCGAAACCGCATCCGTCATCGGCCACAATGATTTCAAGGTGTGGTGCGGAATTGGATGCGTTCGAAAGGGCAGGGGGAGGGGTAATCAGGCTGAGATCCAAACGAGCGTTTCGCGCCTGGGAATGTTTGGTGATGTTGTGCAGAGCTTCTTTGATGACAAGGAATATGTTGCGTCGCATCTCGGCGGAAAGCGGGATGGATGGGATCTGTTCCGGGAACTGAATGCGGCAGCGGATGGATGTGGGCTCAAGCGCCTGTGAAGTGTACTCGCGAAGATAAGCGCAAAGGTTTTCGAGGCGATCATGCCGGGGATTCACGGCCCAGATGATCTCGGTGATGCTGTCCACGACGTTGCGAGCCATTTCTGAAACCTGCTGCAATTGATTTCCTACGCCCCCCGGCAGCGATGGATTCTTCCGGGCGACTTCGGTCATGATTGCAATCTTGGTGAGGTTTGCGCCCAGGTCGTCGTGCATGTCCTGGGCGATGCGGGTGCGCTCGCGTTCCATCGAGGCTTGTTGCTCGAGGCGGAGCATCTGCCGCTGCACGTTCAAGCGGTAGGCCTGCACTCCCGCGGCGGCACCGAGAGTGAGGAGAGCGCAGACAGCATAGAAGGGCCAGGTTTCGTAAAAGTGCGGCGCGAGGTAAAAAGCGAATGAGGCACCTACGTCGTTCCAGACGCCGTGATTGTTACAAGCTTTGACCTGGAAACGGTAGTTGCCGGGACGGAGGTTTGTGTAGAGCGCCAGTCGCCGGTTCTCCAAGTCGTCCCGCCAATCTTGATCATAATTGTCGAGCCGGTACTTGAAGCGGATTTTGCCTGGTGCTGCGAAACTGTTGGCAGTGTAGTGAATTTCCAACACGCGCGCGCGGCCCGGAGCAAGTCGAACCGGGCTTTCAGTTCCGGGGGGCTCCATTTGTGAATTACCAGTGCTGTCCTGCGGATTCCCAATGCCTCCGTTCTTTGAGCCGGCGCTTAAATCCACGTCGCTAAGGATCGTCCTGTCGTCCGCGAGGACTTTCTCAATGACGACCGGAGGCGGAACATTGTTTTCCTGGACGCGGCGTGGATCGATCACGGTGACGCCTCTATCCGTGGAAAACCAAAGGCGTCCATCGCGAGCCTTCCAGGCGGTGGGCTGGTGTTTGCCATGAGTCTCGGCGCTCAACATCCCATCCACTTCGCCGAAGGCGACATAGCGCAGGACATTCGTCGCGCTCTGAGCCACCGCGTTAAGTTCTTTGCGTGAAATCCGATAAATTCCGCGCAAACATCCAATCCAAAAATTGTCGTGATCGTCTTCCAGCAGGCAGTTGATGTTGTTCTCCGGGAGTCCGTGTGCCTTTGTGAAAACAAAGAATTTTCCATCCTTGAAACGGTTCAGACCGTATTCCGTTCCGAACTAGATGACTCCTTCCGAGTCCTCGTGCAATGTCGAGGTGGAGTTGCGGGACATGCCGTTGGTGGTGGTAAGAGTGTTGAAATCCCCATTCTTCCATTGGTGAAGGCCTCTGGCGTTCGCGATCCAGAGTGATCCATTCCTATCCTGAAGGAATGCATTGCCGCCGCTATCATCTTTTTCACGCGGTATGTCGAGCCGTTCATGCTTGTCGCCATCGAGCTTCAGCACTCCATCCGACGAGCCAAACCAAACGGCTCCCGCACGGTCCTGGTAGATCCCGCCTACTCCGTAACAATTGATTCCGAGGGGCTGGGTGATGTTGACGACCTTGTCCTCGCGCAAGCGGTAAAGTCCGCTTCGGTAAACAGAAAACCAAATGTCGCCGGACCGATCGGGCCAGACGGACTCCACAGTCCGGACCTGGGGATTGTCCGGCAGAGTGTAAGTCTCGACTTTGTCATTACGGATTCTGCACAACCCATGGTCCGATCCCACCCATACGCTGCCGTCCTTGCCTTCACAGACCGAGAAACACTTTTCATGGGGCAAACCTTCCCTGGCACCGTAGCTCCGGACCTGTCGCGGTTGAACTTTGAACAGTCCGCTCGATGTGCCCACCCAAAGAGTGCCTTCGAAATCAGACAGCAGGCAATCCACGGCGAATGGATCCTTCCTCGCTCCGAGGTCCAAGCGGACAAACCGTTCGTTTTCGAAATGATGCAATCCTCCGCTGATCGTGAGCACCCACACTTCGCCTGCACTTGTCTTGAGGATTCGATGGACGAAGTCATCGGACAAGCGATCTGAGATTGTATAATGTCTCCACTGGTTTTCCTTCCACCAATACAGTCCTGTTTGAGTGGCGAGCAAGGTTTCACCGGATGGCAGGAACCGGGCATCACGAATCACCAAACCAGTTGGAAGGCCGGGAGGCAAAAAATCCGTGAAGCGTTCCGTGGCTGGATCAAATCTTTGGAAACCTGTCTTGCTGGTGATTAAGAACTCGCCAGCCGGAGTTTCCCCGATCCAGGCCGGGGTGTCGTCCTGAATGCCAATTCCCGGTGGGGTGTGGGAGAATCGGCCTTCGTGAGTGCGGTTTATTCCATCATTGGCCACAACCCACACCCCGGTGTGGCGAGTCGCGCACATCCTCCACGTTCTGTTGTGAGAAAGGCCGTCTTGCGTCGTGTGATGGGTCAGTTTCCGGTCCTTGATTTGAAGCACACCTCCCATGCTGGTAAACCAAACACTGCCATCTGGACCCTCGACCGCTGAGGTGATCGAGTCTCGCGTCAGCCCCGGCACATTGCCTTGATCCAATACTGTGAACTTGTCTCCATCAAACCTGGCGAGTCCGTCGTGAGTTCCGATCCAGATGTAAACATCCTTGGATTGCAGCAGGCACTGCACCTTGTTTTGAGGAAGCCCATCCTCCGAGGTCCATCGGGTGATGCGGAATGACTCGGATGAATTGGGAAATTCAGCGGCGGACAGCGCGGCCAACCAGTTCCACGCGAGAACCAATGCAATGGAACGCAGAAGGGTAATCACAAAAACCTCTCCATCACCCGCCGCTCCTTCTTGGTCGGACGGCCTGCGCCCTTTGGACGAAGTGGGACCGGTTGCAAGTTCCTTTCCGCCCGTCGGGCGTATTCCTCGGGCGGCGTCAAATCTTCGGCGAACTGTTTGGCGGCTGGCGCTCCAACCCGCCTTCCGGTCAGCGCAAGAACGCGGGTCGTGCGAGTGAGGGTTTCGTGTTTGGAGGCAATTGTCTCGCCGATTCGCACTTCACGCGATGGTTTTACGGTCGCGCCGCCGATGGTGACGTGCCCGCCCCGGCACGCTTCAGCCGCAACTGAGCGGGTCTTGTAGAGGCGCACGGCCCAAAGCCATTTGTCGAGGCGAACGCTTCCGGCAGCTTCCATGTCCGGAAACCTACTCGCGATGTCCCGCCCACATCAAGGCGTTGCGCAGCAGTTGCCGGTAGGCTTCATGATTGTGCGCCGCGCCATCGTGTCCAAGCGTGAGCCCGGCGATGCGCGTTTTGGGATGATTGACGACGAAGACCTGCGGATAAGTCTTGTTCTTCTGTTTCGATGTCGCGGTGGCGAGAACGGTGATGGGCGTTCCCTTGGTGTCGGGTTCGAAGTAGTAAAGCTCGTCACTGATCATGAAGCTCGCAGGGACGCCCTTCACCAGGGGATGATTGGTGCCATTGAGAGCGACTTGAAATTCTCCGTAGCGATCGTGTCCACGGGAGCCGCCGCCAGCCAGTACGCGGTTGTAATCGGGCCAGTCCGCCCAGTTGTACCACAGACCGGGGTGCAGAAGCACCATGCCTTTGCCGGAGTTGGCGTGAGCGGTTATGGCCGCGCGCACGGCAGGATCGGGGAAGGCCTTGTTGGCGCTGATGAGCAGAACGTCCGCGTTGCGCACATCGGCGATGGTGGCTTGCTGCGGCTCCATGTAGCGGGTGGAAATCTTACCCGTGGCATTGAGCATCGCGGTATCGGCTTCGTTGAACCACTTGTTGTAATCGTGGGACGCGCCGCCGCCGATGTGGAGCACAGCGAGCGGCTTGCGGCTGCCTGCGAGGCTGCCATCAGTAGCACAGCCGGTTAGGAGAATCGCGGCAAATGTGGCGGACAATAGATGTTTGATCGTGGTTGAGAGCTTCATGGTATTGGGATTAGTTGTTCCTTAGATCTCAGTTTCGGCTCGCCGCCTTCGCCGGTTCACGCAGCTCCACGGTCAGTCCGACGAACGTGGGGGCTACGACGTTATTGTAACTTTCGACAGTCAGTTTCTCCACGACACTGCTCCCCTTGATGTCGCGGGAGAGATAGCGAACCTGCCTGCCGTTGTTCAACAGTTGATCGTAATTCGGGACGATCGTCGAACCGGGCACATCCTGTTTGGAGATGTAGTCCGCGATATCAACGCCGTTCTTGAGCACGATTTCTTCAGTGCCACCACCGGCGAAGTGAACTGTGATCTTTGCCGCGTTGACGCCTTTCTGCCGCTCGCCGTCATAAGGCCATGCCCACCCGCCGACGCCTCCCAGAATGTGCAAACGCATCAGTGGCTGGCCCACCTTCACTTCGACCTTCTGCGGGTAGTTGCGAGAAATGCCGGATCCGCCCTTCAGCACGATGACGTTGTTCCCGGTCAGGCTCTTCCTGGGGCTGACAATATCAAAGGGCACTTCGCCCACTTTGATCGTGCCAAACTTGCGGAAGCGGAGCGATTCCTCTCTCGCCTCCTTGCTGTTGTAAATGCCTTCGCTCGTGTTGGCAGTGAAGACGGGCATCAAATCAAGGATGCGGAACTTCAAGTCGTCCGCGCAAATGTAGAAAAGAAGATCGCGCAATCCATCCGCGCCAAGAGCTTCAAAACCTTCGGGCATCAGAGATCGTCCTGTGCTCGTGCGGCTCTTGATGTTGTCCTTGCGGATTTCAGTCTCGGCCGATTGATTTCGGATCACCACCATCTGCTGGTTCTCACGAAGCACAATGCCGTCGTAACTGAGATCATCCTTTGTCTCGATGCTTACGGAAACGAAGTTGGGCTCGACGAGGCGGTTTGGATCAACGATGTGGACGAGCAGGTCGGCTGCGCCATGGGCACCCATGCCAGTCAGGCTCGGCGCAAAGTCAGCGCCTTCGTCCTTGAACTTGTGACATGCCGCGCAGTTCGCCGTGTAGAGCTGCTTGCCGATCGCGAGGTTTCCTGGTTTCTCAACTTCGCCACGGAATTTTGCGAGCAGTTCATCCTTCTGCTTTTGTTCCGGACCTTTCAAGGCATCGATCACTTCGTTCGCGCGTGTGGCGACGGTTTTGTCCGGGTAAGTGCGCAAACGAAAGAGGTTCGCCGGTCCGAGAAGATTCGGTTCCAGCTTCTTGTCGGCGAGCGTTTGCACGATCAGGCTGGCCCACTCCGAGCGCTTCATGACCTGGCCGAAGGCGGTCTCACGGAGTTCCGCGTTGAGTTGCGGCAGCGCCGAGATGAGCGCCTGTCCGGCAGCCCGGTCGCTTGTGGCACCGAGCGCTTCAGCCACGCGCTTCTGGAGTGCGGGCGAAACTTGTGGGCTCAAAAGAGACGCGACGCTGGGTATGACCTTCGGCTCGATCTTGTGTACACCCAGCAGGTTGGCCGCGACCTGGCCGCGCTGGTCATCGGAGAGTGAGCTGTCCTGCAGCCGCGCGCTGAGCGAGGCGATGGCGGGCTTCAGATCGCTGGCGAGGCTTCCGGCGGTATCCCAGCGCGCGATCAACGGCAGCGCGGCACCGGGCAATCCAGGGCGCGTGGAGGTCAGGAGAGTCTTGAAGGATGCCGCCAGTTCATTGTTCCAGGCGGGATTGCTTCCCGGCTTGAGAGCCAGGGCCAGCGTTTCAAGCACGGCTTGTTTCAACGCGTCACTGGCGGACGGTTGCCGGGCGATGACATTGACGATGCCTGCCACTTGAGCCGGGTTATGTTTGCTCGCGATGGTTCGCGTGACATGACCGACGAAATCCGTGAGACGCGCAGGCTCTCTGGAACCAAAAGCCGCGGTGAGAAATAATTCCGGTGACTGGGCGGCCACACCGATGGCAGCGGATTGAGTCCACTTGTCCTGGAAGGTGGGCCAGGCCTCTGTGACAAACTGGGCGGATTCGCTGGTCTGCTTGAGCGTCGCCAGGGCGATCAAGACATTCAGCCGCGTGCGTGGATCGGGGTCATTGATCAACGCCTTCAAACCATCGCCCTCGGCTTCCTCGTCCGAGTTGTCTCTTTCCGATGCCATGAGCGCCACGATCCGCCGGATGACCGGATCAGGATCTTTGATGGCTTCGAGGATGGCGTCGCCGTCGAGTTCACCAATCGCGGCCAGGGTCTGGATGGCTGCGACGCGCGTGGGGGATTTGAGCGACTTGTCCATCGCAAGAGTCTTGAGCGAATCTGCGACGTCCGCGGGCCGACTGTCTCGAATCAGTCGCGCACCAGTGTCGCGTGCCCAACCGTTGTCACTCTTCAGCGCCGCGACAAGTGTGGCTGGCTTGGCAACATCAAAAGCTGGCCGCTCGATCTTCTTCGCGGCCTTGTGCTGGATGCGCCAGATGCGGGTGAAATGATGATCACGGTCCGGGCGGGTGGCGGCGTTGCGGGCGCCGTGAGCCGGGCCACGGGTGTCGTTGTGGATGGCGGCCTGGTTGTAGAAATCCACAAGGTAAAGCGCGCCATCGGGACCGACGCGCTGATGGATCGGGCGGAACCACAGATCACTTCCCGCAATGAACTCCGTCTCGCGACGGCTCTCTTCCTTCCTTCCCTGGAACGTAATCCCCTTGGGCTCGATGAATTCGTGATGCAGCAGGCTCATCGTTGTTTCCGAAGCGAAGTGCGAGTTGTTCCAACGTTCCGGCCATGCGCCGCCGTTATAGATGCAGGAACCGGCAGCAGCGGTGAAAGCGCCCACCCAGTCGATCTGCACATAGGCCGGCCGCGTGTGATGCACGGCTGGGTAAATTTTGTTCACGTCGAAGATCGGCTGAGTCGAGCGCACGCCGCCTACGCTGCCGCGTTGCAGCGCTTTCTCCGACATCACCACATGGCAGATCGGTTCGCCGCAGGTCGCCGTGGTGTAGATGATCTCGCCTTCCGGCGTGAAGTCGAAGCCCCACGTGTTGCACGAGCCAGAGGTGACTTGCTCCAGCGCCGAGCCGTCCGGCTTGAAGCGGATGACGCCGGCGGTGACGCGGCCGAAATCCTTGCCAGTGATCGCCGACCTGGGCTGGCCGGCGCTGTAGCCGATGGCGGAATAAACCCAGCCATCCAGCCCCAGGCGCATGTTGTTGAGCACGGCGTGAGTGTCGAATGTGCCGAATCCAGTGTAGAGCTGCTCTACCTTGTCGCACACGCCATCACCGTTCGTATCGCGCAACCAGAGGATGTCTGGAGCCTGCGCGACGATCACGCCATCCTTGTAGAATACGAGTGAAGTGACCAGTTCGAGTCCGCCGGGAACACCATGATCCTTGTCCGCGAAAATGTGGCGCTTGTCCATGCGTCCATCGCCGTCCGTGTCTTCAAGCCAGGAGACGCGGTCATTGGCAGGGCGGTCCTCCTTTTCGACGGCATTGTAGGATTCCGGGCGGTTATTATTCTGGCGAGCGATGGGGCGGTCCGCGCGGTTGATCGTCCGGCCACCAGGATACTCCGGCGTTTCCACGATCCACAACTTGCCGTCCGCCGCCCAGTCCAGCGACATCACTTTCTCCATCAGCGGCTCGGCGGCGACGAGATTGATGTTGAACTCCGGATGAACTTCCAGTTTTGCCGCCGCCTTCTCCGGCGCAATCGGGCCACCCTCGGGATACTTCAATGACGCGAGTTCATCCTTCGAGCAAAGCTCATCCACATTCGCGCGCTTGCCTGCCCACGCGATGCCACGGAGCAGGATTGCCCGGTAGTGCGGCGTCTGAAACGAAACATATTCATGCCCGGGAAGACTCACGAAAGAGCGATAAGGAGCGCTGCCGCCCTCCCAGGTCTTCTCATAAGTCCAGAGCTGAGGAGCCATGATGAAGACGCTGTGGAAACTGGTCGCGAGGACATTCGCATCCGGTGCCATGTCCAAGTCATAATAAATCTCGTCCTTCCAATCGAAGTTGGAAATGCCTTTCACGATCGGATGCTCCGGCGCGACGAAGTAAATGCCCACTTCAGTCTCGAGCCACTTCGTGGGTTTCTTTTCAGGAGCGTTCTTCTGCCAGATCCACGCGCCGCCTTGGACCTTCTTCGCCCACTCATGCTGATCGGCGCTCACCACACCATCATGGATGACCACAAGGCCGCCGCCACGTCGCAGGAACTTCTCGAAGCGCTCCCGCTCCTCGCCGACCGCTTTCATCCCATCCGCCGCGAATACGACCATCACATCCGTGTTGTCGAGCTGCTGCGCCGTGGGGAACCCGAGCGCGCCGTCCACCTTGACGCCCCGTTCGCCGAGCAGTTGCTTCCAGTCCGTCAGAAAGCGCGGATGGTCATGCTGTCCTGGGCCGTGGGTTTTCTCACCCGCGCGAATGAAGACGCGCAACGGGTCAGCGGCGTGGAGTTGGATGCCCCAGAGGGACAACGTGAGAGCGAATGCGATGAACGAGCGCTTCATAAATAGTCTGTGATTCCGCTTCAGCATAGTGCCATGCAGGCCCGTGCCAAATTCTTTTCTTAATGTCCACAAAGTCCAGGACATCCACAGAGTCCGCCGGCGTGAGATCAGATCACAACATCAAAACGTAAATGGGGCAGGGGACGCCATAGGCGAAACGCAGGTAGTGCTATCGGAAAGACACATCTGCCGGCAAGAATTCTACTCACACCGGGCTCGTTCAACCCTGCATGGCATTGACCTGTTGAGCGCAGCGAAGGAGCGTCAATGCCATGCCTGTTTCGTTAGGCCTAGGTGCGCTCGCGTCCGTGCTCGGGATGTCTGCGCTGATGCTTTACCACTGTGATCCGAACTCTATCCAAACAGTCATTGGCGGAGCCGGGTCATCATGTCGTCATGGGCGACAACTTGGACCTCTCCGGCCTCGATCTGCCGATCCCGTTCGACAGCCAGAGCAGTGGCTGCTGCGTCATCACTTACCAGCGACCCCTCAAACGAATCCTCAAGGCTCTCCCAAAGCGACCCGGCCAACAGTGCTCTCTGTTTGACGGGGAGGCGCAACGCCTCGGATACGATCTGATCTATGCTCATGGTGAAACTGTATGCGAAATCGAAAGAGAGGAAAGCCTGGAATTACTGAGGAGACCGTGGGATAGCCTACGAATTCCGGAGAGTGCCGTGGGTGTAGATGCAAGGCGTGAGCGCGGGAGGATGCCCGCAGCGGCCTCTGACCAAGCGAGCAACGCAGCAGATGCGCCCACGCCACCTCCGAGATTTGTAGGCTATCCTGCGGTCTCCTCAGTATGCCGAACAGACAGTTCATGGGGAGGCCGGACCTCCAAAAAATGGACCTGAGTTGGAGAGGATTGGAAACAGCTCAGCGTTGAAAGACTGGGCTGTTCTCGGACTTCTCTCCGGGAGGTGGCGCACCACCCGAGGTCAGTGTCCGGCCGGACCGTGCCGGAAAACAGCGCAGCGCGACCCACCCGGGCCGCTCTGCGCGTTGTTGTTCAGTTGTACCGTCGAATTATACTTATGCGGCCTTGGCCAGCGCGATGGGCGTCACCTCCGCCGGTTCACTCAGGTCACTCTCGCCCGCTTCATTCGTGGCCGACACAAAGACCTCGTAAAGTTGATCCGGCGTCAGATCCGCGATCACCAGATTCGGCACCGTCGAACTGCCGGCAAACACCGGCTCCTCATCCAACACGATCCGTTGCGTGAAGAAACGGTAATTGGTTGCTCCGGGCGAGGCATCGCACGACACCAGGATTTGACCCGCTCCATAACTGATCGCCGTCACATTCTGCGGCACCGCCGGCGTGCTCGAAGCGCCGGGGATGCTCAACCCGAACGCCAGCCATCGCTGATCATACAGCCCGATCTGCTGCTTGAGCTCATTGCACAAGCCACGCAGCCGTCCCCGCATCGCTGACAATGCCGCGTCACGCGGCTCCCGCGTCAGGCCCGATGCCAGCCGCCCCTGCGTAACCACCGTGGCCGCATTCGACAAACCCGTGAGCAACGACTGCGCCTGCTCCGCCGTGATCCCGTGCGCCTCATCCTGCCAGCCGGACTGCTCATCGAAGAGCGCCGCCAGAGAACTGAGCAACGCGCTTAAAAACGCATAACTCTTGTCCACAGCGATCGAGTTGTGAAAACCCGCCTGCGTCCAGGATTGATTGAAACGGTCACCCAGATACTGCTTGAGATAATCCCGCGTGCGCTTGCACCACGCGTAACATTCATCCAGCACCGCGTGATACTCCTCGTACAACTCGCGGATCGCCGCGAAGTTCTGTTTGTAAGCCGCCTGCGTGGCGATCAACTGCGAGAGATTCGCCGAGATCAATTCAGGGGTATTGAGCACCAGCGGGATGCTCGGGCCGATCTCTTGCGCGCCCCGGAGACACTTCCTCCCGAGCCCCGTCACCTCATCGAACTTCACTGGTATTATATTAGCTGGCATTGTTGATTCCTTTTATCCACACGGGCCCGCATCCCTGACACACCCAGACGCACGAGAACATGGCGAACCCAACACCAAACACACCCTCGCACCAGCCACGCCACACGGCGCGGCAATGGACCTTTAGCAACAGCCTTGCCAACGGTGAAACATCCACATCCCTCCAACATTCAAAAGCCTGAGCCGATCCTGGAAAACGCACGATGCTCAAAGCCGAAGGCTCTGGACTGCTGTGAGCATCACAGCTCTTCCCGGCCCGCACCCACCGTGATCGAACCCCGCCCCAAGAGCGGCGGTTCCCGCCGCAGTCCCAGAGCCTGCGGCCATCACCTCGCGCGCCCGCTTCAGAACTTCGAAAACTCTGGACCACAGCGAGAACCTCAACATTTCGATCCCATCACTGGCCGACAACAAATGCCACCATCACACCGTTGAGCAGAAAAAAACTTTGCGTCGAAGCTTCCATCTCCATCCGGTCTTATCCCGTCCCATCCGTGGTTAACAATCCCCTCCCAAAATCAGCGCAGATCAGCGGTAAAAAACAACTCCCGCCCGAACCCCTTCACCCGCACGCCCCACATCCGAGAACCTCCTACAACCACCCCCGCCAGCGTTCTACAACGAGACACCCCCGCCTCCAAACAGGCCAAAAAGCCCGCCAGCGACGGGCACAATAAAAAAATTATGCCCGCGCGCGCTCGCCGGACGGGCATAATAAAAAAATTATACCCGCGGGAGCTCCCCGAACGGGCGTAATAAAAAAATTATGCCCGCGGGAGCTCCCCGAACGGGCGTAATAAAAAAATTATGCCCGCGGGGACTCGCCGGACGGGCGCAATAAAAAAATTATCCTCCCGCCGGCTCCCGCTCCCAGCGTACACAAACAATTATCCCCATCCCGGCAGGCCCAACGCGGTTGAAGGCGAACATCGAAAGGCCGGGGCGCTCCCTTCCGCCTTGCACTCCGGCATTCAGCTTAAAAAGAGCCGCTGGATGGAACAGGAGGAAGCAGAGCACACAGAGGCAGCATGGGCTGGAACGATCCGCAGAGGATCTCAGGTTCATAACCCCACGGGAGAGGCTTTGGCACAACCTCAGAGCCTGTGAACTCGTTGATCCTCTGCTTCCTCTGCGTCCTCCTGTTCACTGCAACGCCGGGATTAGGTTCAACGTTCGATGTTGGATGTTCAACGTTCAGCCATCTTCCGCCGCCCTCACCCATCCAGTGGACTCCGCACCCCCAGTCCCGGCTTCGCCATCACATGCGTGTAAATCTGTGTCGTCGTCACATCCCTGTGCCCGAGCAATTCCTGCAACGTCCGGATGTCCGTGCCTCCCTCCAGCAAATGCGTCGCAAAACTGTGCCGCAACGTGTGGGGTGTGACCCGTTGAGCCAGCCCCGCCTTGAGCGCCGCCGCCTTCACCGCCCGCTGGAGATTGTCCTCCAGCAAATGATGCCGCCGTGTGACACCATCCTCCGGATCACGCGCCAGCTTCCAGGCGGGAAACACCCAAAACCAGCCCCACTCCGCGCCGGCATTGGGATACTTCCGCGCGAGCGCCCCCGGCAGCCGCACGCCCGCCACGCCAGCCGCGCGGTCGGCTTCATAAATCAGCCGCGTCTTGCGCAGATGCGCGGCCAGCGCGTCGAGCAAGGATTCCGGCAACATCGTCACCCGGTCCTTTTGCCCCTTGCCCTCGCGCACCGTGATCTGCCGCCGTACCTCGTCCACGTCCTTGACTCCCAAACGCAACAACTCGATCAACCGCAACCCGCTTCCGTAGAGCAACCGGACTGGCAACTGGTAATCCGCCTCCACCGCATCCAACAGCCGGTTGACCGCTTCCCGGCTCAACACCTCCGGCAACCGCGCCGGGCGGGTGACTCTCGCCACCTCGCCTAAATCACCCAACGGCTGGTGCAACACCTGCCCGTAGAGAAACACCAGGGCATTGAGCGCTTGATTTTGCGTGGCCGCCGCCACTCGTCCCGCCGTCGTCAGATGACTGAGGAAGGCCGCCACTTCCGCCGCCCCCATTTCCCGTGGATGCCGCCAGGCGCCGGTAAGGACGCGCTCCACCGCGTCCCTCACCTGGTCCTCCCTCCCGCCGTTCGCTTTCGCCTCCCTCTCCGCCTCTACCGGGGAGATGGATTGAGAGTGAGGTGTCGAATGGCTTCGATGAAACCGCAGGAACCGTTCGATCCAATGCCAGTAGGTTTCCTCCGTGCGTGGTGAGTAGTGAAAGAAGCGCATCACCTCCCGCACCTGCTCCTTCAGTTTGAGCCTGGGATTGGGCCTGAAGAGCGTTTGTTCCGGACGGCCGCCGGAAGCGGTGTCATTTGGCTGACGTTTCGCCCGCATCGTTACAAGTCTCTGCTCGACAATCACGACGGCAAAATCTACAAACAAACCGCGATCAATCAAACCGCAAATTTGCCGGTCACTTAACTGTTAGGCCGCTGCACGCGTCATGCACACTTTCACCTCACTCGGTTCAGTCCGGCAGAGCAGAGCACCGGAGTTTTTCACCACGGATGACACGGAGCACACGGATGGGGACTCGGATTCTTTATCCGTGTCATCCGTGTCATCCGTGGTTCATTTCTTCGGCAGAGTTTTTGTCCGAGGTCTCACGAGTATCCACACAACGCGGCCTAACCAGGCGCTGCAGCGAACGGCGGCGGGCCGTCGCGGTTGCAATCGGCGCGCCTCGTGGCCGCCGTCGCTGAGCTTGGGTCGTTCGCCAAGAATCAGCCATGCCTACTGCATCTAAAACAGGACGTCTTAAGCGCTGGGTATTCGGCTCCCTCGCATTGCTTGCCGTTGTGGGTGTAGCTTGGTTCTGCGATTTTCCCGCGATCTCCGATGATACACCGCAACCTCTAGCTAAGGCCGCGATTAGTTCTGACGCTTCATTTCACGTCTATTCGCTCGGTGGATTTATTGACCGCTCATACTGTTGGAGAATCGACGCTCCGAAGTCAGACTTGGATCAGGTCATCAAGCATCTTGAACTTCATCCCGCGCCCACAGTTCCCAAGGAATTTTGGCGAGTTCCACCATTTTATTGGCCGCGATCTCTCACCAGTGGCATGGTGCCATACAGGAGCATCAGTTTCATGGATGACGCGCGAGGCGCTGATGGTCCTCACTATTTTCTGCTCCACGACACAGCGAGAAGCCGCGCCTATGTCTTATTTAAGGACAACTTCTAATCAACCAACAAGAAGGCGAACAAGACGCTGCATCCAACGGCGGGTAACGCTCCTGTTTGAATTCGGGCTTCCATCCCCGCCGTGGATGAGCTAGACGTTAGGCATCATAGCGCGCAACTTTGTCGTGAGTTCGTTGTTTGACTTGAGAACATGAAATACCACACATCACTCATCATCCTCGCATTGCTTGCGTTGATATTTGCCAGTTGTTCCAAGCATTCACCAGACGCGACAGTTGCAGGCCCGAAACTTCAGGATTTGGGTGTAGTGGAAGTTTCGGATGGTGTGCAGAGTCGGCATGATTTGGGTGGAGGCAGGGTTTGCATCATCACGCCAGCCATCCAGAAAGACGGCAGCATTTTGTTGTCTATGAGAGTTGAAGAATCAGGCAAGCTCTTGCAGCAGATGAGAGCACAGACTAAATCTGACGTGCCATTTGAGATTTCTGTTGGTGATATTTGCATCGGAATGAATCCGCGAATTAAACAATGACGCCTAACCATGCGCTGCAGCGAACCCGGCATGAGCGTCGCGGTTGCAATCGTGGCGTCCCGTGCGCCGGGTCGCTGAGCTTGGGTCGTTGGGCGAAATCAGCGTCATGAGCACGATTCCATTCTTACTGATTGCTTGGGTAATTCACGCCGTTGTGGCGGCGGTGGTGGTGTCGCCGGTTGTGTTTCTCGCCAGGAAGCGCGTTCACTGGCATTCTTGGGAGTTGCTCGCGGTCGTCGTCCCGTTCTGTGTTTGGGGGGGATTTATGTTCTCCGATCTGTCCACCGGCTCGAAGACGCTCTCGAATTTTGTGATTGAGCCGGGCATCCTCGCTTTGGCTTTAGCTCTTGGAGCTTTGGCGCGAGTCGCCATGACCGCGAGCATAGCTGAGGCGAAGGCATCCGCTGTGGTGTTGGTGGGTCTATGCTTCGCGGCCGCAGGCATCTTTTGGATTGTCCCCGTATTACCGGAATGAAATCGCCCAACCAGCCGGCTGCACCGAACGCCGGGATCGCGTCTCGGTTGACAATCGGACATCATTGGCCCGGCGTCGGTGAGCCGGAGCGTTGGGCGTCATAGCAACGCGCCATCCAGTTCGTGCGCGATACGGTCGCACGCGGTTTTGTAGTGCACGGCATCCCGTTCGATGCCGATGAAATTGCGGCGGAGGCGCACGGCCATCACGCCGGTTGTCCCGCTGCCCATGTAGGGATCGCAGATTGTTTCGCCTTCGACGGAGCAGAGTTTGACGAGCTTACCCATGAGGCTTTCCGGCTTCTCGTTTGGGTGTTTGCGTAGTTGGCTTTCGCAGCCAGTGCCGGGAGACGCATCACGCCACACGTCACCATCCTTGCAGAAGTCCGGGTCTAGCCCTCGCTGGATTGCCATTTTTCGGCCATAGATGCTTTTGCCAGCGCGGCGTCGCATCGGGATTTCGTAGGAGTCGCCCCAGATTGCGATTGCCTCAGATTCACGGCTCAGTCCTTTTGTGCGCCCACATGGTTTGTTCGTCGGCCACCACGTCACCCATTCATCCGGTTTGCCGAGAGTCGCACACCATCCGCAGAGCGTTTCTGGGTATCCAAACACCGCCTTACGCGCCCACGGCATCAGGCACTCACTCACCGTGATGTCCTCGTCGTACTTGTATTTCCCGAAGCCATACGGCGGATCGGTGATGACCACTTGCGCGGCTTTCATTTCATCGCGCACGTCCAGACAGTTCGCATTTATCAGGAGCGCCCACGAATGACGCCCAACAAGACGCTGGAGCGAACTGCCATGAGCGCCGGTTACGGCTTCTGGCGATAGGATGGTTTCGGCGGCGCTCATGTCAGTCGCTCAGCTTGGTCGTTAGGCCGTATGAGCATCCCCTGGGATTTAGCAGCCGCGAGTGCCGTGTATTCCTTTATTGCGACCTCTTGGCGGCAGGAGGCGCGACGACCAGATGGCATTCGAGTATCATGGTTTGTAGCGGGGTGCATGAGCTTGGGCAGCATTGCGCTTATTCTCTTCATCGCTTTCCGCGTGTCATGGGTTGCAGCTATCATTTGCGTAGCTGCCAGTTTCGCTGGTCAGATTCTCCTGATTCCATTCGACAGAGCATTGCGCACAGTCATCGGCATGTGGGCTGGCGTCATCATTCTCCTCGTCACTGGAGCGTATATCGTCTATCGCTTATTCCATGCACGAACGGCCTAACCATGCGCTGCAGCGAACCCGGCCAGCGCATCGCTGTTGCAATCGTGCGCCCTCGTGGGCCGGGTCGCTGAGCTTGGGTCGTTAGGC
>SXMN01000090.1 GCA_005777315.1 Verrucomicrobiales bacterium
AATCGTCGCGCTGGAGAAAGCCCAGGCGGTGAAGAAGAACGGGCTGCTGGAAATCGTTGAGGTCAAGGAAACGCTCAACAGCATCGGTGGGTTGGACCTGCTGAAGGACTGGTTGCTCAGAAGGAAAGATGCCTTCAGCCAAAAGGCCATCACCTACGGTCTGCCTGCACCCAAAGGACTGCTCATTATCGGCATCCCTGGGACCGGAAAGAGCCTCACTGCCAAAGCCACCGCAGCCGTCTTCAACGTGCCACTGCTGAAACTCGACGCCGGCAAGCTCTACGGGGGTATCGTCGGCCAGTCTGAGGCGAACATCCGCGCCGTCATCAACACGGCTGAAGCGATTGCGCCCTGCTGCCTGTGGATTGACGAGCTGGAGAAGGGCTTTGCTGGCTCGAAATCGTCAGGCTCAACCGATGGGGGAACATCAGCCAGGGTGTTCGGCTCGTTCCTGAGCTGGATGCAGGAGAAGGTCAAACCGGTGTTCGTTGTCGCCACCGCCAACGATGTCAGCCAACTGCCGCCTGAAATGCTGCGCAAGGGACGTTTCGATGAACTCTTCTTCGTGGACTTGCCCGATGAAGTTGAACGGGAAGCCATCTGGAAAATCGTGGTTGAACGCAGAAACCGAAACGCGATCGACTTCGACCTGCAATTGCTGGCGAGGAGCAGCGAAGGATTGACCGGCGCTGAAATCGAGGCCGTGTTCTTGGAGGCGATGTTTGCTGCCTTTGAGCGCGGCAATGAGCCTACCGAGCTGGACGTAGCCGCCTCAATGAGCAGCTTCGTGCCGCTGTCGAAACTGATGGCCGAGCAGATCGCCGCGTTGAAGCAATGGGCCAACAACCGTGCCCGTTCGTCAACCTCCACCTCTTCAACTTCTGAGCGAAAGCTTCGGAAGTTGGGGGTGTAGTGGGAAAAGAAACTGGCTAACGCTCGTTTCTTTTCTTTAGCTATCAGGGCTTTGGACGTGGTCGATCCGTGATCATCATGTGACGCAGAGAACATCAAGTGCAAGCGCTCGAATGTGGGGCCACGAATAAATGCTACGCACAATCCGGACAGTGTTTGCATTTATTGCTTGTTCCGGGTCATGTTGACGGGCAGCTTCTCACCCGTGGCGCGAAAGGTCCTCAATCTGATTGTAACGTGCAGCGCGCGAAAGACAGTCCAACCATCGTCTTGGACTCGCGCACGCACACTCAAAGCTCAAACGCTACCGGAGCGATTCGATGAATGGACTGGCAAACTTGAACGGTGCGGTGCGCAGAAAATTGCCGCTCAAAATCTCTACTGCGGTTCTTCTTGGGCCGCAATTCGTCGGGCGATTGCGAATTGGGAGCAGCCTGAGGAAATCAAGCTTTGGATAATTTCCGCCGGACATGGACTCGTAAGCGGAACCAGTCCGATTGCCCCCTACGCGGCCACATTTTGCTCCAGGCATGCGGATTTCGTTTTGGGCAGGGAGCGGGAGTGCGGCGGTATCGGGATGTGGTGGCGCCATTTAGTTCGGTGGCGACGCTCAATTAACTCCGATAGGCCGACGAGCATTGAAGCCGTCGCAAAAGCCTACCGCAACAGTCCGCTACTTGTAGCCCTTTCAGCGGACTATTTTTCGGCGTTGATGACCGACCTAAGTGCAGCCCGCAGGCAGTTACGGAACCCGTCACATTTGGTAATCATCTGTGCTGGGGCAGAGAAGGAAAGCGAACTAAAGCAGAATCTGCTCCCATGCGATTCACGTCTGGAGCACATTCTGGGAAGAGGGCGTAGTGCGCTTAATGCTCGCATACTCGGCCGGATTCTTTCTGACACATTGTTTAAGTCCATCGACTCCACGCAGTTGGGGAAGACATACTCCTCGCTATTGCTTCGTTGCCCTCCCTCCACATACCCAAAACGCACTCGTCAGAGTGATGAGATAATCTCCCAGTTTATAAGCGCACGATTCAAAGATGACTCGCAAGCCACGCATTCCTGGTTACTAACCGAGTATCGGCGAACTGGTTTTGCCTGCGAACAATCACGGTTTCGAGACTTGTTCAAAAGAGTGCAATCACACTTCAAATGAAAGCTTTCAGCCAAATATTGGAGCGTAAAGCACTCTGCGTGCGCCAAAGAGGTGGACGTTGTATCTATCTCATGTCGCTCACCGGCGACGAACTTCTGCAGTTGGCTGGCGTATCCCGTATCTGTAGAGATGACCGCGGAAAGCTCATCGGCTACCAGAGGCCAGAAGTGCGTAAGCACGTCCGGGCAATCGCTGAATACCTTCAGGGTGATGACATGCTGCTAGCACATCCGGTGATCCTCTCGTTCAATTCTCGAGTGAAGTTTGTTTCCAGCCGAGGCAGGAAAACATCTGATGGACTTGCTGTTGCCGGCATGCTGCGCATTCCACTTCCTGACCATCCCGACAAGAAACCGGCGTGGATCGTTGATGGGCAGCAACGGGCACTCGCCATCAGTTTGTGTGACGACAAGAGCTTTTCAGTGCCGATCTGCGCTTTTGTCGCGGATGACGTTGAATTGCAACGGGATCAGTTCCTGCGAATTAACAACACTAAGCCGCTGCCTCGCGGATTGGTCACAGAACTTCTTCCATCAGTATCCTCGCCGCTGCCACCCAATCTTGCCCTCCGCAAGATACCATCAACCCTTTGCGATTTGCTGAATCGCGAAGCAATCTCACCCTTCTTTGGCTTAATCCGGCGCCCATCGAGCGGGACAGAGGGAGTCGAGCGCGCGGTTGTTGCAGACACGGTAATCGTCAAGATGATCGAGGAGAGCCTCGTGCATCCTTCAGGTTGTCTCTTCCCCTATCGCAACCTGGCAACAGGGGAGTATGACCATGGCGGCATCTGGGCAGTGTTGCTCACGTACTGGGTCGCAGTTCGGGACACTTTTCCGGAGGCTTGGGGGAAGTCACCGACCCAAAGCAGACTGATGCATGGCATCGGCATTCGAGCAATGGGTAAGCTCATGGATCGGATCATGGGGACGGTAATCGCTCGGGGTCAGCATGCGCAGAAGCATGTCAAGGCAGAACTCGCAGTCGTCGCTCCAGTATGCCGTTGGACTTCGGGCGTGTGGGAACAACTTGGAGGCATTAAGTGGAACGAGTTGCAGAATCTACACAAGCATCAAGCAATGCTTTCAAATCTCCTCATCCGAACCTACTTGGAGCAGCGGGCAGATGCATGAAATTCTTCTTTCCAGACGCACATGACTTGGTTGATCCGTCGTTCGATTTCGTAAGCGAACGGAGGACTTTCTCCGGCAGTCGCCAGCAGGCCCAACTGTATGCGCACGAAATTCTAAGTGAACCCCCTTACGATGGGATGCTGTTGTCCAAGGCAATGATTGATCCTCACTTAGGGTCAAAGAGCGTGCGCTACTCGTTTGCCCAGGTCCAACGATTGAAGCGCGTAGGGGTGCGAGAGTTTCTACGACTCGACCGGCCAGGACTAAAGCGTCAAATTGCTTCTATGGGAGACTGTGGTTCGTTCTCTTACGTCAACGAAGCCGAACCACCGTATGGAGTCGAGGCTGTCGCTCAGTTCTATATGGACTGTCAGTTTGATTACGGGATTTCGCTTGATCATGTAATCTTAGGCTTTCGTGATGCCAGTGTGAAGAAGAGTGACGTGCCACCAGATTGGCGGAGGCGCTTTCAGATTACACTCAGCAAGGCTGAAGACTTCATTAAGTTGCAACGCCAAGAACATTTGCCCTTCAAACCCATCGGGGCGGCGCAAGGTTGGAGTTCTGAATCCTACCGGGATGCGGTGAAGAATCTCCAAATGATGGGCTATGACTACATTGCGCTGGGGGGTATGGTGCCGCTCAAAACTCCGGAAATCCTCGCAAGCCTCGAAGCGATCCGCGAGGTGCGCAAGCCCTCGACAAAACTGCATCTCCTTGGGATCTCACGACTGGAGAACCTGGACGCGTTCGAGGACGCCGGGGTCTACAGTTTTGACAGCACATCGCCGCTGAAGAGGGCCTTCATGGATGACCGCGACAACTATCACTCGCTTGAGCGGACCTACACCGCCGTGCGCATACCCCAGGTGGACGGCAACGCCCAACTGAAGAAGTTGATCTTGGCGGGGGTAGTGGATTTTGGCGCGGCTCGGAAGCTCGAACTGGCATGTTTTGAGGGTGTGCTTGAGTTCGACAAAGGAAAGTTGGGCATAGAGAGCCTCTTGGAACGACTGCGCGAATATGAACTAGTCTGGCATGGAAAAAAGGACGACGCGGTCCGTTACCGGGAAACTTTGGAGGACAAGCCATGGAAAAGATGCCGCTGCGCCATCTGCCAGAAACTGGGAATCCACGTAGTGCTGTTTCGAGGGGCCGAGCGAAATCGTAGGCGGGGATTCCACAATCTTTACGTGCTTCGGCAACGGTTGGACCGACTTCCGGCCAAAGAGAAAGGCAAGACATGACAAAAGGTGAAAAACTTGAGGTGCCAGCGATCGCGATCCGGCAAAGCGCCAAGCACGAGCTTTACGCGTTCGCTGTGGATGGCAAACGGCTCCATGATTTTGCGCAAGTGTCGCGACTCGCTCGAGACGAAAGCGAAAAAATAGCTGGCTACCAACGCCCCGAAGTCGTCGCGCACATTGCCGAAATCCGGAACTACCTAGAATCTGAGGGACCGATGCTACCAAACGCGATTGTCGTGGCGTTCAACTCACGCGTCCAGTTCAGGCCATTGAAGGGGACACGCCCTGACAAGGGACCGACCCATGGGCATCTGGTTATCCCAACCGATTCGGACACCGATGGCGCCAAGGCTGGCTGGATCGTTGACGGGCAGCAGCGAGCAGCAGCGATACGCGACGCTCGTCTGGATGCGTTTCAGGTATTCGTGACCGGGTTCATCACGGACAGCGTTGTGGAGCAGCGCGAACAATTCATCCTGGTCAATTCGACCAAACCGCTACCCAAAGGATTGATTTACGAACTACTTCCGGCAACGGATGTGCAACTCGCCAACCATCTGCAGCGGAGACGCTTCCCGGCCTATCTGCTTGACCGATTGAACTACGACTCCAGGTCGCCTTTGCACCTTGCGATCCAGACCCCAACGAACCCGTTCTTGGACCTGAAAGTCCGTAGTCGGAGAGGCTTTCAGACAATGCTCCAACCCAAGCCGCAGGAAAGGGGGACTCCTGCCGACCCGAAAGTAGGCGAAGCCAAGCTTCAAGGCTTCATCAAGGACAACTCCATCCTGCGAATGCTTGAAAATAGTCTGCACGACGGCGCTTTGTATCGATGCCGACTGCAGGCAGACGATGAGGCTGACACCGAGCGAATGCTGGAACTGCTCTTCAACTTCTGGGAAGCGGTGGCTGAAGTCTTCAAAGGAGCATGGGGGCAACCGCCGACACGCTCGCGCCTCACCCATGGTGTCGGGATCGTTTCGTTGGGATACCTGATGGACGCGATCGCCGACAGGTTTCGTTCAAAGGGGATTCCAACGGTAGATGAGTTTGCCGCGGATTTGTCTCCACTTAGTGCGCATTGCTCTTGGACCGATGGATACTGGAACTTCGGGCAGGGGAATCAGCGAAAGTGGAATGAAGTTCAGAACACAACCAAGGACATCCAACTGGTCGCGAACCACTTGCTGATTCAATATAAGCGGCTTATTTGGTCGAAGTGACAGCCCGCTACGACGCGACTTGCGTCTTCACCGCCGACAAAAGTGATGAAACGATGCTCGAAGAGCCTTTGCCGGATGGGTAAATGAATGGGCTTTTTCCCCGTGGGCGCTGGTTTTTAAGAAACTCTGTGGCCGCGTGCTTTGCACTGCGCGTTGTGACAACAAAGTAGTCAGCTTCCCGCGCAAGAGACCTCAATCGCTCGGAACCACCCTGATCGTGATTCAGTCGCACATCGAGACTACTGCAGAGCGCATCGAGCGTTCGTTTGGCACGTAGCCCAGCAGACTCAGTGAGCGTGTAGATTGCCACAAGTTTTCCGCGCAGTGCTTCCGCCCAATTAGTTCCTTCGGGCGCGGTCGCGTCAGGGGCAGGAAACGTCAACGCCGAATATTCGGCTTCACGCCCAAGATCTGTGCAAATCAACTTAAACATCTGACGCTCATCAAGACTGACCCTCCGTGCGTTGTCGCTTATTGTTCGCCACACGGCAGTGAAAAACCCATCCCTAGCACCTGGCACAAGTGCCGGCACCACAATCAACTCATCGAGCATGTCCAATGCCCAGTTTAGATGTAACACGTCACCACGCTGCGACCAGATTGCGCTGAGCAATTCAAGCGCTTCCTGATATTCGGACCCTGAAGCGCCAGCATTGAGAATCGCGACGCCAAGATTCTGCGCCATCCCCCAGTCTTGGCCACCGAATCGCTGATCAGCGGCCAATAGCCACAGCAAGCTCTGATAAATTGGAAGAAACACGGGTTCGCCGACTCCATCGTCAAAAAAGAATTGAGCGATGTGCGGTATTGCCGATCTCACCTTAATTGCGGCGCTTTCGGGGCGATTTGAAAGCAGTTGTTTGGCAAGCTTGGACACTCTGCCCGGATCTGTTTCATAAGGATTCAACGCCCATTCGCTTACACCTTGATGTGCTACTTCTAGCGCCTGCGACCAGGTGGAATCCTGATCTAAGGCCTCTAACCAGGTTTCCCAATCGGTGGGTGTTTTCCCAGATTGCGATGCCAATAATTCTTCGATCTCCTGCCACGTCCGCAATCGGGACCGCAGCTTTAGAACTTGGCTTCGCTCATCCGGTTGCAGTTGCGCCATCGCATCAAATGTCTGCCGGGCAACATCGGGACCGAGTAGTTCAATGGCACAATCGAGTCGCAGTTCGCAAGACTTGACGCTTGGAACTGTATTTTGAAGATGCAGCCAGGCCGAGTCAAAATCTCTTGATGATAGAGCCCGCGCGGTCAGTTCCAGCAGATCAGCCTTTGACTCACGGATTGAAGGCGCTACGTGAGCCGCCATTGCCTCTGCGAAAGGCCTTTCTGGACAGTCTTGTGGAAGCGCCGCCAGAAGTAGAGGGACCTGCTCCTTGCGTGGAGGAATAGCGGCTACAGCAGCAGTCAGGAAGGCTAAGACTACGGGCGGTTGTGCAAGAGAACCTCGCGCCTGGAGCAATGCCCCATAATTCTGGAGGATGTTCGCACGGGTGTGCGCAAGCGCATCGGCAACACGATTACCTGCCACGAATCCAGCCAACTCAGTCCGCCAAACAGCCTCAACCAGAAGAGATGTGATTCTACTCGGGCGGCGCATTGCCAGCAGCATGCTTAGGCGAGCGTCCAGCAGCATGTCCGTCCAGCGCCCCAGCGAACCCTGGCGCTCAATCTGCAAAAAGTGCAAATTCTCAGCGCTTAAGCGACCAGACAAGTGCAATTGCTGAAGCCAGTAGCTAGAGGACTTCTCGTCTGTATTGAGCAGTGCCGCAAAAAACTCGCGCAACATCGCATCAGTCGTGCGTAGCGGTGCACGTTCTGACATTGGTTGCAACCGCCAGACCTGCCTCATTCGGTTCAGGGCTTCACGCACCTGATTCTTGCATTCGGGCAACGGGGTGAACCGATATATCCAAGGACCCCCAGACCACCGCTCAATAGTCGACTCCAGTACAATCGCGGAGTCCATGTCGGACCGCCGCCCATGGTAGTCAGAGCCGACTGGACCGAGGAAAGCGTTTAAATGTTCGCGCAATTCTTCGCACTGAGCGTCACTGAACGCTATCGCGAACCATTCGCTTCGCTCATCGTCGTGCAGAACGGGCAGAATCACTGGATGATCTCGGGGAGGTGGACAGGCTTCGATCCAGTCGCGTGCGCTACGCCCTCGTGCGCTTGAGGCTTGGTCAATCTCACCCCACGACCAAGCCTGACCAGTCTCGTAGAACTGCTGCAGCGCCAGACGATCTACTTCATCCCATCCATTCAAGTTCATGCGTAGTGACCGTGAAGGTTTAATCGGAACTGCGCCACGCGTGCTGGACTGATTTCTAATTGAACGGCTTCCTCGAGCACTTCGACACCGTTGTAAGTAAAATTCATCGACCCATTCAATGCAAATCCGGCGGTCACCAAACCTTTCGTGTGAAGCTCGGGGCGGCGATCATCAAGGTTTAAGCGGTCATTGTTGCCATCAAGAGCTATGAGTGTGCGCAGCCTTTCGCAGAAGCGCGCTGTATGCTCGCCTGGCCGTGTAACAACGTGGAGACGACATTGGGGCTGTGTCCGCAATGCGAAGGCTAGTAATTCTGCGAGGGTTAGATGCCTTTTCGGCCACGAAGGCTCTAGACCGGAGTAACTGCCCGCACGATTGTCCAGCACTGGAATGTCGGAGATCCACGGCGATACCAACCATATTTCCTCACCCGGATGCAACAACTCGGCGGCAAGTAAGCTCTCCAGCAATTCGCGCACTTCGTCCCGATTGCTCCTTGCTGATTTCACGATCAGTCGGCAGGTGCTCCGATCAGACTCGCCATCAGGTGGCGGAACGATTTGGCTGGCGGTCGCAAGTTCAAAGAGCGCAGCAATATTGTCACCGCGACGTTCAATACCACGGAGTCGCGGATAGACTAATAGTGAACCAGTGTCCACAGGTCGCACAACCAGTTCAGTCAACGCCTCCCTGAATGCGGACAAGCCATTTACGGGCGTGGTCAAGGCGGTTCTTTGGTGCTCAATCAAGCACCGCTCGAAATCTACGCGCCACGCGACAGAGCCAAACACAACTTCAGGCTCGACTGGTCCCAAGAGGTCAATCACAAGCAGGCGCTCGGGATCAGGCATCTCGAAGAAGGATTGGCGAATAGTCAGCGCATGGTTTCGGGCATGACTGCCGCGCGGCCACAGGAGGCCTGACAGCGCATTGAACCGCCAGGTTCGCCGATCCTCGCCAGCGCCAATAGGCAGCATGCCGTTACTGAGAGACTGGTCCAACTGGTCCCCGGCGCTAAAAGCATATGCCACTGCTCGGGCCTCAATCTCCAAGCCTAATCGCCGCTCCTCTTGCCGCCACCGCTCCATTACTCCGTGGACGAGCGCATCACTCTGGGCTGTGCTTCCCGCCTTAAGCAACCGCGATGAGAGCGCCGTCATCACCGAATGGCTAGTTTGCAATCCGCGCACCCGCAAATAAGCATGCAGGCTTCGAAAAGCGGCGGTGAGTGTCTCTAGAGTATCGGCTTGTCGCAGATGCCTGAGATGCTCGCCCAGCGCAGATCCTTCTTCGGCGACGGCCCATAGAGCGAAGCGGCTGAGTTCGCGGTCAGCACACTCAAAGTCAGATTCACCCATCGCACTCCGGAGGAGATCAAGAAAGCGGCGCGGCGACTCGGCAAGACGTGGAAGCAAACGTTCAACTATGCCTCCACCCCCTGGCGTGTCCTCGCTGATCCAGAGATCGCTCGTTTCAGTGGTATCTGGCAAATGGCCGGCTTCGTCAGGACCAGGGGTGAGATCTAGTCGCAGACTGTCGGCATCGATATCGGGACACATCTGCTGCACGGCTTCGCGAAATGCAGCGGCGACTGTAGCTAGATACTTCTCCCTCAACCACGGGTCCCAGTCATCGCTTGGAGACTCCCACAGGACGGGAACGCACTCATTCAGAACGACCAGGACACTTTGGTCGCTGATGAGGGTGCGCAGATCAGCAAGACGACGCTGCTCGACGCGCGCTGCATCTTCTTCTGCGTCAGATGGAAGTGTCTGGAAAACCACATCCAGAACCGAGGTCAACGGCAGTTCGGCATGCTCATCGCGCAGAGCGGTCCAAGCATCTGGCAAGAGTAGTGCCTTTTGCACCGCATTCGCTGTGATCGCAGCTAGAACGATTTCTGCCAACCATCCTCGCTCAAAGAAATTGGCAACACCTTCCAAACGCGGTTCATGGAGAACAAGCCAGCGGAACCGTGCCGCCCGCAACGATGGCAACTTGCCTGAAGACGCATCGCCACCTGTTAACCGCCAATTTGCAGGCATGCGCACGCGCACGCGCACTGCATCCGCTTCAAATGCGAACCCCAGCGCGACCGGTTGCTCTCCGCCGCCTTGATCATGCGTTACGAAGCGCGATGCAAACTCTTTAGTGTCGCCTTGTCCAAGGTTTATTTCAGCCTCCGACCCCAGGGCGAATCGCCTCACTTTTGCAGGCTGGTGCAGGTGATGAGTAAAAAAACGGATCTCCTCAATCAATGGCGACCATGTCGAAATTGGAGGAAGGTCTATGACCAGCCCAGCGTGCGCCGAAGCAGGAGCGATGATTTGAGAGTGCCATGTGAGGAAGGCGTTGGAAGAATCCTTCACTTCACGAGGTGCATCGCGATTAACACGCAACACAAACGGACGCAATACGAGCACTCCCTTGATCTCCTGCCCGTCTAGGTAGTGGAAGACTCCAAGTTCCTCTCGCTCGTCTAGTCCGCAGAACGCAGTCACATCCACGGATTGCTCCGCTGGTCCATTGGGATCAAGGGGCAACCAGTGGCGTGACAAACCATGCTTAATGCCAAAGCGCTTTGAGATGCGCCCAGGTGCGAATTCGCGCAAAGCACTGGCTGCCGGCATTGGAAACACATCGGACTCATCCGTTGTACCCAGCGCAGCTATGACTTGGACCTCGGGCAATTGCAAATCGCTGAATAGCGTAGCGGGAATGAATTCTGGAAGAGGTGACTTGGCGTGCCACTCTGCACCAACTGTGGATCCACTCTGCCATTGTGTTTTCAAACGACGATATAAGGATGGCAGCACTGCGGTCATCAGCGCTCGCGGCGGCTCCCACAGAACAGCCTGCACATCTCCTTGGGACAAGCGTAGCGCGTGGAGCAGAAATTCGCTTAACCGGTCCAAATCGTCTCCACCCGCAAGCACCATTTCAATCAAATCCGCAGCGCTCTTCTGCCGCCTTCGCACCCAGTCAGAGTCGCCTGGGCAACTCGCGTCCTTCCAGAAGCTGCCGTTATTCCCTTTGGGCTGTCTCATTGCAATCCAGTCCATGCAGGCATAAACAGCCTGCATTTTGAGAACATGTCGATTGGCCAAAGGCAAATCGCGCGGGCGCAGTTCAGGATCAAAAAGCAGGTCATAACCCTGATAAGCGAGGCGATCACGACCAAAGTCTGAGAGGACCACTACCGTCCAAGGTCGCATCTCCCGGCTGCGCCCCGCCCGACCTTTGCGCTGGAGGAAGGCTGATGCCTCGCGAGGCGCCTTATGTTGCAAGACTGCCCCAACGTCGGGATCATTGAAGCCAACTTCCAGAGATGCTGTGGCCACAATTATCTCCGCAGATACATCCACACCGCTGTCCTGCGAGCTCACTCGCCCCAAGCGGATTGATGACTGCGGGATTAGTTCATGCCCGAGTCGCTCGCACAAGCGCCACGACTGCCCATGAGCGAACCGCCGGTTGTCATCCGGATGTGTAGAGGATCGAAGAGTCGCCAGTGAGCCTTCGGGATGTCGTCTAGGGTCGGACCTTCCGCGGTTATCCTGTCCCTCCGCGTCCAACAAGTTGAAATACATCCGATTGGTCACGTCCAAATCATCCGTGAACAAGAAGACCTTTCGCCCAAATGCACCTTGAGAATGCCCTCCGCTCAGCGGATCAAGAATACGGCGGAGCAGCATTGCGGCTTGGATTGAGGTGGAAAGCAAACTTGCGCCCGAGACGGGATCGCCTCGCAGGGCCAGCATATATTCCATTCCTTCGTGAATCATTTCCGAAGTCTCTGGCGCAACCTCCTCCACACTTGATGCTGCCAGGCCAGTGAGCTGTGAGAAAAATGACGATGCCTCCATCAGCGTCGCAGACAACCCCACAAAGTGCGGCTTCGCCTGGCTCCGATGCCGCCAGCGCCGGAGCAGATGAGCGACCTGTGCTCCGTGCGTGCCTGAATAAGTGTGCGCTTCATCGATGAGAACAAAAACCGGCCTTTGTCCGGGAGGTTTGTCCACGCCAAAGAGATGCCAGTTCCACGAATCAGTGAGATGCTGGTTCATCATCTCCGTGCTGGTAAAAAGCACATCCGGCGGCGATTTTGCCATGCGCTGGCGAGTGAGGATAATCTCATCAGATTCCAGCGCTATTCCACAGCTATGACAGACAAGGCGCTCCAATTGATTGGCTCGATCTAAATTAGGCCAGACCATCGGACCGCTACAGTCAGCATCCGGGCATGCCAGGAACGGACAGACTCGTCCGCTACCAAGAAGCTCCCAAGGTTTTCCCCAATTTGAGTCTTCTACTGCACGTCCGTCATTCGGCGTCGGGCCGAAATAGGCACCGATCAGAATAGGTCTCCTCCCCGCAGTCACCAACAAGGTTTTCACCCGGCGCGCCTGTCGGCAGGTTTCCGTAAGCTGATCCTTTAGCAGTTCATTGCGGGGATAGATTGCCAGAGCCCGCGTCCAGTGCGACTGATCGCGTTCGATCATGCCGACCAGATGAATTAAAGCGGGTAGGTAGAAGGCCAGGGTCTTGCCACTTCCGGTTCCTGCGCAGATCATGGTGCCAGCCGAGTGTGGGCTCGAGGCAAACCCAAGAATGCGAGTCGTGGCACGCACCTGAAAACCTGCCAATGGGAATCCGTCGCCGCCGCCTGCCACACCGAGCAAAGCCCGGAGGACACTTCCTTGCAGCGAAGTCAAGTGCCCTGAACCGGTCACTGACTGCCACTGCTGGATGCACTGAGCTGCAATCTGATCGCGCCTGGGATATTGCCGAGCCCGTAGCAGAAACCGAAAGTCAGCCACAAGCGTGGGACTCGTTGCCCAGCCTCCTGGCTGCCGCAAATGCTTCGGAAACAACTGCCGCAAACGGGCCGTGAGCCGAACGGCCTCCGCCATTCGCGAGCGATAGCGCGTGGCGCCCGAAACGTTCCACCTAAATAGCAGTCCGCGACGTTCCATCTCGTCCAGCATGGCTAATCCACTCGCGAACAGATTCCAGGCGTCTTGAGACGCGAGCAAAGCTTCTGCACGATTAATCAACTCTTCGTCGGTAGAAAAGCCATCGACTAACCCCCAGGAGAGTAGCGCAGCCTCGGAGCGCTCGACGCTGCCCATAAACTCGGCCAGCAATTTATTAGCGGGCTCGCTCATCGTCCTCCCATATTTACTCGAAAAGCCTGCAGCAGATTTTTCTCTCGAAGCCAGGCAAGCACCTTGTCGTTCAATTCGCCAAGGGAAACACCTCCAGAATTGGCGACCTGCTCAATAAACTTTTTCACCTCTGGCGGAATATCTCCGAAATCCAATTTTTTAACCAACCGATGAATCTCGCGGCTCTTCTCTTCGGCTCGTTTAAGGACTTCGGCATCGCCAGGCAAGCTCTGCGCGAGAGCGTCCAACTCCTTGTGCAAAGTTTCAATCTTGGTTATTTCGCTGCCGAAACGACCGCCTTGAAAGAATGGTAACCAGTCGTCGAGCTTGGGCGCGATTGCTCGTAGATGGGTTTCCCAGATTACGTCCAACGATTTTTCAAGGGCATCAGCGGCACTTTTCAGCGCGGTATCCGCCTTGGCCCAACCGCTTTGCTGCATAACCTTGTCCGGCTTGCTCACGAGTTTATCCCGAAGATCCGGCAAGGTTTTCTGCAGCAGCGCATCAACCCCGTTTGGGACCAGCGAACGACCAACCGGAAGCAATTCGCCGCGTTGCATTCGGCGGAGAACGGCAACGAGATGCTTCAAGCGGGCGAGGTGATTCGGCAAATTCTGGAGCAGCGGTTGCCAGGTCCGAAGGATTTGCTCGTTCGCCCCGATAGATTCCACCCGGGCTAATTTCTCGCGCAAGATCGCGTTTTGCTGAAGGAGTGTCATCGTATTTCCTCCACATCCTGCCAAAGTTTTTCCACGTCCTCCACTTCCTTTGCCCGGCGCTGACCCTCATCGGCAACGCTTGCTGGGGCTTTGGCGAGTTGCTCATCGACCGACTCGGTCGTCTCCTGTAGAAACACTGCGTATTGCTTGAAAATCCGCCGGGAGGTTTCTTCGGTGCGAGAATCGGCCTGCGCCAGCGCCGAAAGAATCACGCCGAAATCGTTTGTTTCCGCAACCTTTTTGGCAAACTCCAGCGTCTCCTTGAGGCGGCACTCCGGCAGTTTGTTAAGTGAATCTCGAAGGCTGTCATAAGTGACCCCGACTCCGCGGAACACATGTGCTTGATGTGCGGCGAGCGCCGTTTTCTTCATATCATCGCCCAGCACGCGCACGTCGAAATCTTTCCCAACCCATTCGTCAATCTCACGGCGCCATTGCCCGAGTGCAGCGCCCCGCTGGGCGGCGGCATTTTTCAGCAGATTTTTCAGGTCTCGCAAGTGCTGGAGCAGGGACGGATAACCTCTAAAATATTCCAGATCCCCTTGAAAGAGCCACGAACCTCGCAGTTCCTGAATAGCCGCGAGCAATTCCGTAGCGTCGATTGCCTGCACGGTATCTCCGGTTCCCTGGCGGGCTGCCACCAGGCGCAGGAGCAACTCTCTCGCCTCGCTTCGAAAGCGTCGGGCACCCGACCGCAGCCTGAACCATTGATCTTCCGTGTCGGGCACTGTTCCCTCTTCAGGAGGTGCGCTGGCAAAGAGCGCGGTAAGATTGTCCGCGTCCGTATTAGCGGACGCGCCCTCCAAACCCAGCAGGCGGGCGCCAATGAGCAACGATTGAGCGAGTGGGCGAATTGCCTCACGAGGAAGCGAGTGAGCCTGCCTTCGCATCCAGTCCTCAGTCTGTCCGACCATGTGATAGATCAAGTTAGCGTAGGCCGCGCTATCGGCTTCTCCCCCGTCGTAATTCCAACTGCGGTTACCGTCTTGGAAACGGATCACAGCAGCGAGTGCGCTGAAGAATTGATCGGCGCGCGATTCATCCTTCAACTCCTCATCGGTGATCGCGACAGCCACAGTACTGGCCGCAGTGGGATTTCCGATGCCCACTTTGGGCAACCAAATTCGGGTGTGATCGAGAGGCGCAGATTCGATCAGGAGCGATTCCCAGTCAATCCACTGAGCCACAGCATCACACAAAAACTTCCTGACCCTGTTTGCATCCGGACTGCTGATTATACCCTTTACTCGCCAGTCTTGAAGTTTTTGTAACCAAGGATCGCGATTCTCCTCCTTCTTCTGGCTCGGCTCCTTCCCTTTCGCTTGCTCCACCTTAACCGGTCGAGTCTGTTTTTCCGCAGCTTCCGACCACTTGACCGGCGGCAGCTTAAAAGCGCGATAAACGGCCTCTGACAAACACGCGGCTTCACTGGGGGCTTGCGGGTCGTTGCCCCAATGGAAAATAAGCGCGGCTAGCCGATCGACCTGCTCTGGGTCCGCTCGCTGGTTGAGTTCGCGTAGGACGGGTTGCGCCAGTTTTCCTCGGACAAACTGCTGAAAATTTCCCGGCGGAAAACTCGCGGCGTCAAAAAGGGGACGGTTGGTTAAGAGCGTTTCGCGCAAGACGAGATTGAGCAACTCGCGCGGATTGAAGACGAAGGTATTGCCCTCTCGCAGATGACGTCGCGCCAGTTGATGAATGACGCCCTGATTGAACGGGAAAAGCGGATGGTTTCCGCGCGAAGAAAAACCGAACTCCTTCAACGCTGCGGCGCTTTCGGTATCGAGATCATCCTGCCGTTCGTCGTAGAAATTCGGCAACCAATCCTGGAGATCGCTTGCGCCCTTCGCGCGTTTCTTGAACTCCTTTTGGAGACGCGCTTTGCCCCAGCGCGCCGCATTCAGATATCCGCCAACAAAATTGGTGAAGGTGGCGATGGCTTCTGCTTCTTCGCCACTTGCGAAAGGACGCTCTTCGATGCGCCACTCATACTGGGCACGGGTCAGAACTGTTTCACGATTGGCGAGATAGCCTTCGGTGACAGCCAGCGCCGTTCGCATCACGCAGAGATGTTGCTTTCCATCGCGAATGCCCTCACGAATCATAGCATCGAGCAGGCTTCCCTGAATGCCGGCGAGTGCGGCGAAATCCTCCACCAGTAGCACGAGTTCCTTGCGGTCTTTGAGCAACTGCTCGCGCAGTTTCACGAAGAGGTCGGTGAGAGAGTTACCGCCAAAATCCAGCAATTCACCGAGCGCGGGATCGATTACCTCATTGAGAACGCTCACCGCGACTTTTCGAGCCTGCCCATCTCGCAAAGTGAGGTTCATCAGATACGCCTTGGTCGGCTGCGCGAGCGTGTTGCGATCGAGTTTTTCGTCGAGTCTCAGGTCGTCCTCGGTAAAGTGATAGTCGGTCCCTTTGGCGACGTGCGCGCCTTGCATGTATCGCTCGGCGATCCGAGCGATCACGCCTTTGCCGGTTCCTTCGTTAGCCATGAAATGCGCCGTGATTGCAGGATCCTGCAAGAGCGCAGGCAAACCTCTTGGATCACAGTGCGTCATCCGCTCCTGACCAAGCTTCCGTTCCTCAGGAGTCGCCTTGCCTTCCAGCATCCGGGCACGTGCTTGCCGATGGGCACGCTCCAGCGCGACCAGCAGTTTCTCGCGCAGTCCATAGGTAGCCGCCAGCAGATCTGGCGGCATGCGCGCGGAGGTGAGTTCCTTGCGGAGCGTGCCGTAGCGTTCCTCGGGCAGTTTTTCCAAGATCAACTCCAGGACACGCCGCAGGCTCGCGCTTTTCGGGATGCGCACAATGTGCCGCAGCACACCATCATCGCGATTTTGCAAATGTGCATCCAGCCAGCGGATCATGTGCGATTTGCCGACCCCGGAGTTTCCAACGATCGGAACGAGCAGCGTCCCTGAGGCGAGGTTTTTCGCCAATACCGCCTCGAGCAAATCGGTTTCCTTCTTTTCCTCGGGTTCCGTCTGGGCGCGCAGATGGCGACGGACGAGGCGCATCGGCTGATGCACCGCGAGGAACACGGCCACGTCGGCCGTTTCGGCTTCAGTGACCAGACACTCGTCGCAATTCTGCGGGCTGGGCCAGAATTCTTTAAGTGATAGTTCCATGAGTCGTTTCAGTAGTTACTTTGGGCGGCGGAAGCTAAAGTGGGAATATTCACCCACCACGCCGCGTTTGCGGCCGGTGAGTCGCGCTCGAGAAGGAAAGTCCGAGTCCTTCTTACCTTGCAGTGTTCCGTCGGATGTGAACCGCAGAAGAGCGCGACTGAGGCTGGTGGAAACTTGACCTGGGGGCGGGGAAAGCCATCCGTCCGGGCTTTCGTGCTCGCGGAGTTTATTTTCAACCAGTTGCCGATACCCCCCCTGATCCAGAACGGGCACGACGGAGGCGACGGAGGTGAGGAATTCATCCGCAGCCATGGTGGCGCGTTTTCCAAACACGATGGGGAGAGCATGGCGCAGCGCTTTCGTAGGATCGATGATTAAAGGGCTACCTTTGGTATTTCCAACAGTACCGAAACCAAGATATGGCATCCACGCCCGGAGACCATTCCACCGAGTATCGTTCTGTCCAAAGATACCGTCGTTCCCCGGCATTTGTATTTTCATGATCGCCTGAACGCTCGGCCATGAGCTGTGCTCCGCTTCGTAAACATCTTGCGCCAGCAACCACGCTGTGGCGCGCGTGAAATCGGCGCAGCGGGAGTCTTCTGTTTCCCAAAACCGCTCGTTATTTTCGGGAGCGAGGGCCCGCCGACTCGCCCATACGGGAAGCAAATCCTCACGCCGCTCCTCCTTAGGGACGAGTTGGCTTATGGAAATCTTGGGATTCATGGCATCCCCGGAACTCTCGAAAAGTCCCAACTCGACCCACGTATTGAGCGTCCCCCGCGCATGCTTTGGCTCGCACAACCCGGCCGGCGCACACAGGCTGAGCAACCGGTCGCGATCCAGAGATTTTTCGGCTAGAAGCAATCGGTAAATGGCGACAAGCACGCCGCGTTTTCCGTCATTGGTGATGTTGAGTAGACTCATAGTTGCAGAAGGTTTTCCAGCGCATCCCAGCGCATCATGTTCGGTGGCGAGACATCCCCAATCGTGCGACCAGGGTGGCGGGCATCGGGCGTCCCATCTGGCACGAAAATGAGATGGAACGGACGCTCAAGCAAAAGGAGATGCTCGGATATTGGCGCCAGCGTCGGCACGGGCGCAACAACACTCACACGTGGCAAAGGCCAACCGCTGGAACCGTGCGGATCGGTTTCACAAACCCCACGCACGAGCACAAATCGCTCCGGCGCATGCCGGTGGAGGTTTTGCAGCGGACCGGATCCTAAACGCCAGGAGTCTGGCACAGCCAGTTCGCGAATACCGAGTTTCACGAGTCGCTCTACTGCCCGCAAGACTTCGCGCTGCCAGTCGCGGGTGATGGTGTAGGTGACGATCAAAAGCGGGAGACCGCGTGGCGGGATTATCTGCCGCAAGGCATCAGAGAGTCCTGCGCAAAGGCGACCCGGAGGGCGGACAGGCAAACCTTCACTTCCATCGCCAACTTCGATGCCCGCCTCAGGCACGCAGTAAACGTCACGCAGAATGCGGTTGAGGTCGCGACGACCTGCGAGCACTTCGCGCATGCGCCTCCAATTCAAACTGGCTGCGGCGAGCGTTTCAAGGCGGTTGCTCGCGACAACGGCCGCCCAATATTCTGGTGTCGACAGGTCGGCAGCGGCGTGCAATCGCACCGGGCAAAGCGACCAGTGCTCCTCCATTTTTTCTGCCAGACGTTTTTCAAACCCCGCCTCGGTCTCACCTTGCTCGATGGTCACCGTCGGAGGGCGGCGGCTTTCGATCGTCAGCGCGCCCGCGCGTGCCAGGAGGAGCAGCGTTTTCATGTTCCATCCCATATTGGCCTCGCTGTCCCACGTCTTCCCCGGTCGCAGGGCGCGAAGATTCGCTAGCATCATCTCGCCATCCCATTTGCTGCTGTGCCGAATGGCCTTCCAGCGCTCAAGCCCAAGTTCTTCGCCGATTATCTTTGGGCCGCTGATTCCTTCCGCGACCTTGCAGTCTTCCTGCGCCCAGAGCAGCACTGACACGGAAGGGCAGCCATCGCGTCCGCCCCTGCCGACCTCCTGGTAAAAACGATCCACCGTTTCCGGCACGCAGGCGTGAATGACGAGGCGCACGTCGCCTTTGTCCATGCCCAACCCAAAGGCGGAAGTGGCCACCATCACATCGAGTTGATTCTTGTGCCAGAGATCGATGGCTCGCTCACGCGCTCCGCCGTCAGTGCCACCGTGGATGCAACCGACTCGCAGCCACTGCTCCTTCTGCAAACGCTGGTGCCACCTCTTCGCCTCGACGCGCTCGGTCACGTAGAGAATCGCCGGGCGCGGTCCCCATCGTAGCACTTCCAGCACGCTCGCGACTTGCTCCGGCAAGCGGCGATTTTGTCCCGGAGGTGCTCCACCGGGATTCTCCGCAAACAATGACCCGCGCAGTTCCGCTGGGCTTTGGCATTCCGCGATGAAATAATCGGGTTCAGGACGGAGATGCACGGAGGCTAGCGTTTCGATCTGATCTGCCGGGCCGAAAAAGGTATGAAGCGTGCGATACGATTCCTCCGTAAGGGTGGCTGTCATTAACACCGTGCGGAAGGCACAGTCCGAAGGACTTATTTGGCGCAACTGCTGCCAGAGGCCGCTCATTGCCTGAAAATCCGGGCGAAATCCGTTGCCCCACTGGGCGACGAGGTGCGCCTCATCCACGATGAACGCGCGAAGGAGGCCTTGGTGCGCAGCATCGTATAGGGCGCTGGCGAGGGCGCCGATGATGCTTTCGGGCGCGGCGTAGATGATTCGCTGCTGGCCAGAACGGATGCGTTGGCGGATGGCATTCCGCTCATCAGGCTTCAGTTCACCGCGCCAGGCATCGATCGGCACGCCCGGAAAAATTTCTCTCGCCTTGAATGCCTGATCATAGGCTAGGGCGATCGTGGGCACCACTACCACAGAGACGCCACCGGCGAAACCCAGCAACGCTGCGGAAAGACCGACCAGACTTTTGCCGGCACCGGTGGGCAGCGCGACCACCGTTACCGAACCAGGCGGGGAGAGCGCGACTCCGCGCACGGCATCTGCTTGAGAGGACGATAGATAATGGTCCAGCTTGAAGCGCTCACGAACCGCCGGATCGGCGGGAATAAGGTGCTGTTTCCGCCGCAGTTTTCCCTCTTCTGCAGCCTGGAAAGGGGGCCATTGCGTTTTCTGCTCAAGCCAATCGGGCAGCCACTCCTTCGCTTCGATCGTGCAGAATCCCGACCGAGGTGCATCGCTGACGAAGCAGCCATGAGCCTTCCACTCATCTCGGTCCGGCCACGGTGCCACGCATGGCACCTGCAATCGGGGATGCCCGTGAAACTTGGCCGCTTCGCGCCGGGCGACATAGCGGATGAGGCTCGCCAGATCGGCGGACCCAACGGGCGAAGATCCTTCCTTCAGTGCTCGCAGCGCGAGTCGCACCCGCTCGCACGGGCCATCAGGAAATGGCGTCGCGGGCATTACCGCATCTGGCCACGTCCTTAGAATTACGCTGATTTGTTGGAAACTCACTGGGAAATCATTGCTGGAGTGGAACTCCGGCCAGGAAAACCGCTCCGGCTGCGTCCAGTCGAATTCCGTGTTTATGAATGCTCGCCAGGAGCGCATCGCGCACCCGCATTTCCATGGCCCATTCTTCCTGCGCGAGAGTCGCCTCCCGCAGAGATTGGGAGAGCGCCTCGATCCGGCTTTGGCACTGTTCCTTCACGACGGTGGTTTCGACTTCCAGACGGGTGGCCAGTTCGCGCGTCAATTGCGCAAGATCCACCTGGCGCACCACCGCATCGGCGGCTGCCGCCCGGGCAGAACGGCAGCGATGCGGCCAGTTAGCGAGATCGAAATGTGACTGCACCGATGGCCAGCGGTCCTGGTTGATATTGGTGTCGGTGGCGCTCTTCACATAGGGCCGAACCAGTTCGGCGCGGGTCATTTCGTCTGGTTCATCCAGATCTTCGTTAAGCCACAAGGTTCGGGCGATCGGCGGGAAAACCGCGTCCGCGCGCCGCCGCAGCGCGGCTTCACTCAATTCGGGATGCGCCTTCGCGAGCGCAGAGACTGCTTTCAAACCGGCCTCAATGACGAAATCAAAGCGCAGGAAGAGTTGGATCTCTGAGGTCTTAACTAGCGGGGAAATTCGCCAGAAAGCGAAGCAGGTGCCACGGTCATCCCAGCGCAAATAGCGATGGAGACAGTCGAGCACCGGATTCCCAATCCGACCCAACCCCACTTTGCGGGAACGTGCGGTCTCGCGGAAAAAACTCAATGCCCAGGTCAGCGGTTGCTTGAAATGGGTGTGCCTGGCACCGAGTTCCACCGACCGCGTAAACCACAGTTGGAAGTCACGCACCGACATCAGCGTGGGGCGGTGCTGACCAGGTCGGATGTAGTGATACCGCGCTACATTATCTCTGGGGTTGTTTTCACCGACGCGGATGAAGTGCAGGCGCTCGGTGAGCCATGCCTCCACCGGTGCCTGCAGTTTGGCGGAGTCCTCTTCGAGCGCTTCGATGCTCGCAGTTAGATCGCCCGCTTCGCCGCCGGTCATGACGTTGATGGAGTCGAGTTCATCCTGCGCGCGAATCGCTTTCAGTTCTTTTTGCAACACCCCCTGGTCGCCACCGAGGCGGTTGATGGACTCGCGAAAGGCCGGTTCGCCGTCCGTGAGCAGCGCGCTCGATAAGCTGCGCATCTCGTCTTCCACCACATATTGCAAAGCCGCGATCGAGCGGGAAAACACCGCGTAAGCATCGGTCAAACACTCCAGCCACGCTTCCTGATAAGGACATTCCTCGGGGACTGGCGCCAGCGAGACCACGGCATGGCCCACGCCGAAGCGATCTAGCCGTCCCATGCGCTGCTCCAGCGAGTTTGGCGACAACGGAAAGTCAGCATGAATCATGCAGGTCCGTCCTCCTTGCAGATTGAGTCCCTCTTCGGCCCGGAAGTCACAAACCAGCAAAGCCGGAGTCGTCGCATCCCGGAAATCGTGCCAGCTTTCTTCCTCCAACCGATGGCGAAAAACCGGAACCCGACGGGCGCGATTGAGCAAGGTAAAAAGCTGATCCGCGAGCGCAGGACTTGAGGTGAAAACCACAACGCGAACCCCCTTGGTCAGTTGCTCGTTCGCGATTTCACCGATGCGCTGAATGCGATCCTGATTGGGATTAGGGACGCACTTCGCCGCCTTGAGGATTTCCTTTAGGATCGCCTGTTCCTCGAAAAATTGGGGCTGCGTTTGGAGAACCAACGCTCGATCTTGCGCCGCTAGCCGACCGAACGATTTGGCGGGAGGTTGCCCGGGGCACATCCGTTCAGCAACACACCACGCGAGCGCACTCAGATCACATGCACTCGCTTCGAGCAGCACGAGGAAGATGCTGCTGAGCGCGAGTGCTTCATCCGAATTTTGGCGATTCCAGATCGAAGCTGCCGCAGCCGCGCGCCACTTTTCCAACCCCTGCTCAACCAGACGGGCCACCGGATCGCTATACGGAACGCGAATCAGGCCCTGCCTTCCCGGAAGCAGGCCTTCCACTTCTGGAGAACGGCGATTCCGCAGCAAACGGCGATGCAAGCGATACGTCTCGCTGAGATGCGTGCGCACCGCCCGGATTGCAGCGCACCGTTCAACTGAGTCCTCCGAAACAGAAACCTCCAACCACGGGCGAAGATTATCGAGGAGTCCCAGCATCCGACTATCCCGAGGAAACATCGAAGCCAATTGTTCGACCATTCCTTCAATGAAAAAACTCTGCTGCCCTTCTGTGAAGGCGTAGAAAAGATCGGCCAGTTCCTGACGCTTTGAGACCTTCTCGCGAAAAGCCTCCTTATCGCTCAAACTGTAAACCGCTGGATCAAGTAGATGTAGCAGCGCCAGAAAACCGTCCTCATTGCGTCGGACCGGCGTAGCTGACAACAAAAGCAAACGGGACGCAGTTTTCGGCGCGGTGATAGCGCGCAGCAGTTCGAAACGGGTTCGCAATGAAGAACTCTTCGGCTGTTCCCATCCACGCACCGCTTGGTGAGCCTCGTCCACTACCACCATCCCCGCGGTAAGCTGCTCTCGCGGCGTCTCAGCCAATTTCTCCAAGGCCACAATCTTCACGTTGTGATCGAACCGTTCGCCCAACTGGCAGCGATCGGACAACTCCGATTCCCACTGCCCGACCAATGTCTCTGGCGCAATCACAAGGACGCGATGCGTCTGCAAATGATCCAGCACGTATTGGCGAATGATGACACCAGCTTCGATTGTTTTTCCTAGACCGACTTCGTCCGCGAGCAAATATCGCTGCACCGGATCCTGTAATACGCGGCGCACGACTTCTACTTGGTGCCGCTCCAAAGCGATTGGCGCAGACAGGAACCCGGTCATCCCGGCTGATGCAGCCCGCTGGCGCACGAAGGACGCGAGCAACTCAGCCCGAGAACTGTGAAAAAACGGCGTCTCGCAAACGCGCGCAGCGAGGTGTTCACATGGGTCTTGAATCGGACGATTCCAGCGCGTGTAGACTTGGCTGTCGTGGAGGAGCATCTCCCTATTGTTGGGAAGGGCGATGTAGCAATTACTATCTATGTGGTCGACGACACGTCCTGATCGCCAACAGGCATCCGTCTGATCGAAGAAATAAACACGGGTCTGAGGGTCCAATCGAACCATTGCGATGTTCGCGGGGTCATCAAGCACCCGATGTCGCTCAGTCGAGATTGGTGAATCGAAGAATTCGATCTCAATCTTGTCCCCATTCTTTCCTACGAATTTGCCGAACCCCAATTCGACATAAGATTTGGAACGGACAAAACATCCTATCACTCTAGGGTCCTCCCATCGAATATCGACAAATGTTTGCACGCGACGGTCTAGCTCACATTAGATTCTCGAGCACTGCATAGGCGATCTCTGCCGACGCGACACGCCGGATGGTGACAAGGGTCGGCTGCGGGACAAAAATTCTGCGTCAGCAACTGCCGCGCTCCGGTCTGACCGCCGAAGGCCAGTAGGGCGAGATCGAGTTCGGCGGCACGGCAGGAGTTCGCGATGGAATACTCCTGGAGGAAGCGAACGCATTGCCTGAAGGCTAGGTCGCCCGTTTCGCGATTCACGATGCCGAGGCGGCGCGCGAGGCGCATGACGATGAGGTCGGGTTTGATCGAGTCGTAATCGAGGTCGAGGAGCAACTGCAGCAGGCTGGTGGTGGAACGGAAGAACGGCATTTCGCGGCGCCGAAGGTCGAACTGGAGCGTATTGAAGCGTTGCCAGAACTGTTCAATGTGCGCCGCAGTGCGAATCCGACGGGGAATCTGAAAACTTTCGAGGTAGGCGGCGAACGAACCGCAGTCGCGAATAATCTTATTGAGGATACGGGCGCATAGCACGATACGGCAAACCTTGTTGCGAAATCGGAAGAGCGTGAGGTGCTTCCAATAATTGGCAAGGATGCGCTCCGGATTACGACGGGCGAGTGCGGCGGGAACAAAACTGGCGAAGGCTTCCTTAAAAACTGGCGTCTGGATCAGGCCGCCAATCAGCGAGGAACGCGAACCTTGGCTGTAGGCAATAGCCACGCAGATGCGGCGCATGATTTCGTGGTCATCAGGCAGGGGGTCGAAAAAGCGCCGTGAGCGGCGAGCGATCTCCTCTCGCCATTCGGGCGTGGCCGAGGCGTCGCAAAGCTTTAGGATGACCGCTACGGCGGTCGAAGGGTTAGGCCCGTGACATTGGGTCAGTGTGAGCACACGACGGCGAAGGCGGAGTGGTTGTGGATGCTCTCGTGGTTGACAGCGCTGACCTCGAACCAGGCAACTCGCTTGTCTTTCATTAGAAACCCAGCGGCGTTGCGCACGACATCCTCCACAAAGACCGGGTTGTCGTAGGCCTGCATCGTGACGTGGCGTTCGTCTGAACGCTTCAACAGCGGATAGACGGGAGAGGAGGCGGAACGCTCGGCAAGTTCGATAAGTTCCTCGAACCAGATCAACTCCCACTGCTTGCCCTTTCGCCGAGGTCGCACCGAAATTGTGATGTAGCCCCGCTGGTTGTGCGCGCCATAGTCACTGATCTCCTTCGAGCACGGGCAGAGGGTTCCCACGGGCACCTTGACGCGCAGCACGAAGTCATCCTCACTGGCGTTTGACTCCGCAACGAAAGCACACTGGTAATCCATCGGTGCCCGCTGTCCGGTGACCGGGGCGGAACGGTGGAGGAAATATGTGAACTCCAACTCGATGTGAGCCGCCTCGGCCTCGAGTCGCTGCTTCAACTCATGCAGCATGATCGGCAGCGTGTGCATGGTGAACTCGCCCTCGTGGCGGCAGAGCACCTCGACGAAGCGACTCATGTGAGTGCCCTTGAAGTGATGTGGAAGATTCACCGACATCGAGACCCGCGCAGCCGTCTGCTGCCGCTGGCTTTCGCGATCCAAAACCGCAATAGGGAAGGTGAGGTCACAGACGCCGACCTTGTTGATCTCGATGCCCCGCTGGTCGCGCGACTTCTGGATGTCAGCCAAAGGTTTTTTAGCCGCGTAAGTTCCGACTGGTCGCCGATTATTCTTCATATTCGGCCCATGAGCTGCTGGTTTCCCAGACGCGGACCTTTACGACGCGCACAGTCGGGCGGAGTTGATACTTCGCCGAAGGATTCGCCGTGTAGGCGGCAAGATTGCGCTTCAACTCTTCGTGCACGCGGCGGGCCATGACCTCCGTAGTGGGGTCAATCCCGTCGAAACTGATGATGCGCTCGCCGTAGGCATTCTTGAGCATATCGTGCTGCGGATCCTTGGTGTTCACGCACAGCGCGTGGTCCCACGCCTGAAGAAAATGGCCCATGGCTTCCTTGAGCGATTTGAAGTCGCAGACCATCTCGTTCTCGTCCAAATCGTCCGCTTCGAGGACGAATTCGACCTTGCGAGAGTGGCCGTGCGGAAACTTGCAGAGGTCGGGATGCTTGGAGAGCATGTGCCCGCTTTCGATCTCGAAGGTTTTGCAGATTCGGTATGGCATTCAGGTCCCTCGCGTATGGCCGAACAGTTCGACGTGCAGGCGATGGCAAAAACGATACCCATGCCGCTTACAAAGCTCCACCAAAGTTTCATTCCGGCCCCGGATTTTTTCAACCGTGGTCCCCTCGGGCATAAGCAGGACTTTGTGCGGCGGAACGGGGAGCTTCAAATCGGCCAGCAAAACGCGGATTTCGCCCACATCATCGGCGGAGGTTACGACGAACTTCAACTGGTAGTTGCAGTGGTTGATCCACGCGCGGATGACGTCGGGTTGCCGGCGTAGTTGCTCGTGCTTCTCACGCCAACCGGCAGTGAGGCGTTCGTCCGGAGCGGAGTTGCTGAGCTTGGGACTGAGCGAGGCGAGGTCGCACGCGATGCCCTCGGGCGGAACCGTGGCGGCGGTCTCGATGGTGATGTGTTTGCCCGCGGAGCGGAGCGCCTGCGCGAGATCGCGGATGCCCTTGGCGACCATCGGTTCACCGCCGGTAAGCACGCAGTGCTGAGCCGGGTGCTTGGCAACTTCGTCGACGATCTCCGCGATGGACATCTCCGTGCCTTCGGGATTCCACGAGGCATACATGGTGTCGCACCAGTTGCAGCGGAGATTGCAGCCAGAGGTGCGGACGAACACCGAAGGAACCCCCGTCAGTTCGCCCTCCCCCTGAACGGAATAGAAAATTTCCGAGACAAACATTCAGGCAACGGCTGCTGCAGGTTTGGGCGGCAACGGTGAAGTGCTGGCGTAAACGGTGGGGTCGACCAATCCAGCCACCTGAAAGGCCTCGCGGCGCTCGACGCACGTGCCGCAGGTTCCGCAGTGAACGTCCTCACCCTTGTAGCAGGACCATGTTTGCGCAAAATCCACACCGAGTTCGTGGCCGCGCTGGGCGATCTCCGCCTTCGTGTTGTGGATGAACGGGCGCAAAATCTCGATGGCGGCGTAGGTGCCGAGGCGGATGGCGTCGCCCATAGCCTTCATAAAATCCTCACGGCAGTCGGGGTAGATCGCGTGGTCGCCTGAGTGGGCGGCGATGACCAAGCCCTGCGCCTCAATGGACTCGGCGTAGCCGCCGGCGACCGCAAGCATGATGCCGTTACGAAACGGCACAACCGTCTGCTTCATGTTCTGCTGTTCGTAGTGACCGTCGGGAATCGCGCCGCCGGACTTCAAGAGGTCGGACTTGAAGAGTTGCCCGACGAAATCGAGGCGGATGGCCCGGTGTGGGATGCCGAGAGCCTGGCAGTGCCGCTGAGCGAAAGGGATCTCTTTGTGGTTGTGCTTGGACCCGTAATCGAAGCTCAAAGCACCGACGGTTTCGTGTTGCCTATGCGCCTCGTAGAGGGCAGCTACCGAATCCATGCCGCCGCTGATCAAAACTACAACTTTTTTCTTCATTTCTTGCCTCCATTGTTGACTGAGCGTTTTGACCCGCTCTCACCCTGCGGGTGCTCGGCGGTTACGGTCAAGGCCAGGCCACCACGCGCGACAAAACGGCCCTCAACACGCATGCGCCGTGGGTGACAGGCGGCAACGAGATCGTCAAGGATTCGGTTGATCACCGCCTCATTGAAGGAATATACATTGCGGTAGGATGACAGATAGAGCTTGAGCGACTTCGTCTCCACGCAACGGTCGTCCGGGACGTATTCAACAACGATTTCTGCGAAATCTGGTTGGCCAGTTACGGGGCACAGCGATGTGAAGTCCGGGCAATCAATCCGGATCGAGTAGTCACGCGGCCTGTTAGGGTTCGGGAAGGCCTCAAGCGTGGCCTGCTTCGGCGATTTTGGAAATGCCGCTTGAGGATTACCCAGCAGCGTCAGGGCAGCGTATTTTGGGTTTCGGGCACGTTTCATTCTTCGCAGCTTGTCACTTGTTGACTTTCATTAAACGAAAAAACTGTGCGGCTTTCATTGCCAGAATTGACCCGAAGAGTAGTCGGACCTTTGGGGTGCTGCCCGAAGCGCTAGAGGCTATGAAATGTTAGCTGGCCTTCCCTGCATTGACCCGTTCTGAAGCGCCTCAACAATCCCGATCATCCCCCGCGTATCCAGCCCGCAATAGTCGTCGAGTTCGGTGAAGACGCGGCCTCGCTCCTCATCAGCCATCTCGCCAAATACAGCCGCCAAATACAACCTGCTCGCCGTTCCCCCGTCCTGAATGGCCAGTTGCTCGTAACCACTGCCCGTGATCACCGGCAGGACGGCCTTGATGCTCGCGCTACCCCGTTGTTGAGGATCGTAGAAGTCGAACGCGCGGAAGAAAGGGAATCCCACGGTCGCATTCCCTCCTTCGCCTGTTCCTGGCACAAAGTCCATCGTGCCCATTGAGGACGAACATGGCCTGATGGACAAATCGAAAGTGATGCAGCACTGCGCTGAGGATTACTCGGGGCTGGCGCGCGATGGACGCTGCTACCTCTACCGCGTAATGGCACCACAACGCGCAACGCTGCGCTTGGAGCGGACCAATGGCGGGCGATGGTTTGTTTCCGAGTTGAAGCTGAAGGCCAACCGTGAGCCATCGCCCGATACGTGGCGCGCTGTCCAGCATTGGCTCTACCTGCAGACGCCCATCGAGGGCGAAGGAGAGCGCGAGGAGAGCGAACGAACAGCCGAGAATCATGATGAATGCCGCTGACAAACTGTTGATTATGCTGTTGCAAGGTGGCCACGCCGAGATCAGTTGGACACTGCACATCGGCCCGTCTGAAGCGGCATTCGAATCGCACACGCCCGCTGAGGGAACCTTGTTCAAGGTGCGCTTGGCCAGGAAACTTCAGCCCAGCACGGACACAGCGGCTTCAATCTTCGGTTTCTGGGCAACTCGACTTGAGCCTGGAGCGTTTCCGGTTGCCGCCGAGGATCAGTTGAACTCGGAGCGGCTGTTCGCATCGGTGGAGAGATCACAGAAGGAGCGATTGCAGGAGGAAGTGACATCCCAAAATTTGTTTACCCCATCCCTGCTGCCCAACGACCTTTCCTCAGTGATGGCGTTCATTGCTGCTGCATCAAGGGCCGATGTGCGCGCGAGCGCGCCGGCGGAGGGGATGGACGAGCGCGGCCGGTTTATCGAGCGGTGCCTCCATGTGGAAATCAATGGCGAGTCGAGTTGGGGTGCTTCAATCCTGCTCAGCGAGAGGCGCTACCTTGGAGGCACCGCCTTGCCTGCCGCGCAAACCTCGGTGGCGGTTCGGGACAGCACAGGCACGGTCGTTTGCAGGTTTGGCCACAGTGCCGAGACCGAGAGTTGCTACCTGGCTGCCCGCCAGAAGATTATGCAAGGACATCCATGAAACAGACGCGCGTCTTGCTCACTTCCGACATTCACCAGCACATTGCGAAGTGGGAACAACTCGCCTCGATTGTTGAGGAAGAAAAGCCGAACTATGTCTTGATCGCCGGCGACCTGTTGCCCAAGACCGGTGGTTTCAAGGGCCAGCGCGATTTCTTTCCTCGACTCCGCCGCAACCTGGAGAAAATGCGCGGTGCGGCTGCCCATGTGTTGCTGATGATGGGCAACGACGACTTCCTCCCCTTGGAGTCCCTGCTTGACGAACTGGCCAAGGAGGATCTTTGCGTCAACCTGAATGGCAAAGTCCTTCGCGAACAAGGTCTGATTTTCTGTGGGGTTGCTCAGGTGAGGGATTATCCCTTCGCCTACAAGGACTGGTGCGTTGCCGACGAGGAGCACGTTGAGTGCCCCATTCAGTATCGCGGGAAGGGACTGACAGTCTCAGCGGACGGACATTGGCTCGAGATCGACGATTTGCGGGAGCATCTGCTGCGCAAGCCCAGTCTGGGCCAGCGCATCGAAGCACTGACGAACCAACTGACGCCATCCGAGCTGGCCCGAAGCATCTGGCTGATCCACCAGCCTCCGACGGAGTTGGGAATGGATATTGTCGGGGACGGACAGCAAGTCGGTTCACCCACCTTGCTCAATTGGATTCGCACGGGACAACCTTTGCTTGGGGTGTCTGGTCACATACACGAGTCGCCCTATCAGCCAGGAGGGCGTTGGATAAGCGTCGTGGGTGACACCGTGTGGGTGCAGGCCGGCCAGATGGACACGCGGCTCCATTACGTGACCTTGGAGATCACCAAGAATCGCAACATTCGGAATATCCGCCATTCGATCATCGGCCCCACAGCGATCGAGTTCGAACGGTTTATCCCGTCAAAGTAGCGCAGCCAACACAGCCCCTAACCTCATGCTCCGCATTCTCTCCATCGAACAGACCCCGTTTCATTCCTTGCCGTTCCTCAACGTGAGCAGCAGCGGAAAGCCAGTCAGAGAGTTGTTGCCGTTCCTGCGTGGTCAGGTTGAAGGGCTCCCAAAGGGCCTGGATGCGCTACTTATCACGGCGGATTTGCAGGGACGCATCCGGTCTGTTGGCAGCAGTGCGGACACTCGCCCGCTCGGCGAGAGCGTGGCCGAATGCGCTGATGAGCTCGCCGCCCAAGGATTGATACCACCGACGGAGCGAGTTGGCGTGGTGCTGGCGGGAGATTTCTATTGCCGCGAAGGACTCGACAAGCGTGGCGGATCTGGCGATGTCCGGTCAGTTTGGACGGCGTTTGCACAGCACTTTCGGTGGGTTGCTGGAGTCGCTGGAAATCACGATCTGCTCGGTGATCACTGGTTGAAAGCGGACTTGGTTGAATTCAAACAGCAGCCGGGAATCCACCTCTTGGACGGGGACTTGAGTGAAGCCGACGGGTTGATGATAGCCGGATTGTCCGGTGTCATTGGGAACCCAGAGCGGCCGCTCCGTCGAAACGAGCAGGATTTTAATGCCATCACGCGGGCGCTTGCCGATTTGGAACCCGACATTCTGGTGATGCACGATGGGCCGGATGGGTTGCTTCATGACCGGCTGCTGCCACGGGCGTGCATGCGAGCAGCCGTGGGCGGTGCATTTCCCGGCCGACCACCCGACGCACGGTGCGGGCGTGCATCCCACGCAGCTCTACGAGGCGGGTTTGAATCTCGCGCTCTACGGCGCGTTGGCTTGGCTGTATCGGAGGAAGCGGTTCGATGGGCAAATCTTCGCCTTTTACCTGATGGCCTACGCACCGGTGCGCGCGCTGGTGGAACACTTCCGGGGCGATTACGCGCCGACGAAGTTCATCGGACCGCTCTCGCCGGGGCAACTCGTGAGCATCGGCATCTTCGCGGCGGGCGTGGGGTTCTACGTCTGGTTCAAGTCCGGTGGCGGGCAAAGTCCAAAGTCCGAAGTCCAAAATCCCAAACCTGCATGAGCGAACGTTCCGACACCTTCACCATCGAGGTCACGCTGCCCAGCGAGCGGCTCGATCGCTTCCTGCACACGCGTTATCCGATGGCGTCGCGCAGCGCGCTCCAGCGGCTCATCGAGGAAGGCGAAATCACCGTCAACGGCGAGAGGGTAAAACCCACGCACGCGCCGCACGCGGGCGAGGTAGTAGCCGTCCACTGGCCGGACCCGCGACCCGACAAGGCCGAGCCAGAGGACCTGCCCATCACCGTGCTCTACGAGGACGAGTCGCTGCTCGTCGTGAACAAGTCGCCGGACATCGCCGTGCACCCTGGCAATGGCCACGAGCGGCACACGCTGGTCAACGCGCTGCTCCATCATTGCAAGGGCCCGTGGAGCGGCATCGGCGGCGTGGCGCGGCCGGGCAGCGTGCACCGGCTGGATTTGGAGACGAGCGGCTGCCTCGTGGTGGCGAAGAGCGACGCAATCCACACCGCGATCTCCGAGCAGTTCGCCAGTCGTGAGGTGGAGAAGATTTACCACGCACTTATCTGCGGCGCGCCGTCGCGTAACCAAGGCGAGATCAAGGTCGCCATTGCGCGGCACGTGACGCATCGCAAGCGTATGGCTGCGACCGAGGGCGGCGGGCGCTCGGCGTGGACGAGCTACGAGGTGGCGCGCCGGCTCAAGGCTTCGACACTCGTGCATTGCCGGCTGCACACGGGCCGCACGCACCAGATCCGCGTCCACTTCGAGCACCTCGGCTACCCGCTCGTGGGCGACTCGATCTACGGTAAGAAGCAGAACGCGAAGTTCCGCGAGCTGACGGGCTACGAAGCGCCGCGCCAGATGCTGCACGCGGCGAAGCTGGCCTTCACGCATCCCAAGACGGGCAAGGTGCTCGCGTGTGAAGCACCTTGGCCGGCGGACTTCGCGGCGGCAGTCGAGGCGCTGAGTTGAAGCATGGCAAAGTCTGCCTCACGCAACGGACGCGAAGGGCGAAACGGTGGCAGCAAGTCCGTGGACCGGCTCGCTCACGAGCGCGAGTTGGTGGCTACGGGCGTGACCTTGCTCGCCGGACTTGACGAGGCGGGTCGCGGGCCGCTGGCGGGACCAGTGGTCGCGGCAGCGGTGATGTTTCCTGCGGAGTGGCTGGGGAGAAACTTTCCTGCTGAGTTGGCGGAGCTGAATGACTCCAAGCAACTCACCGAGGCGCAGCGCGAGCATTACTTTGCCTGGCTCACGTCGCGGGTGGAAGTCCGCTTCGCCATCGCGCAGGCGGACGCGGCGGTAATCGACCGCATCAACATCCTGGAAGCCACGCACCGTGCGATGAACGACGCGCTGGCACAGCTCACGCCCCCGCCCGCGCACGTCCTCGTGGACGGCTTGCGCGTGAAGTCGCTGCGCTGGGCGCAGACGCCGCTCGTGAAGGGCGACGAGCGCAGCTACTCCATCGCCGCCGCAAGCGTGCTGGCGAAGGTCACGCGCGACCGGCTGATGCGCGAGTTCGACCGGCAGTTTCCCGGCTACGGTTTCGCGGAGCACAAGGGCTACGGCACGCCCGCTCACCTCGCTGCCATCGCGCGGCTCGGGCCGTGCCCCATCCATCGCCGCAGCTTCGCGCCGTTGAAGGCGGAGCAGGAGGAATTCGTTCTAAAATGAAGCCCGTGAAGAAACTTTGGCAGAAACTTAAAGCTATCGCAGCAACCGACGAACCCGAGCATTTACGGCGCGGTCGGTTGGGGGAGCGCGCGGCCAAGGCGTTTCTGCAAAAGCAGGGGATGAAGTTTTTGGCGGCCAATTTTCGC
>SXMN01000091.1 GCA_005777315.1 Verrucomicrobiales bacterium
GAAGCTCGCGCCCGCCACGCCGAGGACCATTCCCATGAGCAGGGTGGCTTCGTAGTTCTTCAGCCCGATGATCCACGCCGCCGCGAGTCCGGCGATGACCACAAGTTGTGCGAGAATGCCCGTGGGCCTGGCGCCGATGCGATCCACGAGCAGTCCCAGTGCGAGACGGAAGATGCCACCAAAAAGAATCGGCACCGAGACCATGAAGAACCTCTGTTGCGGCGTAAGGTTGAGGGACTCCGGCGCGGCTATCTGGTTTGCAAGCACGCCCAGAAGCGTCCACACCATGAAACTAAAATCGAAATAGAGGAAGGAGGAGACGAGAGTGGGCCAGTGCCCTTCCTTCCAAAATGAAGCGGTTTTTTGCATCCTGGAACATTTAGCAACCAGAGTACCGCCGTGCGGTTCCAGCCGCCGATCGGGTATGAATTGCTCGCATGGAAATGGTGAATGAAATTCAATATTCCATTTTTGAGTGAACCCAGCCGCTTCCGAAGTGAGTCGTGCCGGTGACAGTGAGGCACCGCCAACCAGTGGAATCGAAGCCATCAGGCGGTATCCAGTTCCGATCGCCATCCGCAGACTGTTCACAATCGCCCACGCTGGCAAAAGTCAGCCGAACTGCTTTTGATGACGTGTGGAAAATTATGGAAAATCCAATACTCTCAGCATGTGGCTGAGCCGGGACCATGCAATTGGAACGCGGAATAAATCCCGCGCTCCAACAGAATCGTTATGGCTGAGGCCAGGACATCTGCAATCACGCGAGGCGTGACCCAACTCCTGCCAGCCGGCGCTTTGTGAAATCACTCCGACCAGACCAGGGTGAAGCATTGCAGCTCCCGCAGGACACGCTCGATGAGTAAATCAGAACGACCGCGATGCCGGATTTCGGTACGCACGCTAACGTTCGATTCCTTCGAACTAGCGGCCATGCGGGTTGCCACCCGCTCAGAAGCGGATGAGCACTTGCGTATAAAACCAATCGGCATCCCTTGATCCGGAGGTGCTGAAAGTCTGGTCGATATAACTACCCTTGAAGAAATGGGCGTAACCACACTCAAGCATGGAATTCTTGGTCAGCGTCACGCCGCACACGAAATCAGCCTCTAAACCGAGGAAACTGTCATAAGCGGGATTCAAGCCGTATCCAGTGCCCGAGCCTGACGCGCCGGTGGCACCCGCCCCGCCACGCGGAACACCGCCGACGTTGTAAAACCGGTCATGTGTGTCCGCCAGCCAGAAGGCGTGCCCCTCCGCCGCCAGCGAGACGCGAGCGTGCGGCTTCAATTGGTAAATCAGCCGGACATTATGAAGATTCTGCCACGAAGCAGTATCCATGTATCCGTAAAACTTGTGGTTGGTGGGGTAGAGATTGTCGAAGGTTTCGTGCGTGCCGTCATTCGGGTCCGCGTCGCCTGAGGCGAATGCGTACTCCAGGGCGACTCTAGGTTTGCCGAAGGAATCCGCGAATGTGTAACCCGCATTGACGGCGGCTGCGTATGCGCGGTGATCATCCCTCTCGCCGGGTCGGACTCCGGCGCCAGGACGTTTCCAATTTCCGAACTGCCCGGCAATTTCAGCGGTGTAGTCAAAGTTGCCCCACGCATTCGTCGCAGAACGAAAACGCGCCCCGATCGTGTAGGTGTCGCGGGCCGAGGTGTTGAAAGGCGCTGGAGTTATGGCGGGAGCGGAAAGGGTGGCTGCGCCTGGACTCACGTTGCGAGCGAGAAAGTAGAACTCAGTCCAGTTCTTCGGGATCTTGGCGGTGTTGAAGTAAGCGCCCGAGAATGTCTCGTACTCGTTGGACATGTTGAAATTGTTGTCGTCGGGAACGACGATCCGGCTCGTAAAGGCATCCATGCCGAACCACGCGTTTTGCCAGCGTACTTTCGCCGCGTCGAAGACACGGCCGATATTGTTCCACGCGAATGCGCCCACGAGTCGCTCGTCGCCGTAACTCAATTCCTGACGGCCCACTTTGAGGGAAAGCGGAAATTCCTTGTGATTGCCAAGGACGATATAGGCTTGATGGAGATCGACAGGTCCATCGGAATCCGGGCTGGAGCCGGTCGGGATGTTTGGTGCCGAGCCTCGATCGTCGCCCGTGGCTGAACTGCTGCGCCCTTCGACCAACGCAATCCACCATTTCTGGTTGTACCCGACGCGGAAGAGCAGTTTGTCACTGAAGTAACTGTTGTCATTATCGACGCCCTTTTTGAAATCGTTCGCCGGAGGCGCGGCGAGATGGTTTTCCCGAACTTCATAGCGCATGCGAAAAGACCCGCTGATGTCCCAGTTGGCCCAATAAGGATCCTTTTTCCGCAAGTAGTCATTTGCGAAGCCGGGAAATGGCTGAAGTGGCGGCGGCGGCGAGTACTGAGCGTGGAGCTGGAAGGACGTGAGGGCGAGTGCGCAAGCAAGGAGGATTCGCAGGCTGGTTTTCATACGCGGGATTTTTCAACGGTGACGGGTGCTCAGGCACCCCGGATATTGTTTTGCATTGGACTTGTTTTGCGGCAAGGCGTCAGGGTGCGAGGCCTTTCGTCGATGGGCACGGACTTCAAGGAACTCGATCAGGTGCTCGCGCAACCCATAGTAATCCGGATGCTCCATGACGGCTTTCCGGTCGCGTGGTCGTTCAAAGGTGACGGGAAGGATGTCGCCGACCTCCGCTTCTGGTCCGTCCGTCATGCAGACCACGCGGTCGCTGAGGTACAACGCTTCATCGACGTCATGCGTCACCATCAAGGCGGTAATGCTGTTGCGGCGCCACAAATCGAGCAACACAGCCTGGAGTTCATAGCGGGTGAGTGAATCAAGCATCCCGAAAGGCTCGTCCAGGAGCAGCATCTTTGGCTTTAGGGCGAAGGCGCGCGCAATGCCCACGCGTTGGCGCATGCCCTGGCTGAGCTGGGCCGGCCGCTTGTCCATGGCATCCGCGAGGCCAACGACGCTGAGGTAATACTCCGCGATCCGCTGACGCTCGTGCTTTGGCGAGGTGAACAAGACCTGGTTGATGCCCAGCATGACATTCTCGAATGCCGTCAACCAGGGCAGCAGCGAGGGCGATTGAAAAACCATCCCGCGATCGGGTCCGGGACCGGCGAGTTCACGCCCGGCCAGAATGATGCCGCCATCCGTGATCGAATTCAGCCCCGCGACCATCGACAAAACCGTGGACTTGCCGCAGCCTGAATGGCCGATGAGTGTGACGAACTCTCCTTTCTGGATGCGGAGGTTGAAGTCCTTGACGATGACAGCGGGGCCGGTGGGTGTCGGATACACCTTGGCCAAATTGAAGAGTTCAACGTAGTCGCTCATGGGAGTGGGGTCTCACACGAAGAGCGCGGAGATTGCAACCGCTCGGACTTGGTTTGGACTCCAGGTGTTTGTTTGTTGGTCATTGCCTCTTCTTGCAGAAATACTGAGGAGACCGTGGGATAGGCTACGAATGATGGCCAGCGCCAGGATTTGTAGGCTATCCCACGGTCTCCTCAGTACTTTGAGCCCTCCGCGTCTATTGCTTGAGTGATTCATTGCGTACCCGCCTCCACGGTTTCGGTTTTGACCTCGCCACGCCGGAGGGGCTGGGGCCGCGACAGCTTCAAACGCGGCACGCTCAGGTCCTCCGGTTCGATGTCAGGAAGGACCAACTTCCGAGTCAGCGTGACATGCCGGTTGTGGTGTGAAGCCAGGAGGAACCCGCTAAGATCAAGGCGGAGTTGCTTAAACCTTGCGTCGTGATTCAACAACTTGCGGTCGCGGGGGTGCAGGATGTCCACGGTGAACGACGGTCCAAGCGTGGCCCTGGGGCCGGCCGTGAGAGGGATGACCCGGTCAGCCAGCAGGATGGCCTCATCGGGATCGTTGGTGATGAAGACAACGGTCTGGCGGTGCTGGATACGGATGCGGGCGATTTCGTCCTGGAGGTTCGCGCGTGTCAGGGCGTCGAGCGCGCTCAAGGGTTCGTCGCACAAAAGCACCTTGGGCTGCATGGCCAGCGTGCGGGCCACGCTGACACGCTGGCGCATGCCGCCGGACAGTTCACTGGGCCGTTTGTCACGTGCGGGGGCGAGATTGACCAGCTCGACAAATTTCTCAACATGCGCCACGCGTTCGGGCTCCGACCGGTCCGCGAAGACCTGATCCACGGCGAGTTTCACGTTTTCAAAAACGGTGAGCCACGGAAGCAGCGATTAATTTTGGAAAACAATGCCGCGATTGGGGTCTGGACCGGTGATTTCGCGACCTTCATGCGTCGCCAGGCCGGTGTCGGGTTTTAACAAGCCGGCAAGGATGGACATGAGGGTGGTCTTGCCCGCGCCTGAGTAACCGACGATGGCGACGAACTCGCCTTCTTCGATGGACAGGTTGATGTCGCTCAGGACTTCAGTTCGTGAGTCCCCCTCCCCGTATCCTTTACTTACGTTTTTTAGTTCGAGGTAAGGCATGTGAATCGTTTCTCAAGCAATGGACGTGAAGAATTCAAAAATCCCGACGTGATGGGGCGTTCCAAACTGCTGGAATGCCGTGCTCCTTGTTGTTCATTGGCCGGATTGATCACGCCGTCTTAAATCTGCGCTCGACCAAGCTCATCAGCCTGTCGAGAATGAAGCCCACGACACCGATGGTGACGATGCAGAGGATGATGTGCTCATAGACAAGCGCGTTGTATTCCTGCCAGAGAAAACCTCCCACGCCCGGCCGACCCGTGAGCATTTCCGCGGCGACGATGACAAGCCATGCGATTCCCAGACTGAGCCGGAAACCAGTGAACATGTAGGGCAGCGTGGCCGGAATGAGTACTTTGAAGAGAGTCTTCGACCGTGACAGCTTGAGCACGCGGGCGACGTTCAGATAATCCTGCGGGACAGCGCGGACGCCGACGGCGGTGTTCAGCACCGTCGGCCACATGGCGCAAATCGCAATGGTGAAGAGCGCGCCCAACTCGCTCGCCTGCTTCCCCGCGCCCAGGAACAACACCAAACCCAGCGGGAGCCACGCAAGCGGCGAGACGGGGCGCAATACCTGGATGATGGGGTCGAAAGTTTTCGTGAAAGCCTTCGACAGGCCAAGGAAGAAACCGACAGGCGTACCCAGCACAAGCGCCAATGCGTAGCCTTTGGCTACCAGCACCAACGAATACCAGGTGAAGCGAAGGATGCCCTGGTCCATTTCACCGCGTTTGGCGAAAGGTTCGAGCACGTAGGATTTGCTGGCGGCCCATGTCTTTGCCGGCGTGGGCAGTTCCTTCGCCACCGTGATGCTGACTATCTGCCAGACCAGCAGCACGACACATAAACCGATGAGTGGGAGAATGAGCCAGTCTGTTTTTTTAAGAAAAATTTCAGCTTTCATGTGTTGGTATGTTCCAAAGTTTTCTGCACCCACATCGCGGCCGAAGTGAACAGCACCAGCGTCAGACCAATGAGCGGCGAGAGGATTGTCTTCACCACGACGGACGCGCCGATCTCGTGACGCCACCTGTGGTCTCCCTGATTCACGGAGGCTTGGAGCAATCCAACGCTCAGGCCGAATTTCAGCGCGCGGCCCCATACGCTCTGTTGCCGGAGGGCCAGGAGCCAGAGATCACGTTTGTTGACACCGGGGTTCATGTTGAATGTCCTGCTCTAGCCGTACATGGCAGGGTCACAAAAGTTGTTGAATCGAATTGGCTGGGGACGGCAAACACCCCGCTTTCTCCCACTGTGCCATCGCTGAAAAGTGGTGCGACGCTTGGCTTCCAGTTGTGGTCCAAAATCGAAGACCGTGCCGGATGGCGTCCCAATTGCATCCTTGCGCAAGACGTCATTAGCTCAACTTTTCGCGGAGTGGATGGCAAATCCTTTCGCGTATGCCTCCAAGTCTCCCTTCGGATCAAATTTCACGCCATCGAACATCCCCCAACTGGAATCGTCCTGCTCACGGTCGGTGACGCCGATTTCTTTCATCGCCTCCGAGTAAATGTCGCCGCGCATGACTTGTTTGGCGACCCCTTCGTAATCGGGTTTGCCGGGAACCATTCCCCACCGGCGGAACTGGGTGAGCCACCATTTGGCATACGCAGGCTGAGGGAAATTGCAGTTCCGTTTGCTATAGTGCATGTAGAATTCATCCTGCGTCGTCCGTCCGTCTCCGTAATCGAGCTTGCCCAGCAAACGGCCAAGGATGATCTCCTTGTCGCAGTTGATGAAGTTGGGTTTGCTGACAATGTCGCATTGCTCGGGGCGGTTGTTCAGGTCGTCGAGCCATACGCTGGCTTCATGGAGGCCTTTGAGAACCGCCTTGACTGTTTTGGGATTCTTCTCCGCAAAGTCGGCGGTGAACGCGCAAACCTTCTCCGGGTGATCCTTCCAGATGTCCTGGCTGGTTACGCTTGTGAATCCGATCTTGTCCGCGATGGCTCGCGCATTCCAGGGTTCGCCGACACAGTAGCCGTCCATCTTTCCGATCTTCATGTTGGACACCATCTGCGGCGGCGGGATGGTGATCAGTGAAACATCCTTGTCTGGATTGATGCCGCCCGCGGCGAGGTAGTAGCGCATCCACATCGCGTGTGTGCCGGGCGGAAAAGTCATGGCGAATGCAAGTGGTTCACCCAGCCCTTTGGTTTTCTCCACAAATGGCTTCAACGCTTTTGGATCAGCGCCGACCTTTCCCTTCCACTCGGCTTTCAACGTGATTGCCTGTCCGTTGCGATTGAGCAGCCACGGAATGATCATCGGCTTTTTGGGCGAACCGAGCAGCCCCATCGTGCTCGCTATGGGCATTCCGATGAGCATGTGCGTCATCTGATTGTCTCCCGATGAAAGCGAATCGCGAATGGCCGCCCAGTTTGCTCCCTTGGCGACGGTGACATCCAGGCCTTGCTTCTTGAAGAACCCCTTCTCCGCAGCAATGACCAGCGGTGAACAATCGGTCAGCGCGATGATCCCGCAGCGGAGTTTCACCGTTTCTGGCGCGTCGCTTGCAAAGGCGCTTCCCATCCAGCCTCGGGGAACGCCTGCCAGAATAGCACCGGCTATGGTGTGCCTGAGAAACCGGCGGCGCGACTGAGAAAGTGTCATCGCGCCGCCGCCCTTGGCGTTTGAATTCTCGCGATCAACAACCATGCCTGGATGGATCGAATTGGTAGCCCTTGATGTGCTCAACATTCCGGCTGCTTTTGTTTTCATGTTTGATTTTGGAGACCTTCACTCCTGCAATCGTGACTAGCGGCGCTTGTACCAACCTGTCACCCATGGCCTGTCGATTGCTTGGAATGTTTCGATGATACGAATGAATCGGATTCATATATGAATGAATTGATCGATAGCAGGCAGCTCCGGGCCTTTATCATGCTGGCGGAATGCGCCAGTTTCACAGAAGCCGCCAAACAGCTTCACCTGTCACAATCCGCCGTGAGCCATTCCATCAAAGCCATCGAGGAAGATGTGGGTTGTCTCCTTTTTGACAGGATGGGAAAAAAGGTTCTTCTAACGCAGGCGGGTGAACAGCTTCTCCACCACGCTCAGAAAATTCTCATTGAAACGGGTGCCGCGCGTTCTTCCCTCAAACAACTGGGCAAATGGGGGCATGGCAGGTTGCGTGTCGCCGCGAGCACGACGGCGTGTCAATACATCCTCCCCGAAGTGTTCCGGGAGCTGAAGAAGGTCCAGCCTGACACGGCGATCATTCTCGAGCCGTGCGACACTGCGGAAGCCACAGACCTGCTCCGGACGAATCGTGTGGATCTCGCGCTTGTGCTCGATTCGCGACTGGAAGATCAGTTTGAATTCCGGGCGTTGTTCTCCGATGAGATGGGATTCATTGTTTCGCCTTCGCACCCCTGGGCACTCGCTGGACGCGCCATTAGAGAGGAAATTCCGAGGCAGCAGTACATTCAGTACAGCAAGGCCAGCTTCACTTTTCGAGCGGTGGAACATTACTTTCGAGGGGAAGATGTCACTCTCAACACAGTCATGGAGCTGGGCAGCGTGGAAGCCATCAAAGAAATGGTGAAGCTCGGGCTCGGCGTGACAGTGCTGGCCCCCTGGGTGGCACGCCGGGAATTGAACGAAGGAACCCTGGTGGCTCTTCCGCTCGGGCGCCGCAAACTCACGCGCACCTGGGGGTTGATTCACTGGCGGGAACGGCGTCAGAGCCTGGCAGAGGAGAAATTCCTCAGCCTTAGCCGCGAGGTGGGCAACCGCCTGGTGAAGGGATCTTCTCCAGCCGGACCATCTCATCAAGCCACACCAAAATAGCCGTCAACCCGTGTTCTTCGAGCTTTGCAGATGAGCTTTTCGTGATCGATTCCGACCCGGTGAACGACCGTGGCCGGAGGGACGTGAAGGCACACGGGGTTTTTGATGATATTGCAGCGGTATTCCTCCACCGATGAGACGCCACTTCGGGAATAACCGCATCCTCCAAACAGGGCAGCGCGGGCGACAGAGCCGCCCGCGCTGGATCAAGTCGCCCGGGTTCTGTGGCCCGGGCGAAGAGTGTTGCTGTCCTCCTGGGCGTTTAACGCACGTTGATGGTCACCGTCGCCGGTGCGGAGGTGGTC
>SXMN01000092.1 GCA_005777315.1 Verrucomicrobiales bacterium
CGCTTGGTGATGGCGTTCAAAAACCTCAAGCCTTGCCCTTCCTGAAGTCGCTGAACCACCGAAATTCACCAGAAATCAGATGCTCGCCATGGCCATTCAACTCTCAACTGTTTTCTCCAATGACTTTGTCACAGCCGTGGACCAGCGCGCCCTGACCTCGGTCACAATTCGGCCAGGTCAATTTGTCCCTCAATCAACCCTGAAACAACTGTTGACTTGAAGACCTTCTTTGATACTTTCGCCCTTCTTTATTGGATTTTGATGAAAACGTATCTGCCAAAAATCGACGTGAACCAGAAGAAATGGCACCTCGTGGATGCCGAAGGGGCCGTGCTGGGCCGCCTCGCCGCCCAAGTTGCCAATGTCCTGCGTGGAAAGAACAAACCCGTTTACACACCACACATGGACGCGGGAGATTTCGTCATTGTCATCAACGCAGAAAAAGTCGTTGTTACCGGCAACAAGGAAGAGGACAAGAAGTACATGACCTATTCCGGATGGAAGGGTGGCGAAAAATTCACCACTGTATCGCAATTGCGATCCCGTCATCCTGAAATGCTGATCACTCGCGCTGTCAAGGGCATGCTGCCTAAGAATCGCCTCGGTAGCGTGCTGCTGACAAAGCTAAAGGTCTTCAAGGGCGCGGCACACCCGCACAGTGCCCAGATGCCTGCTCCGCTGGCACTGGTTGGCTGATGATTACTCAAGAGCAGAACCCCTCTATGGCAACACTCACTGAATTTCTCGGAACCGGGCGACGCAAAACTGCTGTGGCGCGTGTGCGGATGGCATCGGGCACTGGCAAGATCACGGTAAACGGTCGAGCCATGGAAAACTATTTTCTGGTGGACGCCCAGCGCGGTGTCGTGGTCCAGCCGCTGTCGGTCACCGAAACCACCTCAAAATTCGATATTCGTATCAATGTATCCGGGGGAGGTCCTGCCGGTCAGGCTGGTGCCGTTCGCCATGGCATCGCCCGCGCTCTGCTCAAGGTGGATGTCGCTTACCGCCCTACATTGAAGACCCATGGTCTTCTCACTCGTGACCCGCGTATGCGGGAACGTAAAAAGTACGGCCAGCCCGGCGCACGCAAACGTTTCCAATTCTCGAAACGTTGATCTGGTTGGATATTTTCAAACCCCGCTGGCTGCCGCCGGCGGGGTTTTTCATTTATTGAGTTCAATTGCAGGGTTGCATCCGCTTTGCTGATGAGGGCTCACAAGAAATCGGATCTATTATGAAAAAAGCCGTCGCCATCGTTGGTGCGTCGGGGTACTCAGGGGAGGAACTCGTCCGTTTGCTTCTCCACCATCCTCACGTGGAACTTTCCGCAGTCACTTCCCGCCAGTATGCAGGGCAGACGATCTCGCAGGTGTTCCCTCGATTCGCCAGCCATCCGCTGTCGAAGAGTATTCGATTCGCCGAACCGAATGCGGAATTCCTCTCTAAAAAGGCGGAAATAGTCTTCCTGGCCCTGCCACACGGGGTCGCTGCGGAGTTTGCCGTGCCTTTGCTGAACGCAGGCTGCACGGTGATCGACCTCAGTGCAGATTTCCGACTCAAAAGTGCTGCGACATACAAGGAGTTCTACGGGCATGAACACCCAGCGCCGGAACTCTTGAAAAAATCGATTTATGGATTGCCGGAAGTTTATCGCAGCCAACTCAGGAATGCCTCGCTCATCGCATCACCCGGTTGCTATCCCACGAGCATCCTGCTTCCTACCATTCCCCTGCTTCGTGCCGGACTGATCCACCCAGGAGGGATCATCGCGGACTCCTTGAGTGGAGTGAGCGGGGCCGGACGCAAAGCAGACATCGATTACCTCTTTTGTGAATGTAACGAGAGTGTGCGCCCCTACGGAGTCCCCAAACATCGACATCTGTCTGAAATCGAAGAGCAGCTTTCCTTGGCTGGTGGCCAGCCGGTTACGATTCAGTTCACACCACACTTAATCCCTGTTAACCGGGGGATTCTGACCACTTTGTATCTGGCCCCAACAGACCGGTTCAAATCAACCGAGGAGACCGTGAGTCTCGCCGCAAAGATCGAAGATTGCTATCGGCAGGCTTATTTGAGTGAGCCGTTCGTCCGGTTGTTGGAGGACAAGGCACTTCCTGACACCAAGAACGTTGTGGGAACAAATGTCATCGAGATTGCGTGGCGGCTGGATTCTCGCACAGGCCGGCTCATCGTCATGAGCGCGGAAGACAACATAATCAAAGGCGCGAGCGGGCAGGCCGTTCAGAGCATGAACATCCTTTGCGGATTTGCGGAGACGGTAGGATTGGTGTGAGCCACCAAAAGAAAAGAGCGGGCAGAGCCCGCTCCCGGAAATGCGTTAGAAATTAAGAGATCATCGAGATCAGTAGCGCTCCCGGCGTCCCCCGCCGCCACCACCACCGTGTTCACGACGCGGGCCGCGGCCACCACCACCACCACCACCGCCCGGAGGACGATCTTCCTTCGGACGCGCGACATTTACGGTCAAATTCCGGCCATCCAATGGGGTGCCGTTGAGGGCCTCGATTGCTGTCTGAGCCTCTTCGGGAGTGCTCATGGAGACAAAAGCGAATCCCCGGGATCGTCCACTCATCCGGTCCAGCATCAGGTTCGCTTCGATGACCGTGCCATGCGCGGCGAACGCATCATGAAGGTCGTTTTCTGTAGTGTTGTAGGAAAGATTTCCGACAAACAGTTTTGTGCTCATTTGATTTGAATTCGCCCGTGACTAACCACTGCTTTTTCCAGACTGTTCCCGACTGCCGGGTTTCAAATCATCATTGAACCGCGTTCATCTGAAGATTCACCATGCCATGGAAGCGAACAGCTATGTACGAGACGCAGCGAAACTGAGCCGTTTGAATGGAAAAGCAAGTCACTTGTTGATCTCAAAACAGCTTCGTTTCAACGAAGCGGGCAGCTTCAATTTTCGACAGCCGGGGCTGCGGAAAGAAGGCAGTTCTTCTTGGACCGATTGACCTCATTTCACGGTCTCCTCAATAACTGGCTCAAGGACGATTTTCGGTGTTGAGCAATATATTCCTACTATCGCCGGGGCAAATGAAGTTGAGAATTCGTCTAAGAAACAACGATTGAAAGTGTCTCAATAACTGGGGCGACGAAACAAATGCCCGGCAGACGAATGCCCGATCGGAAGCGAATGGAGCGATTGACTCAAACTGGTATGGCGGCGGTGCGATCAGATGGCGAAAGGGCCGAACTGCGCAGTTCCGAATCGATCGAGGAATTGTTCCTCGCGTTGGAATCGCCGTTGTTGAGTTATGCCCGGCGTCTGTCGCCGAACATCGATATGGCGGAAGACATTGTCCAGGAAGCGTTCGTCCGACTGCACCATCAGTTTGACCACGTGCATACGCCTCGGAGCTGGCTATACCGGACTGTCCACAATCTCGCGCTCAATCGCGAGCGCGATGCGACGAAGATCGCGCCACTTCCAGACAGTGAGGGTGGCGAAGCATACAACATTGCCGAACTGACCGATCCACAACCTCTCCCGGATGAGCAGATCGCTCGTTGGGAAGGCGTCGGCCTGGTCCGCCTCAACTTGAAAAATCTCGATTCCCGAAGTCAGGAACTCATCCGGCTTAAATTCGATGAAGACCTTTCCTACAAACAAATCAGCGAGCGCACCGGACTTACTGTCAGCAACGTGGGCTACCTTCTTCATCACTTGCTGAAATCACTTGTGGCCGACCTCACCAAGGCCGGCCTTGCTCCATGAACCCTGATCCAAATCCATCCACACCGGAAGCAAACGAGGCCCGGATCACCGCCTTGCTTCTTGGCGAACTCACTCCTGCAGAAGGAGTGGAAGTTCGTCGCCTGATCGAGACAGACGTTGAGACGGCCCGATTTCACGACCGGCTCAAACTGACCATTGGACTCGTGAAGGAAGCCGTCGCCCAGCCTGCTGCCACCGCCGCGGCTGCCACGACGACGGCGGCCACCGCGATCAAGCTTTCAGATGAGCGCCGTCAACAGCTTCTCCGGCGATTCAAGACTGTGAAACAAGAGGAACTAGCCGCGCCGCGGCGCCGAGGGATTCCGTGGTTTGTTCCCATGAGCGTTGCCGCGATGCTGATGGCGCTGCTGAGTTTGGCGGGTCTGATGTCGGGCGACGCTTTGAGCAAATCCACAACGAGAGCAGATCGGGTGTCGCAGCTCTACTCAGCGCGGAAATTGGCGGAAGAATCCCGGAGTGAACTCCAGCTTGAAAACGCCGGGCGTGGAGGTGCAATGAACAATCCTGCAAACCCACCTCCAGCCATTCGGGAGGCCGAACGACGCGATGGCATGAAAGGCCTGACGAGACTCAACAGAACCTTATCCCCTGAAACCCCTCTCGCTGCCGGTGAAGTGGATTCCAAAACTGTCCTGGAAGCAACCGCATCCCCACCGTCTGAACCTCTAAAAACCGCGAACCGAACACTCGTGACGATGGCTCCGCCGTTGACGAGCCGATATGACCCGATGCCAGACCAAGCTCCGAAGTCCGACGAGAAGGGAAGCGCGGGCCGCGTTGTCGGAGCACAAGGAGGCTCGCCACCAGTCACTGCAAACGACGGCTCAAACCAGAGCAGTCCCCTCCGGGCGTTGCCAGTACTATCGTTCCTGCCCAGTGAGTATGCTCCACCGCAGCCAGCCGGACCGGCTCTGGCTGTACTCTCTGACACGAGCCTCGCAAACCGCGCGCGGCTCTCCGACGACGGAGCTATACCGCCTCAGAGTGAGTTTGCCTTTGGTGTCGAAGCTGGCGGGATCGGTGGTGGTGGGTTCGGAGGCGGCATCGCTGGAGTGAACGAAATTGGAACTCCAGGTGCGAGCGCCACGGCGTTGCCGCCAGCCTTTTTTTTCGAATCAAAAGGCGTTGCCGGTGGCGGCGACAGGCCCATCGTCCTCAGCCTTTCGGACACAGAAGCGCCTGCCCAGGCGCTTGGGGTCGTCGCGCAAACTCCGGGGCTGACTGCTGAAGCGCTGGCTGCGGTAACTCCTGCTCCTCCAAAGCCGGCCATGGTGGAACGGTTGCTGACCGAAAACCCTTTCATCGCCCTTGCTCCGCTCGAGAAGAAGGTAGATTCGGATTCTTTTGAAAACATTCCCCAAGTAGTCGATCAGCCACCTCGTGCCGAAGTAGAGGTCGCTTTGAAACAAGTCGCCGCCGTAAATGGTCGGGAAGAATTAGTCCGCCTGTCCCGCGATCAAGACAAACAGAACGAAGTCCTTGGTGAGCCAACGACGGAACCCAGGCAGATTACCGCCAACTTCGACGTCAGCGGTGTTACGGCGTCGCTTGGAGACACAAAAGCTGGCGACCGACTGCAAACGGACGCGGCCAAGTCCAAACGCGAGCGCCTGTACGAGGTTGAGTCTTTGGATGGACGCGTCGCGAAAGACCGCAGAAGTCCGGGTGCCAGTGTAGATGCGCTTGCACGGGTCGAGAAACAGTCAGAATCCGCCGTGGCAGTTCACCAGGCAACGAAGCCGGCGTCCATTGCTGTTGCGTCTGATGAGCCGCAAGTTCTTCGTCGTATCCCGGTGCTCACACCGCAGCCTGAAGTTTCAGCTCAGGAGAACGCCTTCTCCACCTTCTCCCTGAGCGTCACTGACGTTTCCTTCAAGCTTGCCGCCGCAAGCCTCGAAAAGGGCACGATGCCTGACCCGGCCACGGTGCGAGGCGAGGAGTTTCTGAATGCGTTCAATTATCACGATGCCGATCCGTCTCCTGGCGTCCCGGTCGCCTTCGCCTCGGAACGTGCTCAATACCCCTTCGCGCACAATCGCGAGATCATCCGGTTCGCCGTTCGCACGGCGGCGCGCGGGCGCGAATCGGGCAGGCCGCTGAACGTCGTATTGTTGCTCGACAATTCCGGCTCGATGGAACGCGCGGATCGTGTCCGCATCATTCGAGAGGCGTTGACGGTGTTGGGCCGCCAGTTGCAGCCGCAGGATCGCATCAGTGTGGTGGCCTTCGCGCGAACATCGCGACTCTGGGTGGACGCCTTGCCCGGCAACCAGGCCGGTGAACTAGCGGAACGCGTGGGCAATCTCACTCCCGAAGGTGGCACGAATCTCGAAGAAGCCCTGAATCTCGCCTACGCGACAGCAGCGCGGCATTTTCTGAGCACAGGCGTCAATCGCGTCGTGCTGTTGACGGATGGCGCGGCCAACCTGGGCGATGTCGCGCCTGACTCGCTGAAACGCAAGGTCGAGTCCTGGCGGCAGCGCGGCGTGGCGCTCGATTGCTTCGGCATTGGTTGGGAAGGGCTCAACGACGATCTGCTGGAGGCGCTCTCCCGGAATGGCGATGGCAGATACGGGTTTGTCAATTCGCTGGAGGACGCCGCGACCGAATTCGCCGCCCAGCTTGCCGGCGCGCTTCACGTCGCAGCCTCAGATGTCAAAGTGCAGATCGAGTTCAATCCGCAACGGGTCGTGGCCTGGCGGCAGATCGGCTACGCGAAACATCAGCTCACCAAGGAACAGTTCCGGGATAATTCTGTGGATGCCGCCGAACTCACTGCCGCCGAATCCGGAAACGCGCTCTACGTAATCCAGGTCGATCCGAACGGCGTGGGTCCGATCGGCACAGCACGTGTTCGTTATCGTGAGCCGGAGTCGGGCATCTACCGTGAGCTTGAATGGCCCGTTCCATACACCGGAGGGGCCGCACCGTTGGATCGAGCGCCCGCAACTCTGCGGCTGGCCGCGACGGCTTCGTCCTTTTCCGAGTGGCTGGCGGGAAGTCCATTCGCCGACGAAGTGACGCCGGATCGAATGCTCAGTTATCTCCAAGGCGTGCCGACGGCCTTCGAGCCAGACACACGTCCTCAGAAACTGGAGTGGATGATCCGCCAGGCGAAATCAATTTCGGGAAGGTAAGAGATGGGATGATTGATCAAGGCTCAGCCCCACGGCGGCGGTGTTCAAATTCTTAAAGGACTACAAATGAGAAACAAACTTCGGAGCATGATAACAACGCGATTCACCGTTCAAAACAGGCACAGCCCGCAGCAATCTATCGGCACGCGGAATTTATTCCGCTTCAGCATCGTTCGCCACGGCGCCGCCGACAAGTTCCAGGCGTGTTCACGTTTCGAGAGTCGAAGCGGAATAAATTCCGCGCTCCATTTCGTTGCGGCTCCGCCACGCTCTGCCAATGAAGCATCCCATGGAAAACCGTCGCGCATAGTTGCATCCCTCTTCAGTTTCTTCCTGCTTCTCACCGCAGCCACGGCAGCCGAACCTGTCACCAGTGCGGACGTGAAGAGTGCCTTGGTGGATGCTTCGATCGATTCCGAACGGGCGAAGTTCGCCATCCAGGCCGAGTTCAAGGGTCTTGGGGAGGGCCGGGACAAGTCTATCTACGGCGCGGTCATTCAGCAGGCCATCCATGCCTCGGTAGAGAGGCTCAATCACTCTTTTTCCATCAAAGTGGATTCGATTCAGGGTGGGTTGAAGGAAATCGTTTTTGTCCTGTCCGGGGAAGGCGAGATCAAGCAGGTCAGCGGCACCGGTTTGGAGGACTGGAGCGTCCGCCGGGCAGGCGCGGACAATCGTTTTCTAGTGTTGCGACTTCAGAAATCAGACAAGCCAACAAACACTTTCACCGGCCAGATCACGGCGGAAACAACAGCGATCGAGCACAACAAAATTGTCCCTGCTCTGACGCTGACGCTTGAACAACCAACGCTGGCGAATGGTTACGTCCGGATCGACAGCGATCCAGGTTTGGATGTGCAAATGACCAATCCATCCGGCGTCGTGCCCATCGAAGCCCGATTTCTGCCTCAATCATTTCGCACTGCTACCACAAACTCGCCTCCGCCACTGCTGTCGTTTCGTTTCCTCGGCACACCTTACTCGCTCCCGCTCGCTGTGACTGCCGCAGACCCCGAGGCGCGTAAAGTCGTGCTCACCGACTTCAATCTGGTCGGCCGGCTGGCCGATGAAAGCGCGGCCTTCACGCTCACTGTGAACGCTCGTGTGAAGAATCCGAAGGGCGCTTCGCTCGAACTTCTCTCGGGCGGGGTGGCGCTCACGGAGATCACGCCGCAACCGGACTGGCGGCTGAAGTTCGAGAATGGCCGATTCATTGCCACGTTTGACAAAGCAGGCGAGTTCCCGATCCGGCTCAAGTTCAACGCCGCCGTCCGTCCGACGAATGGCTGGAATCAGATTGATTTCGCAGTAGCGCCGAGTGCATTGCAGCCGGTAGTCTTTCAAGGTCTCAAGCAGGACACGCAATTCCGATTTCGCGGCGCAGCCCGGCCAGAGCGGTCTGGAGAGGATTTCTCCAGCTTCCTGCCGCCGAGCGGCCGTGTACGACTGGCCTGGCAGGAAAAGCGTCCGGAAACGGAAGGCGCGTTGTTCTTCGCGGCGGAGGAACTGTCACAGATTTCCGTCAGCCCCGGCGTGATGCGTCAGACCGCGCTCTTCGATTTCAAAGTGATGCAAGGCGAGTTGAATCGTGTGGCGCTGCTCGTTCGCGGCGAGGGCGAAGTCACGCGTGTCCAGGGTCCTCAAGTTTTGTCCTGGACCGTGGAACCGATACCCGGCGCGTCGGATCGCCGACTGACGGTGCAATTCAACCAAGCGCAGAAAGACCAGTTCGCCGTTCAGGTGCAGACACAGACGGCATTGGGCGCATTTCCACAGGCTGCGAATGCGGTTCAATTGCGACCCGAAGGAGCGACCCGCTTCGGCGGCTATTTTCGGATCGTAAATGAGGGCGCGGTCCGGCTCGAAGTCCTCCAAGCCAGCGGACTGTCGCAGATCTCGCCCGAGCAATTTCCGCAGACGGATGCCACCAAAGCGCTGCTCTCACAGCAGGCCACCCAGGTGTTTGCTTATCGCTTTTCTGGCGGCGCATTCGATCTGCGCCTTCAAGCCGACAATATCCTGCCGGAGGTGGCAGTGTCGGAGGTGCTCGCGTTTCATCTGGCCGAAACCGAACTGGCCATCGACGCCGAAATCGAACTCGACGTGCGCGAAGCGCCGCTGCGCGATCTGCTCATACGCGTCCCGAAAGGGTATGCCGTCGCCCGCCTCAACGCCTCCGGTTTGAGCGACTATTTTCTGACCGACACCGCTGATCAGCCGGATGCCCAGCTCCGCGTTGTGTACGGAACTCCAGTTTCAGGCCGTCAGCTCGTGCAGTTGCGCCTGGAGCGAAACAGCGCGCTGGGTGCGACCACATGGGCTTTGCCACGCATTGAAATCGTGAGAGCGAAATCCGTGCGCGGTCACGTGGGCGTCTCCACCGATGCCGGCTTTCGCCTGACTCCGTCCACAACACAGGGACTGACGGAAATCGCCACAGCCTTTTTCCCGAAGAAGATCACCGGCATTCAGACGGCATATCGATTGAACGATCCTGCCTGGCAAGCGGTCGTCAGTGTCGAGCGGCTCCCGCAGTCCGTCCAGGCGGATGGATTTCATCTCTTCTCCGTCGGCGAAGGAATTGCCTACGGGAGCAGTATCGTGAACTATCTCATCTCGGGCGCGCCCGTCTCGGCATTCCGGGTCGCGCTGACCAACGAGTACTTCAATGTGGAGTTCTCCGGTAAGGATGTCCGTAACTGGCAGAAGGTCGATGGCGGTTATCTGGTGCAACTACACACGCCTGTTTCCGGCACCTACACTCTGTTGGCGACGTATGAGCGCCCGTTCAAAGCTCAGGGCGAAACGCTCCGCTTCATCGGTGCGCAACCACTCGACGCACAATCCGAGCAAGGACACACGATCGTCGTCAGCACGTATCAATTCCAGGTTCAACCGGTGAATGTCTCGACGGGACTGGTGCCGCTCGAACCTGGTGAAGTGCCCGCCGAGTATCGCCTCTTCTTTGATGCCCCTATTCTTGCGGCTTACCGCTACAGCGCCCGACCCTTCAATTTGCAGTTGGACCTCAAGCCGCTGGCGCAAGGTGAGACGATCAATCAGGTCGTGGATCGCGCCTCGCTCACCACGCGCATTTCCAAGGAAGGCCAGATCGTCACCGACGCGCGGTATTTTGTGAAGAACAAGGGCGCGCCGAATCTGCGCCTCTTGCTTCCTGACGATTCACAACTCTGGTCCGTGACCGTGAATGGAAACGCGGTCGTGCCGGTGACCGCGGGACGTGCCAACTTGATTCCGTTGCCGCAGAAAACCGATCCCAATTCCGTCAACGATCTTCAAATCAAGATCGCTTCGCGCGCCAAAAACGCGGAAAGATTGACCGTCGCGGCCCCGATTGTTTCCGCTCCCGTCCTGCTGTCCGAGTGGAAGGTACAACCTGAGGCTGGGCGACGTGTGGTTTACCGACGGGGTTCATTGACTCCTGCCGACGGCACGGTGGACGTGTCAGGTTTCGCGGAGTTGTTGCGATTATGGCGTAACCAATCACCCGAGCGCACATCGATCCCGGTATGCGCTGTCCTCGGTCTGCTCCTGATGACCGCGTTGGTAATGGGCATGGCTACAAGCGCAGGTGTCCACAAATTCAGCCTTCGCCACCTTTCCGGAGGTGTACTGGGGATCATCGGCTTGGGAGCAGCCGCTGCAATCCTGATCCAGCTTGCGGACACTGCCACTTCGACGAGCGCCAATTTACCTGCGGAACTTCGCTTCCTCGCGCCAATTCAACAAACTGACAGCTCGCTCACAGTTGAAGTATCCAACCTTCCGCTCGCGCCCACTGTTTGGGCACGGACATGGGCGGTGTGGCCCGCGTTCGTTGCTGTGGCACTCTGGCTCTATTCGTTGGTCGAGTTGCAAAATGGTTCGAGGAAAATCACGGGGCAGTTTGCATGGGTGCTCGTTTTTTGGGCGGCACTGCGTATTTCAAACGGCGCGCCCGCGTTCTTCCTTGTGGTGCTTGCCTTGCTGGTCATCAAGTTTGCCGTCCCCTTGCTTCGCCGTTGGTGGCAGGTGCCGAGAAAACTGGAAGCTAGTTCAGCCGCGGGCGGTCTCGCCGCGACGACGGTGCTGATGTTGTTCGGTGCCTGGTGCGCGATTCCAGGCACGGCGCTGGCGCAGTCAAGTTCCCAGGAGACCACCATCGCTACGAAGTACACGAACCTTGCTGATTCGGTCATCCAACAAGTGCGCGTGCAGGAAGATTTTGTTTTCGGAACCGCGAAGATTCGGTGGCAGGCGGTCAAGGGGCAGACGCTGCCTCTACTGCACGCGCCGGGCGTGCTGACGAAGATCGAATTTCCGTCCGAGGCCGCCCGGCTGGTTCAGGTAACGACTGGCACGCGAACAGACCAAGCGCTGATCGCCGAACGATCCGGCGTCGTGGATGTGGAACTGCGCTATCAACTCGCCGTGATGGCGAGTGATGGCGAGCGTGGATTCTCGGTGCCGGTTCAACACGGTTTGGTGAACCGATTGTCGCTCACTCTCGCGGGGTTGAATGCCGACCTGAATGTGCCGCAATCGGTGTCAATTCTCCGCCAGGAAACCGCGGTGGCTGCCGATGCGTCTTTCGCGCTCGTGCTCGCTCCCGTGGACGACGCATGGATTGGTTGGAAGCCGCGCAGCCGTGACACCCGCCGCGAGAAGGCGGTGTTCTACGCAGAGGTCTTCCAGCTTTACGTTCCAGGCGCGGGAATCGTGGAGGGCTTGCATCAGGCTCAGATCCGCCCCGCGCAGGGAGAGCTGACCGAATTGACAATGGATGTGCCGACCGGCCTGACCATCACCGATGTCGTCGCTCCTTCGGTGACACTGTGGCGATTTGATCCCGGCACGCGCAAACTTCGCGTCAGCCTCAACCCAGCGCAGGCAAGGCCGTTTTCACTTCTGGTGAAATCCCAAACTCCCACCGGTCCGCTGCCCTTCGAGCAATCGATCGGCCTGCTTGCCGTCAACAGCGCAGCCGGGCAGGTCGGCGTGATCGGAATCGCCACGGGTTCGGAAGTTCAGTTGGATGACGCCCGTGGAGACGCCTTTTCACCAATCAATCTGGAGGATTTTCCGTCCACGGTCCTTGATCCGTTGCGCGGCCAGATTGCCGGGCTGACGCTGCGACGCGCGTTTCGCTACTCGAATCCCAACGGCGTGATCACTTTGAAGGCCTCGCCCGTCGAGCCGGATGTTCGGGTTGACTCGCAACAGACGATTTCACTTGGAGAAGATCGAACCGTGCTCGCCGCGAATCTGAACGTGGCGATCACACGCGCCGGAATTTTCAAGCTGAGCTTTCTTCTGCCAGCCGGGTTCGATGTCGATTCGATCAGCAGCCCGGCGATGAGTCATTGGACGGAATTGAAATCCGAAACCAACCGCGTGATCACCCTGCATCTCAAGAGCCGGACGGAAGGCGCGCAGCAATTCGCCCTCGGTCTCACAGGATCTGGCATCCGCTCCACGCAAAACTGGTCTGTGCCGAAGCTCGTTTTGCGCGAGGCGGGAAAACACCGTGGCCAGTTGCTCGTCGTGCCGGAACAGGGATTGAGGCTTCAAGTGTCCGCGCGTGATGGCGTGACACAACTCGATCCGCTTCAGTCCGGAGTCCGTCAGAAGGGCGTGCTCGCGTTCCGGTTGTTGCAGACCGACTGGAGACTCGCGCTGGATCTCGAACGGGTTGATGCCTGGACGCAGGTAACAAGCATGCAGCACGTCGTTCTGAACGAGGCGCTGATCCGGGTGACTGGCAATCTTCAGTACGAAATCGAGAACGCCGGCGTGAAGGCGCTGCGTGTTCGCCTGCCCGCCAGTGCGGAGAATGTTCGTTTCCGTGGCGACCAGGTGAACGACTTCATTCAACAGAGCGTGCAGACGAACGCCGCCGTTCGCGATTGGGAGATCAAGCTGAACCGGCGCGTGAGCGGCAAGTTTCTGTTGCAGGTCAACTACCGGCAGCCTTTGAACGAGCGTGCCACAAATGCCGTGGTCATGGGCATCGAAGCGCAGGAGGTAAACCTTCAGCGTGGATTCGTCACGCTCGAATCCGGCAGCCGGCTCCAGGTGCAGATCGAAGCCCCGCCTGCGGCGCTGCAACCAGCCGAGTGGCAGTCGATCCCGCGAGCGTTGCAGCAGGACCTCCAAACAGCGGCGGCCAATTACACCTTCCGATTGGTTGAACCGGTCTTTCAACTGCCACTGCGCCTAGATCGCCACGAGGCGGCGAAGCTCCTGCCGGCGCGTGTGAACGGCGTGGGGCTGACATCGGTGGTTTCTGACGATGGCGTGATCCTCACTCACGCGCGGCTCCAGATGATTCCCGGGGACAAGCAATTGTTGCACCTGACCCTGCCGGACCAAGCGCGGTTCTGGTTTGCGTTTGTCGCACAGAACAGCGTGTGGCCCTGGCGCGAGCGGGATCAGATTCTCATTCCGCTCGAACAACACTCGAAAACCGGCGAGCCGGTCATGGTCGAGTTCTTCTACTCCAGCCGCACCAGCGGGACAAAACGCAGCGCGCTGGACCTCTCGTTGCTGGGGCCGCGGTTCGACCTGCCGCTAGAAAACATCACCTGGCGCGTTTTCTTGAGCGAGAAATGGCAGCTCAAGGACTGGAGTGGTTCGTTGCAACTTCAGGAGCAATCACAACCGACGCAGCCCGTGGCGGTGGACCTCGACACCTATGTACGGCAAGAAGCGGGCGCACAGAAGGAGAAGACTCGCGAAGCCGAGCAGTTCCTCTCAGTCGCCAACTCACTGCTCGAAAAGGGCGACCCTGAGCAAGCCCGCCGCGCGTTCCAGAATGCATTCGGTCTGTCGCAACACGACAACGCCTTCAATGAGGATGCGCGCGTTCAGTTGCACAACTTGAAAACTCAACAAGCGCTGGTCGGCCTGAATGTGCGACAGGCCAAAGTGGCCGGTGAAGGAGGCGCGCTGGCCGCGACACCGCGAGGATTGCGCGAGGGACAGGCCGCCAACTACACGCAGCAGGAGGCAAAGAAGTTGATGGACCGTAATTCAGCCGACGAAAACGCGGTGCAGATGCGACTCGTCGAACGGCTCATCCAACAGCAGGAAGCGGTGGTGGTGAACCCTTCCGCAATCCGCGCCACGCTGCCCGAGCACGGACGCAAGCTGACTTTCGCTCGTTCCTTGCAGGTGGAAACCAACACCGACCTGAAAATCAGCCTCAGCGCCACCGAAGTGCGGGAGGTGACGGTTGGTACGAAGCTGCTGCTGATTGCAGGAATCTTCATCGGCGTTGTAATTGTCGGTTGGATGACAAGTTCGCTTCAAACATTGCCGAAGGGGCAGAATGTCATGAGCTGATGAAGGGCAAGCATGGCACTCTGCTTGGGCGACCTGAAGAACGGCGGTTCCCGCTGCAGAGCCCCAGAGCCTTCGGCGATCACTGAGGTGCTCGGTGCGGAAAGCCAAAGGCTCTGGACTGCTGTAAGAATTACAGCTTTTCTGCCGCAGCTCCGAACCAAAAAATGAATGACCTCCGCCGTTCTCAGCGCATCTTAAGGCTTCTTCACAATGATCCCGGTCGGATCATTGTCCTCCCAGCCGCGCCGACTGTGATACACCCACCAGTCAATCTCCTTGGGGTTTCTCTTCTCTGGCGCGGCGTGCGAATCTGCATAAACATTCTGAATTGAACCGTTGTGGGGCGAGAACGCGGGAGTCCAGTAAGGCATCTCCCACAGAAGCACTGCGGTAGTCGGAGAAACGACAGCCGACGTGGAACGACCGCTCACGGGCTTGTCCACTTCATACGTTGAATTGTCCTTCTTGAGGAAGATGTGGTTCCACGGATAAGTGATCCAGTCGTTGTCACGGATCCATGCTTGATAATTGCTTGCCGGATCCTTCGCACGGAGGCCAACGGGGCAGCCATAGGTGTGTGGAGCGGGTGGGACATTTTTGGATTTGGCATCCGTCACGGTGCGATTCGTGCCGCCGTTCTTGCCGATGTAAGGTTCAAGCAGTTCGTAGTGGTATTTGTCCCCGACCTTGTAGCTGTCGCCCCAGACTTTGCCCCAGTTTTTGGACCGTGGGAATCGCTCGTTGGCATCGCCTGAATACATCGCCACGGCGAGGCCAATCTGTTTGAGGTTGTTGAGGCAGTAGGAACCCTGCGCCTTCTTCTTGGCCTTCGACAACGCAGGCAACAGCATCCCGGCAAGAATGGCGATGATCGCGATGACAACCAGCAGCTCAATGAGGGTGAACGCACTGGCGCGGCGGAACGAAGGAGTTTTCATGGCAGTATCAATCTGTTTGCAGTGGCGACGGCCTTGTTGGGAACAGGCGCAGAGTAGCTCGGGAGTATGCGCTTCACAAGCGAATCAATGCACCATGCCTATACGCGATTGCCAATTCTGAAGGAGCATGGCTGTGTGCGCAGCACCAGTCGCAGCGGCCCGCCTGCGGCGATGGATGCGGTGCAGGCAGGTGCGGGAGTTTCTGCGGCTGGGTTCCACCATAGCCGCGCTCCAAAACCGGATAGGCTTGCAATGAACCACCGTTCTGAATTTCCGCCTTACAGCAACCTCGACTGCTTGACCTCGGCCGGGCTCATTTGCAGTCGCTTGTATGCGAGATCCGTCGCCACCCGGCCTTGGGAAGTTCGATTCAAGTAACCCTCCATGATCAGGTAGGGCTCATAAACTTCCTCGATCGTATCTGGTTCTTCACCGACAGCAACAGCCAGCGAGTTCACCCCAACAGGTCCGCCACTGAACTTCAAAATGATCGACTCCAGAATTCGCTTGTCCATCTCATCCAGGCCGTGCTGGTCGATCTCGAGCATCGCCAGGGCGCGATCCGCGATTTCACTGGTGACGCGCCCATCGCCCCGGACCTGTGCGTAGTCTCTCACGCGCCGGACGAGGTTGTTCGCGATGCGCGGTGTGCCCCGGCTGCGACGGGCAATCTCCATGGCGCCTGGGGCGTCCATTTCGATGTTCAGAAGTCGCGCCGAGCGGGCCACGATGGTTTGCAACTGTTCGGCGCTGTAATAATCGACGCGCTCCCGCACCGGAAACCTTGTAAGCAAAGGAGCCGTCAGCAGGCCGCTGCGTGTCGTGGCTCCGATCAACGTGAAGCGTGGGAGATTCAGCCGGACGCTCCGCGCGTTTGGGCCCTGATCAATGATGATGTCCAGTTTGAAGTCCTCCATCGCCGGGTAGAGATACTCCTCGATCGTTTTCTGAAGACGATGGATTTCATCGATGAAGAGCACGTCTCCCTCCTCGAGATTCGTCAACAAACCCGCCAGATCACCTGCTTTCTCGATGGTGGGCCCGCTCGTGCTCTTCAAGGTTGCCCCCATCGACTTGGCGATGATGTTGGCGAGGGTGGTTTTGCCGAGGCCCGGCGGGCCGCTCAGGAGGATATGATCGAGCGATTCGCCGCGTTGTTTCGCCGCCTGAACGGCGATTTCCAACCGCTCCTTGATCTTTGCCTGCCCGGTAAAATCCGAGAAGAGCGACGGACGCAGCGTCATTTCGAGCGCAGGATCCGGCTTGGTCAACACATCAGAAGCCATTCGATCAGCCATGCGCTGGACGATGTGCAAAGCCTCAGCAAGCGACAAGGCAAAACCCGTTGGACAATGAATCACATCCTGTTTGCCTCCATTGTCCGGTTCAGGAAGACTGCTCCTGTCCAATAGAACACTATGAAACTCTGCCGATTTGAATCTTCCGGTTCTGCCCCGTGCATAGGGCTTATCACTGACTCCAATTCAGTCCTGGATCTGACTCCAGCCGGCATTTGTGAAATCACGGAGCTGCTGGAGAACGACGACCCCGCGGACACGGCTCGGAAGCTGGCCGCAAGACAGCTTCCGAAGCTCCCGCTGGGCTCTGTCCGTCTGCTTACCCCAGTGGAGCATCAGGAGGTATGGGCTGCCGGGGTTACGTATCTCCGCAGCAAGAAGGCGAGAATGGAGGAATCGGACTTCAGCGCCAGCGCTTATGACCGTGTTTATGAAGCGGAACGCCCCGAGATCTTCTTCAAATCATTGCCGGAAAAGGTCGTGTCGCCAGGCGACAGCGTGGGAATACGTGCCGATGCGAAGTGGAACGTCCCCGAGCCTGAACTGGCTCTCGTCATCAATTCGAAGGGACGAATTGCGGGCTTTACCATCGGCAACGACATGAGTTCCCGCGACATCGAAGGCGAGAATCTTCTCTATCTGCCGCAGGCGAAAGTTTATGACCGCTCCTGCGCCGTCGGACCTTGCATCACGCTCGGAACCAGCGAAGCCGAGGCGCGCAACTGGAAGATTTCGATTCAGATCAACCGAGGTGGGGCTTCGGTTTTCAGTGGTGAAACCAGTGTCGGCCAGATCAAACGGAAGTTTGAAGACCTCGCGGACTTTCTTTGCCGCTCCCAGAAGTTCTCCCATGGTGCTGTGCTGCTCACTGGAACGGGCGTTGTGCCACCCGACAACTTCACTCTCGCAAGCGGAGATGTGGTGGAGATCGAGATCAGCGGAATCGGCACGCTCACAAACAACGTGGTGGTTGTTTAGCCGTAACCATCCAGTAGCAATTGGGGAGCGCGTGCGTCTCGCCCGCTGTTTTTGGCGTCCCGCCGAAAACTTCCCCCAGCGCCGAACGGTCACACGGTTTGATTTGCACAAATTGCGCCCAAGACCAGCCGGCGGGACGCCGGCTGGTGCGACCGGGACGGTCGCGCTCCCCATTTCTACTGCATCGTTGGCTTAGAGTTTCCGCGCGAAGTGAACTTGGCGGGCCACTTCAACAAACCCGCACGAAGGGTAGAGATGCCGCCCAATCTCGTTCTGCGCCATCGTTTCAATCATCGCGTAAGCCAGACCTTCGCGGCGGAAATAATCGAGAGCATGTTCGATCAACCTGCGACCAAGGCCCTCACCACGAGCGGTGCTGTCCACGGCGAGATTGGGAATTCTGCCCTTCCCGGCATCGCGGTCGATCAACGTCGAGATGTAACCGATGATCCGGCCATCGCTTTCAGCCACGAAAATACCGGCCGGGTTGGCGGAGGCGTCATCTGCGATGTGCCTCGACTTCCGCCAACGCCAGTCGTGACCGTTCAAGACCCCGAGGGACTGCTCGACGTTTTGTTCGAGTGTCACGCCGTTGAATGATTCGACAGTCAGGAGCTTGAGCGCGTCGAGATCAGTGGGACGAAAGGGGCGGATCGTGGCGTTCATCTAAAGTTACGCGTTCATCGCGAATCGCGCCGGAAGACCAGCCGGCCATTGACATAAGTGTGCCAGCAAGTGGTCTCAACGATCTTCTCAGCCGGGCAGGTCAGTAAATCCTGATCGAGCACGACGAGATCCGCGAGCTTGCCAGCTTCCAGTGAACCCAACTCGTGTTCACGAAACAAAAGATGGGCGTTGTTGATCGTGAAGAAGCGGATGGCCTGTTCGCGCGAAAGCGCTTCCTCTGGATGCACGGGCACATCATGCCACCGGGCACGGCGAGTGATCGCCGTCTGCATGGCGAGGAAAGGATTATAGGGATTGACGGCGCGGAACGAACCAATCTTCTGCATGTGGTCCGAACCACCTCCCGCGACGACGCCCGCCGCGAACAACGAACGTAGTGGTTGAAAGTAGCGCAGGCGCTGGTCCCCGAATTGAGCCATGAGCGTTCTCGAATCCAGGTAGAGCCAGGCTGGCTGGATGTCCACGGAGACCCCGAGCCGCGCGGCTTGTTCAATGGCCTCGCGGCTCATAAAATTCGAGTGCGTGATGCAGGCGCGCGTCTGCCGGACAGGGGTGGAACGGCTCACCTCTTCATAAGCGTCGAGGAGCGCATGCACCGCGCCGTCACCCACCGAATGCGCGGTGAATTGCAGGCCGGCCTCGGTGGCGGTGCGCACCATCGCCAGGAGACGCTCCTTCTGGATGAAGAGAACGCCACGATACGCGGGATCACTGATTCCGTAGATCTTGCTGACGCCCCATGGTTCGCGCATGTAGGCGCTTCCAGTGAGCATGCCACCGTCGAGGTAAGTCTTGGTGCCGATGATGCGAAGCCACGGATCGCGCTCCTTGAACAAGGGATCCTCCGCAACGCGCCTGATCTGCGCGGTGATGTCTCCGATGGCACCTATCGACGCGACGCTTTGTGATGCGGAAACGCGAATCGTGAGTCGCTTTTCTACGCGGAGCTTCCTGTACAACTCCAAGTCCACGACGCTGGCATCTCGATCACAAATGCTGGTGAAACCCACCGAGTTGTAGTCCTTGAACAACTCTTCCAGACGACGCAGCCGGTCCTCGTCGGTGGCCCGGCGTCCGGCAAGCTCAACTTTCACAAAGCGTGTGCAATTGCGAAGAATGCCCGTGAGCTCGCCCGTGGCTGGATCTTTTTCAGCGAAACCCGCGCCGCCATCGGACGGTTTGAAATTCTTGTCGATCCCACTGACTTGAAGTCCGAGCGAATTCACCGAGGCGTCAGGCCCGGTGGCGAATAGCACCGGGTGCTTCGGGGCTGCGGCATCGAGTTCGGCTCGGGTGGGATAACGCTGCTCCCTTAATCGTGTGATGAAAATCTGTCGAAGCTCGATCCATTTTCCCGCCGGCACGATGAGGGCTCGCGACTTGATGTAATCGAGCACGTCACGGATTGATTCCATTTCAGGAATCGTGTGCTCGAACTCAGTCATCGCCGCATCCGCTGGATGGACATGCGAATCGATCAATCCCGGCAACACCAGCCTGCCGCCGAGATTGACGAGTTCAGTACGAGCACTTTTCAGGGCAAGCACCTCATCGTTCGAACCTACTCTCAAAATACGCTCGCCGCTGATCGCGATGGCTTCATGGATGGAAAACTTCTCGTCAACGGTAGCGACCTTGCCGTGATGCAAAATGATGTCCACATCCTGGGCGAGAATACGGCTGGCCGTGAGGGAAACCATGGCGAGCCCAGCAAGCGTTGCTTTCAGATGGTTCATTGGGTGACTGGAGAGAGGTTACGCAACTGTTTCCTATGATGCGAGGCACAAGTGCGCGAGCTCATCAAAAAGAAGAAGCGGCCCGAAGGCCGCCTCTTGACACCGATCATCGACTATTCTGGCGCCAGGTCTGACTATCCATGGGCAGATGCGCTCTTCCCTTCGATGTGAACAGCTTTGTAGCCGCCGATTGTTTTGAAGTAGAGGAACAACAACAGGTAGATGGCAGCCATGGTGGCTGGTATGAACGAATCCGCCTTCAGCGTCTTGCGATCTCCAACAATGCTGGCTTCGGCCACGGCCTTTTGGTCCGGGGTCTTCGCCGTGGCAGTCTGCGCTGCCGAGAGCTTGGTGCCATCGAGCCCCGTCACTTCCTTGAGGAAGAGGAATTTGCTCGGCCCTGCCGCCTTGTACTGCTCGTAAATCGCCGGGTTGGTGGCGGTGAGGTGCTCAGTGGTAAAACGGTCCTTTGCGTAACCGAGGCCTGGCCCGCCGAGGAGTCCGGCTGACATCATGCCGATGCCACCCATGATGGACATGGCGATCGCACCAGTGCGAGGGAAGCGGTCTCCCACCACTGCCAGCATGGTAGGCCAGAAGAATGTCTTGCCCACCGCATAGACAGCCAGTGCTACCATCGCACCTGCAAAAGTGGCGATCCCGCTGACCATTTGTAGTCCGATCACCGCCAGTACGGCGCAGATGAGAAGCAGGCCGATCGGAGAAACCTTGAGGTTCTTCTCGATGAATTCAGCGCAAAAGCGCAGCGAGAACATGAGCAGGGAAGTGAAAACGAAGAGGATCTTGCCTTCCGCCGGCGTCAGGATGTTGCCGGTAATGTTCTGAATCCAGCCATCGGTACCCAGTTCGACCGCGCCGATGAGGGCATGGGTCAGGAAGAGGACAAACAGCAGGACCGAGCCGAGTGACCCTTTTGTGAGAACGGCTGTGGCAACCAGGAGGGCAAGGCCGACGCCGTAGGATGCCATCTCGGGAAGTTTCAAAGCATCCATGCAAAACCGTGCAAGCAAATAGCAGGCAACCGCCGCACCAAGAATACCGACCTCCTTTAGCATCTCGCCGATACTAAGACCTTTGGCGGAAGCTTCAGACTTCGGAAAGTGCTGACCAAAGAATGCGATGCCGTAGAGCACGGTTGGCACCAGGAACAGGCCGAGTTGAAGCTTCCAGCTCTGCGCATTCGGGCCTTCGCCGAGAGTCCAACCCACCAGGCCGCCGAGTACCAATCCGGCGGGCCAGCTTGCGTGAAGGATGTTGAGATAATGGGTCCGGTTCTGTGGGAAGAGGGTGGAAACCAGCGGATTGGCCACGGCTTCAAGAGTTCCATTGGCAAGGGCGAATATAAACGTGCCCCAATAGAGGTAATTGTAGGCCACCTCTTGCGCCTGACCTTTGCTCGCCGCAAAGGTCACAAAAGCGGAGAGCACGTGGAACAGAAAAGCCGCGACAACCAGTTTGCCATAGCCGATCTTGTCCACGATCACGCCGCCTATGATGATGCCGAAGCAGAAGCCTGTGAAACCTGCCCCGCCGATCGCGCCGAGCTGCGCTCCGGTGAAGCCGAAGTCAGCGGCCCAGTTGGCAAGAATGCCACCGCGGATGCCAAAGCCGATGCCTGCGGCGAGGATCGCCAGGAAGCCGGCCCAAAGAAGCCGTTTTGCGTTTGGTACAATACGATTGTCGGTTCCGTTACTCATAGTTTTGTTTGGTCGATTTGGTTTGGGTCTGGTTTGAATTGGTTCACTGGCAGGCAGGGGCCGGGCTTGGGTCTATCCGCTCCGCTTTGTATCCGCCGCGCGCCCGATCGTAGAGCCAGATCGCGCCGAAAACAATCAGCAAGATCGCGGGAAGGATGGCCACCATACGGAAGGATTGTTGCGCGGCTGCTCCCAGCACTTCGTTGAGTTTGTCGCCGGTCAACGCCTTGAATGCTTCCTCGCCACCAGCGACTTTGATCTTGGTGCTGTCAAAAATCCCACCCATCCACGGCAATACGAATTTGATCGAGAGCGTCCCGGCGGTGCCCATCAGTCCGATGAGCAATGCACCGCCACGGGGGAACCGTTCTGACGCGGAAGCCAGCATTGTTGGCCACATGTAGCAGACTCCCGTGCCCCAGACGGTGGCTGCGAGCAGGCCTGTGACTGGCGAATTGGCCACGCTCAACAGCAACAGGCCGATCGACGCGAGCAGGCAGGAAACCCAAAGCAGGCCGATGGGCGAAAGTTTGTGCGCCAGCGTCCCGGCAAAGTGCCGCATCACAAACATCAGACCGCTGACGTAGATGAGCAGGATGATGCCTTTCATGCCGACGGTGCGCGTGAGCGCAATATCCACCCACTGGCCGGGGGCGAGCTCGGCGGCGGCAGTCAGAAACATCGCTAGCCACAGAATGATGAACAGCGGGCGACCCAGTTCCTTGAACATGGATCCCGCGGACACACCGGCGGCGACCCGTTCGGTGGGTGGAAACTTCGTTCCAAGAATCATTGCCCCGTAGATCAGAGCCGGCAAAAGCACGACAGACAACTTTGCCTGCCAGCCAAATTCCATCTTTCCCATCCCAAAGCTGATCAAGCCGCCAATGATAATCCCACCGGGCCACCACGCATGCAGCACGTTCAGTTTATGAGTTTTGTCATCAGGATAAAGAGTGGCTGCCAGCGGATTGATCACCGTTTCCACCAAACCCTGCCCGATACCGGTCAGCAACATTCCCGTCCATAACACCCAATAAACCGGCAAACCGCCTTTGAGCTGGTCGGCAAACAGAACGACCAATGTCCCGCCTGTGAAGCATAGGCTAGATACGCCCAGCAAGCGGCCCATCCCAAAAAAGTCCAGCAGAGGGCTGCCAATGGCGATTGCGAATGCAAAACCCAGAAACAGAATCCCCACAACCTCACCAATAAGCCGGGCCGAGTTGGCCGGATCGATCGGATCGAAGAAATGCCCCTGCAACGCCCCGCCAATGTCGCCGCGAATTCCGAAGCCCATGCCCGCCGTGGCCAGCGCGATGACGCTCAGAAGAAAGAGCCTCGGCTTGCTATATTCAGCGTGCCGATCGACGGTGGCTTGAGTGCTCATTTGGCTGTTTCTCGTCAGACCGTGAACGACGGAAGCTTCACGAGCGCGCCGCCTTTGAGAGCCGATTGATGCGCGCAAAGGCCGACGCCCGCTGCGGCGATGGGCATAAAGCCGGTCCATAACAGGCGGCTGGCGTTGGGGGCGATGCCTTCAGTTCTTACTAACATGGCGTTCGGTAGTTTGTTGGTGTGCTTGAATCAGTAAACTTCGTCGTGCGTGCCCACGTCGTGGAGTACAATCACTTCACCGCCCGAGCGACCGCGTTTCTCGATCGTGAAAACAATCCGGCAATCGTAGCCGCACGAACAGCCGTAATAGCCAGCGAGCACTCCAGCGAGCCGGTGCGTCGTGAGCCTCGATGCAAAAGCGTCCTCCGCCATCAGCAGCAGGGTTGCAGCAACACACTCTTGTCGCCGTCGATTCTGCGCCGTGTAACGGCGCACCGCTCAAGCAAAACGTGGTGACTCGACAATTTCACGGTTCATTGGCCCATTCGACGCGCAAGCGGGCGACGTAGTCTTCCGCCCTCTCGACCTTTAGCTTCCCGGCGCGAAAATCTTTCACCGCTTTGCGCCCATCCCGGACGAGATCCCTGCGCCACTGCTCCGCCCGGCTTCGGCGCACCAATTCAACCAGCATGTCCTGTTCATCGCCAGGCAGCTTTCGCGTCAGTTCCAGCACTTGATTCAAAGTCACGGCAGCCATCTTCAATTCAGTGAGTGAACGACGGCAGTTTCACAATCGCTCCGCCCTTGAGTGCCGATTGATGAGCGCAGAGGCCGACGCACGTCCAGTTGGCGGACTGCTTCGCGTTGGGAAACGTTTCCCGGCCTTCCGCCAAGGCCGTGGCAAATTCATGCGCCAGATGGGGATGGCTTCCGCCGTGTCCGCTGCCCTGGGTGAAGCTCAAGTGCGTCTTTTTGCTGCTGTCATAGACGCCCTTTGTCGTGTATTTCGCGATGCCCTTTGGCAGGCGCTTCGCAAAATCAGGACACTTCACCGGCTTCGGAATCTTCGGCTCGGGACGCTTGGCGGTGTGCAGGATGAGCGGCTCGTGTTCAACCAGCGGCCATTCAACCGAGGCTTTGTCGCCATAAACATCAATGCTCTCGCGATACTGGCGCGCCGTGTCGAAGAGCGACCGGATGATGCGGGCGTTGACGTCCGTGCCTTTGAATTTGATGTGGGCCGTCTCCACGGCAAAGGAGGAACCGTACTGCTTGATGAGTTCAGCGCGGATCGTTCCGCTGCCAAAGCAACTCACGTATTCCGCAGGCTTGCCGATCAGACCGGCCACAGGGCCGACGCAGTGCGTGGCATACCACATTGGAGGAAGTCCCGGCCAGTAGTTCGGCCAGCCGTCCATGTCCTGCTGGTGCGATGCCTGGACGAACTGAAGTTTGCCCAGTTTGCCGGCATCCAACAGTTCCTTCATGAAAAGGTATTCGCGGGCGTACACGACCGTTTCCATCATCATGTACGTCAAACCCGTCTGCTTCACGAGATCGACGATCTTCTTGCAATCAGCGATGCTCGTGGCCATCGGAACCGTGCAGGCGACGTGCTTGCCGGCCTTGAGCGCTGCAATGGACATCCATGCATGATCGGGTATCGGGGAGTTGATGTGAACGGCGTCCACGTTCGGATCTTTGAGTACGTCCTTGAACTCGGAATAACGGACGTTCACGCCAAAATAATCCCCGATGGCGTTGAGTTTTTCGGGGTTTCGCTGGCAGATCGCATGGCAGTTGGAGTGGGGATGCTTCTGCCAGATGGGAATGAACTCTGCTCCAAAACCGAGTCCGATGACGGCTATATTAACTTTTCCACGACTCATGTGTGCTGGTTTCTAAAATGCAAGACACGCAAAACCCGCGTTCAATCAGGCCACACGGCTTGACCACGACTCTTCGGTGATTGGGGCAGATGACACCGCTCGCCTTCCAAACTGTCAAGAAAACATCTGACCTCAGATGAGATGGGGCGGACTGAAAAAGCAATGGCGAGTTGAAATCCCTGCGAACGGGACGGTATTCAGGCGGGCGAGCGGATGGGCGCCAGGGGCACCGGTTGCGGGGCAGTGTGCGGGAGAGGCTCAG